>CALXFP010000249.1 GCA_944387615.1 uncultured Oscillospiraceae bacterium | reverse complement strand
TCTACAACAAGGACTACCTTGCCAAGGCGGAGCATTTCCGGTCCCTCTGGTACCAGAAATTGCAGGAAGAAGCGGAGATCAAAGCCCGCATCCGGGAATTGAAAGAGACGCGGAAGGCCCAGGAAAAGGGACAGCGGGTACGAGAGCGGGAACGATAACATTCTCTAAAAACACTAGCCGGAGGCCGTCGGGGATTGGGGGAACACCCAACAGGCCCTGAGTGGGGAAAAATTTTTCCTCACTTAGGGATCCTGTTCTCCCAATTCCTACACACTCCCCTCCCCGACTGTTTTCCAATGAAATCAAAAACATGAACAATCAATCATTACTTAGAGGAAAAGGAGACTCATATGAAAACCATGTTTACATCCATCGAGCAGCTGCCTGTCACCCTGAACGCCACCCAGCTGGCCCAGGTCCTGGGAATCTCCCGGGCCAACGCCTACAGCCTGATGCACAGTCAGGATTTCCCCACCCTGAAAATCGGCAAGCGCATGGTGGTGCCAAAGGATAAGCTGATGACCTGGATGGAGAAAAATACGAATTCCGTCGCCTAGAACCTTGAGAACCGGCTGCCGTTATGGTATGATGAACTTGCAGAACCGGTAACAGGCAGCCGGTTTACTGCCTACAGCAATACGCTGAATTTATAAAAATGGGAGGTTAATAAAATGCCTAGAAGACGCCTGCACGGTGAGGGCACCTATCGAAAGCGCCCCAACGGTTTGTGGGAATGGCAGATCATGCTGGGTTATCACCCGGATGGACGCCGAAATATCAAAAGTCTTTATGCTAGAACACAGCAAGAATTGCGCAAAAAAGTGAAACAGTTTCAAGACGAGCTCCGGGCCAAGCCCCACTTGAGCCGTGTGATGCCCTTCTCCCAATGGGCTGACACCTGGTACGAAGGAATGCAGGGGCAGGTCAGCGACACTACCTTTGCCAGCTACGCCTACACCATCCGAATTTTGAAGGAGCATTTTGGGGATACCAGGCTGGAGGACATCAAAGCCATCCATGTGGAGGCATTCCTGAAAGAAATGGTTGCAGCGGGCAAGTCCAAATCCTACATCTCCAAGATCCGGGGTATGATGTTCCAAATTATGAAGAAGGCGGAGGCCAATGAGCTGATCATCAAGAATCCCGTTGCCGTGGCCGACAAAATCAAAACCGCAGATCTGGAACCTTCCAAAAAAGATTCCTTCACTGCGGCGGAAATCCAGCGGATGTTGGAGCGGCTGCCCATGGATCGGATGGGCATGAGCATCCGGCTCATGTTGGGCACCGGTATGCGGACCCAGGAGATCATGGCCTTGCAGCCCCATCACATTGCGAAAGATGGCTCTTCTATCCAAATCCGGCAAGCCATTACAATGTCCAAGGGAACACCCAAAATCGGCCCACCCAAGACCAAAACCAGCTACCGGAACATCCCGGTGCCGGAGGGCCTGCGAGACGTTGCCATGGCTTTTCGCAAGACGGATCACACCTATATCTGGCACGGCGAAAAAACGGAGCTGTGCAATCCCAGCACCTTCCGCCGCCAGTTTGCCATTGCACTGGCGAAGGTGGGCGACGTCCGGGTACTGTCCCCGCATTGCTGCCGACACACCTACATCTCCCATCTGCAATCCATGGGTGTGGACATTCAGACCATTCAGAGTCTGTCCGGCCATGCGGACATCGACATGACGGAGCATTATCTGCATGTCCAGGACGAGGTGAAGGTCTCCGCAGTTGCCAAACTTGATCGTATCTTTCACTGAAAAAAGCGTAAATTATTTTTGCTTCTGTCCATATAGAACCATGGGTTCCAAGATGAATACAGTACTTCCCCGGGAGTTCATTCTGGTATGATTCCGGTACGCTCTGACTTTTTGGCTTAAAAAGTTAGAAAAACGGCTGAAATCTTACGATTTCAGCCGTTTTTGGTCCGAGTGTCGAGATTCGAACTCGAGGCCTCTTGAACCCCATTCAAGCGCGATACCAAACTTCGCCACACCCGGATATTTACTTGCGTCTCCCGACGACTCCGATATATTAGCACACTTTGCCGAAAAATGCAAGCATTATTTTTCTTTTTTCAAAAAATTTTTTCCTCCACAAATCCAATGATGTTTTTCCGGATTTGTGGAGGATTTTCCTGCATTTTTTCAATTATTGTGCCGGTTTGTAGAAATAGATTCCGGAGCCGGACAGGCAAATCTTTTCCGGATGGGATGCCTGGGTGGCTTCCGCTGTCAGATTCATCAGGCTTCTGGTTGCCGATACCACATGTACCTTGACAATCACGCTCTCACCGGGCATGAGGGGGCGGTGATAATCGATCTCCATCTGTACCGTAGGTGCAGTACCTTCGCCGGGTTTCAGGCAGTAGGAAACGAAGCCCATGGCCTGGTCCAGAATGGTGGCGCACAGACCGCCATGCAGGGTTCCGGCGAAATTGCGCATCCAGGGCGCAGTCTCGCAGGACATCACATAGTCGCCCTTCTCCGGATCACACTCCAACAACGTAAAATGCATCATGTCCCCGATGCTGCCGGGAACTTCCCGGGTGATTTCCGCAATGCGGTTGCGAACCCGGGTTTCCATATCATTCGCCACGTTCACTGCTAACAACCTTTCCCATGTTCCACAGATAAGCTACAGACTTCTCTGCTTCCTTTTTTTCTTCTTCCGTGTTGTATTCCACATAAACCGTGTGAGCGCTGCAATCGGCACATTCCACCTGAACGCACCAGCCGCCCTCATGCATCAGCATACCCGCTCCACGGCAAATGGGGCACTCTTCCAGCAAAATCATATCATCCATTTTCTATTTCTCCTTATCTGAATACCGTTTCTTCGGCATCGTATAGTTCCAACCGGCAGCAGCGGACAAAATCCGGGGCACATTCCGGCAGATATTTGGTTATGGCTGTCCCAAGCAACATGGGGTTCAAAGATGGATTCTGGCAGCAAATCCGGCACAGCAGCGTCAGCTTCCCTGATTCACTGGAGGAAATCTCCATACTGCGAATCAAAGGTGCAATGTTCTGAGGAGTGAGGCCCTGCTTTCCTTTCTTGTCCACCACCACTTCTTCCTGGGAAAACAGGGTCTGAATCTTTTCCCCAGCGTTCTCCGGGACACCGGAATCATATTCCAGAACCAGCCGGCAATCCATCAGGGAAAGTTCTTTCAGCTTACGTCCGCTATCGTATACTTCCAGCACCCGAACGCCGTCAATCATGGCTTCATTCAGTCGGGTGCGAATTTCCTCACCGGAAAGTGTTTCCCCTTCCAGGTCAAAGTCCAGCAGTTCGCAGCGGCTTTCCATTCCCAAACTCATAGGCAGGGCAATGGACACGGAGGGTCTGGGATTGAATCCATGGGTATGGGTCAGAGGAAGTCCCGCACGCTTGAACGAGCGCTGGAACAGGCGCATCAGGTCCAGATGGGAAATGTAAGCCGCGCTGCCCACCTTCTCAAACAATGCTCTAGGCATCGCAGGCCACCTCCTTCAGCAGGCCATTGGCACCGCATCCGGCGCAGCCATGGCGGCAGTCCGGTGTGACAGTTCCTGCATAGGCCCGTTTCCGTTCCAGCCGCAGAAATTTCTTGGTCACGCCCACATCGATGGTATCCCAGGGGAGGATTTCTTCCTCATCATAACCCCGAACGGTGTAGAAATCCGGGTCTACGCCGCACTTCTGGAAGGCATCAAACCATTTGGCATAGTTGAAATATTCATCCCAGCCATCCAGTCTGGCACCGCTGGCAACCGCCGTTTCCAGCACAGGCCCCAAGCGGCGATCACCCCGGGCAAACACCGCCTCCAGGCGGCTCAGATCCGGGCTGTGATAGTCGTACTCAATGGACTTGGAATAGAAATGGGATTTCAGCAG
>CALXFP010000248.1 GCA_944387615.1 uncultured Oscillospiraceae bacterium | reverse complement strand
TTGTTACCGTGGCCGCCTCCGCAATCAGAAAGATCACCAGAAGCACCAGCCAAAGGATTGCAGCCCAATTCATTGTTCTTCCTCCTCTCGTTTTTGGATGGCTTTATTTTAGCAGAAATCCCGCCGGGGGTCAATTGACGAAACCA
Organism: uncultured Oscillospiraceae bacterium; assembly: GCA_944387615.1. Taxonomy (GTDB): domain Bacteria; phylum Bacillota; class Clostridia; order Oscillospirales; family Oscillospiraceae; genus Faecousia. The sequence continues at coordinate 2,381 of CALXFP010000248.1, read as the reverse complement.
TCAAAATCAATACTTTTTTAGCGATTTCAACCAAAATTTTCTCGCCAAATTCTGGCAAACGGGATAATGTGTCCAAATATTTTCTAGAACCGTCACTGTGGTTCATGTGGCTTTGTTTTACTGTTATTTTATTGTGTTATATGGTTATATGACTGTGTAAATATTGCAAGCCATGTTCTGATTTTCCCGATAAAAGTCGGTGAAAACAGAATTTTCTTCTTCTGTTCTCTCTGGCTTTTGTGAAATATTTTCGGTAAAGTCCCAAGATTTTTTCTCCATTTCTGTATCCCGGTTTTCCCTTTTGCAAAAAATCTTATCCGTATCCTTACCCGGTTTTTTTGACAAAATTTTTGCAGCCGGGTGCCTTTTTTCAAAAAAGCTGGTATAATAGCTTCCGAGGTGATCCCATGCAGTTTTTTCCCCTGAAACTTTCCGACGGTATCTTTACCTTGCTGACACTGATTGCCACCTTCTTCGTCAATCTTATTTTGCAGAAGCTGTTTGATACCCAGAGCCTGATTCCCATGATTTTTGTGCTGGGGGTGTTTCTGGTCTCCTGGCGCACCCAGGGATATTTCTGGGGCATTGCCGCTTCCCTGGTCAGTGTGCTGGCGGTGAATTTTGCTTTTACTTACCCCTACTGGGCTTTTGACCTGATTTCTCCGGAGTGCATTGCCTCCGCTGTGGTGATGCTGGTGGTGGCCATTATGACCGGCACCCTGACCACCCAGCTGAAGCGCCAGGAAAAACTGAAGGCCGAAGCGGAAACCGAACGGATGCGGGGCAATCTGCTCCGGGCAGTATCCCACGATCTGCGCACCCCCCTGACTGCCATTTACGGTGCCTGCTCGGCCATGCGGGAAAATTATGATTCCTTCTCCCGGGAAAAGCACCTGCAAATGCTGGAAGGGGTCTCCAACGACGCCCAGTGGCTGGTGCGGATGGTGGAGAATCTGCTCTCCATTACCCGGATTGATTCCGGCACGGTGCAGCTGAAAATGAAAAGCACGGTGCTGGAAGAGCTGATTGACGACGTGCTGGTGAAATTTTACAAGCACTATCCCAATCAGCCGGTAGAGGTTTCCCTGCCGGAGGAGTTTATTCTGATTCCCATGGATGCTATGCTCATGGAGCAGGTGCTGATGAATCTGCTGGAAAATGCAGTGCTCCATGGAGAGGGTATGCAGCATCTGTGGCTGAGAGTCGATGTGAAAGGCAGCCAGGCCATTTTCCGGGTGGAAGATGACGGCAAAGGCATTGACCCCCAGCGGATGGGCCAGCTGTTTACCACCCAACTGCCCGGACAGGCTCCCACAGATACCAGCCGCAGCAGCATGGGCATCGGCTTAAGCGTCTGCGACACCATTGTCCGGGCCCATGGCTCCCGGATTTACGCCCAGAACCGTCCCGAAGGCGGTGCGGCATTCTATTTTGCACTGGAAATGGAGGAAGAAAACCGTGTCGAATAACAAATACAAAGTTCTGGTTGTGGAGGATGACCACAACATTGCCAGCTTTATCCAGGCCATTCTGGAAGCCAACGATTTTCAGGTGCTTACCGCCCAGCGCTGCCGGCAGGGAATGCTGATGGTGACCTCCCACATGCCGGATCTGGTGGTGCTGGATCTGGGTCTGCCGGATCTGGACGGGGAGGAGTTTATCCGAGTGGTCCGTCAGGACAGCATGGTTCCCATTCTGGTGCTTTCCGCCCGGAGCGAGGAACAGGACAAGGTTTCCGCTCTGGATCTGGGTGCCAACGACTACATCACCAAGCCCTTCGGCACCGCCGAGCTGCTGGCCCGGGTCCGGGCAGCCCTGCGGGTAAGCCGGCATCGGCTTGAGGCCGCTGCCTCCAGCGGCACCTTTGCGGTGGATGATCTGCTGATTGACTATGACCGCCGCCAGGTTACCGTGGGGGGAAAACTGGTGCATCTGACCCAGACGGAATTCAACATTCTGGCCCTTTTAAGCCAGCACACCGGCAAGGTGATGACCTATTCCGCCATTATCCGCTCCATCTGGGGGGCCATGGACGATGGCAGCATCAAAAAACTTCAGGTGAATATGGCCAACATCCGCAAGAAACTGGGCTGCCGCCCGGGGGATAACCGCTACGTCACCAACGAACTGGGCGTAGGCTACCGGATGCTGGACGAGTGAGTATACGAAAAAACTCCCGCAGAACATTCTGCGGGAGTTTTCTTTTGCCGTTTTTATACGCCGTAAACCAGCCAGATATAGATATAAGCAGGAATCACAGCGGAGAGGGTGAAGGGGATACCGATGCGGAAGAAATCCTTGTTCGCCACTTCGTAGCCTTCCCGGCGGAGAATGCCGATGGCGGTGATGTTGGCGGAAGCGCCGATGGGGGTGATGTTGCC
>CALXFP010000247.1 GCA_944387615.1 uncultured Oscillospiraceae bacterium | reverse complement strand
TGAAAATTCTCCGCCAATCGTTCAAAAAATTCTGCGCCGTTTTCCAAAGCGGCTTCGTCAAAGTCAAAGGTATCGGCATGAAGCGCCGGGGTGTCTCCCACGCCCAGGAAGAAAAACATCCCCGGAAGATGCCGCTGGTACCAGGAAAAATCCTCTGCCGTCATGCTGGGCGCATCCAGCAGGGCAAAGTCCGCCGCCCTACACACCCGGGCGAACAATTCCGGCGGGTTCATCACGGCGGGGTAGCCGTCGTTCATATGCACCTGTACGGTGCAGCCGAAGGCCCTTTCCACCTGATGTCCAATGTCCCGCAGCCCCTGCTGCAGCCCTTCAAACACGTCATCCTGAAAAGCCCGCAGGCTTCCTTCCAGATGGGTATGGGCAGACAGGGCGTTGCGGACGGTTCCGCTTTGGAATTTGCCGAATTTCAGCAGCCGGAAAATTCCCTGGGGCAAAGACTGCTCCAGAGCCCCGGCCTGACGATAGAATTCTACCCCGGCAGCCAGGGCGTCAACCCCTTCGGCGGCTTTTGCAATGTGGGCAGACTTGCCGAAAATGTCTACAGTCACCTCGCAGGACCGGGCCATCAGCTCTCGCTCCCGGCTGGCGACAACTCCGGCAGTCAGTCCCGGCCACAGGTGCAGCCCAAAAATGGCCTGGACCCGGTAGATTGCAAAAATACCGGTTTCACACAGTTCTCTTGCGCCCCCGGTGGTCTCCTCCGCAGGCTGGAATACCAGCAGCACATTGTGGGGCAGGGTTTCCTTCCGGCTCAGCCGCCGGGCCAGTTCCAGCAATATTGCCATATGCCCGTCATGGCCGCAGGCATGCATCTTCCCCGGGTGTTGGGAGGCATAGGCAGCGCCGGTTTTCTCTTCGATGGGTAGAGCATCGGCATCCGCCCGGAAAGCAATGGCACTTTCCCTGCCAAAGTCAAACCAGGCGCACAGCGCCCCGGGCATAGGAGAAAAGACCTGGCAAGGCAGCCCTTTCAGGGCAGTTTGCAGGTAAGAAAGGGTCTGGGGAAGGTCGTGATCCAGCTCCGGAATCCGGTGCAGGGCCTGACGATCAGCGGCTAAGGGCATGACAATGCCTCCTGTGGAAATTTTACCAGTATTATACGCCAAATGCCCGGCGGTGTCAATTTATCCCCTTGAGTTTGGAACAAAAAGATGGTATGATAAACCATCATACAAAAGGAGAAAATCGTTATGGATGCACAACAGATTATTGAATATATCCGTACCTCGGAAAAGAAAACCCCGGTAAAGGTCTACGTCTGGGAAAAGCAGCCCGTTGCCTTCCCCAACTGCCGGGAGTTCCCCGCTGCGGAAGGGTGCAAAATCGTCTTCGGTGACTGGAAGGACGTTGCCCCGGTGCTGGAAAACAACGAATTTGCCCATGTGGAAATTGAGAACAACTGCCGCAACTCCGCCATCCCCATGCTGGATCTGAAAGATATCCCCGCCCGGATTGAACCCGGCGCCATTATCCGGGAGCAGGTGGAGATCGGAAAGAACGCCGTGATAATGATGGGTGCCGTCATCAACATCGGCGCCATCATCGGCGAGGGCACCATGATCGACATGGGCGCCGTGCTGGGTGGCCGAGCAACCGTTGGCAAGAACTGCCATGTGGGCGCCGGTGCGGTGCTGGCCGGTGTGGTGGAGCCTGCCTCTGCGACTCCCGTGGTGGTAGAGGACAACGTCCTCATCGGCGCCAACGCTGTGGTGATTGAAGGCTGCCGGATCGGTCACGATGCCGTTGTGGCTGCCGGTGCCATTGTGGTTTCCGATGTGGAGCCCAACACCGTAGTCGCCGGATGCCCCGCCCGGGTCATTAAGGTCAAGGACGAAAAGACCGCCGGCAAGACCGCCCTGGTGGATGCCCTGCGGACTTTATAAGATTTCTCCCCGTACCGACGCACATTTTCTGCCCTGCGGAATACCATGGAATGAGCGGTGAAGCTCAAGAAAATGTTTCGGAGGTACTTCTATGTGTGGTAACAACAACAATCTGTGCAGCTGCATCGGCAACAACTGGTGGTGGATCGTGATTCTGCTGCTGCTGTTCTGCTGCTGCGGTAACGGCACCATGACCAACGACAACGGCTGCGGCTGCTGCTAAGTCCTGTGAGGCAGAGAAACCCTCTGCCTAGGTCAAACCATAAAAACGCTGCCCGGGTGGAATACCACCCGGGCAAAAAGCTTCCCTCCCAAGGTTACTTGGGAGGGTTTTGCATTTATATCCGCTTGAGGGGGCTGGACCCATCCTGGGCCAGCAGCAGATCGGTGATAATGTCGTTGCTGACCAGGTAGCCCTTGGGGGTCAGCACCCACCGGCCGGTGTCGGTCTGGGTGGCGTGGAAGAACCGGCGGCGCTGTTCCAGCACAGCCTCCAGGGGAGCAAAGGGCAGCAGGAACATTTTCTCATACTCCTGAGCGTCAATGCCCACGTTGGTGCGCAGCCGGAGCATCAGGTATTCTCCCGCCCGCTCCCGCAGGGGGATCTCCTGAATATCCTCCATAATGTCTCCGCCTTCCCGGATGCCGGCGATATAGGCCTGCAGGTCCCGTTTCAGGGTATAGCGCTTGCC
>CALXFP010000246.1 GCA_944387615.1 uncultured Oscillospiraceae bacterium | reverse complement strand
AGCCATGTGATTGTGGACATTGTGGAAACGGGCACCACCCTGCGGGAAAATGATTTGATGGTTTATGAGGACATTGTTCCTATCAGCGCCCGGCTGATTGCCAATATGGCCAGTTACCAATTCAAGGATACCCAGATCAATACCATTCGGGAGCGTTTACAAAGACAGGTGGAGAGCAAATATGATTAAGATTATGAAATACGGCCAGGTGCCAAACAGCGAAATCTTTTCCCGGGTGGTGCCAACGGCGCAGGTAGAAGACGTGGTATCCGCCATTTTGTCCGATGTGCGCAGAAACGGCGATCAGGCAGTCCTGTCCTATACCCGGAAATTTGACGGCGCAGAACTGGATGCCCTGGAAGTCAGCCAGGAAGAAATTCAGGAAGCCTTTGCTGGGGTGGAACCGGAATTCCTGAACATTTTGAAAGAAGCGGCAGACAATATCCGCGCTTTTCACGCAAAACAGGTGCGCAATAGTTTTCTGATTGCGGAGCGCCCCGGCATTGTCCTGGGACAGAAGGTAACCCCCATTGAAAAGGTGGGCATTTACGTTCCCGGCGGTACAGCTGCCTATCCGTCCACTGTGCTGATGGATACCATCCCAGCGAAAATCGCCGGATGTCCTCAGATCGTGATGACGACCCCGCCAGACCGAAATGGCAAGATACCGCCTGCCATTCTGGCAGCAGCTAAAATTGCCGGCGTGGACCGAATTTTCAAAGCAGGCGGCGCTCAGGCCATCGGGGCACTGGCTTACGGCACGGAAAGCGTTCCCAAGGTGGATAAAATCGTCGGCCCAGGCAATGCCTTTGTGGCGGAAGCCAAGAAGCAGGTGTTTGGCACTGTGGCCATCGACATGATTGCCGGACCCAGTGAGATTCTGGTGATCGCCGACGGAAAAAGTAACCCCGCCCATGTGGCGGCAGACCTTCTGAGCCAGGCAGAACATGACAAACTGGCCAGTGCCGTGCTGGTAACGGACAGCGAAGCCCTGGCCCAGGCAGTGTCGGAGGAACTGGAAAAGCAGCTTCCTCAGCTTCCACGAGCAGAAATTGCCCGGGCATCCATTGAAAACAACGGAAAAATCATTGTGGCGGATTCTCTGATGGACGGAATTTCCATTGCCAACGAAATTGCTCCGGAGCATCTGGAGCTGATGGTAGATGATCCCTTCTCCTATCTGGACGCCATCCAGAATGCCGGTTCCATTTTCCTGGGTCGCAGCTGTCCGGAAGCCCTGGGAGACTATTTTGCCGGCCCCAACCACACTTTGCCCACCTCCGGCACCGCTCGGTTCTCCAGCGCACTAGGGGTGGATGACTTCGTGAAAAAGAGCCAGTTTACTTACTATACCGCCCAGGCCCTGGAAAATGCCGCAGATAAAATCCGGTATTTTGCAGAAAAAGAAGGACTTCAGGCCCATGGCAGAAGCGTGATGATTCGCAAGGAGGCACCATGAGCAGATTTTTAGATGCCCGGTATCAGGCGCTGCAGGCCTATACTCCCGGCGAGCAGCCCCGGGATATGGTCTATATCAAACTCAATACCAACGAATCGCCTTATCCGCCAGCACCCTCTGTGGTGGAAGCCATCACAGCAGGGGAGGTGGAACTTCTGCGGCTGTACAGCGACCCAACCGGAAAAGAGCTGAAAGAAAAGCTGGCCCAGCTGTATGGCGTACAGCCGGATATGGTATTTTTGTCCAACGGCTCTGATGAGGTTTTGAATTTCGCTTTCATGGCCTTTGGCGGCGACGGTGTGGCGTTCCCAGATATTACTTACGGATTTTATGAAGTTTTTGGAGACTTGTATGGGATTCCCTACGAGAAAATCCCATTGAAAGAGGACTTTTCCATTGACCATACCGACTTCTGCGGCAAGGAGAAAATGGTGGTGATTGCCAATCCCAATGCCCCGACGGGCCTGAGCCTGCCTCTTGGTCAAGTGGAACGCATCGTTGCATCCAATCCGGATCATCTGGTTTTGGTGGATGAGGCCTATGTGGACTTTGGCGGCGAGAGTGCTCTGCCGCTGATTGGGAAGTACGATAATTTGCTGATAACCCGGACCTTTTCCAAATCCCGCTGTCTGGCAGGCGGGCGGCTGGGATACGCCTTTGGAAACCCTGAGATTATTGCTGATTTGGAAAAAATCAAGTTTTCCATCAACCCCTATAACTTAGACCGCCTGACATTGCGGCTGGGCGTGGCTACGGTGGAAGCGGAAGACTATTACAGGGAAGCTTGCGAGAAGATTCAAAAAACCAGAGCCTGGACCACCGCCCAGCTGGAAAGCTTAGGATTCCAGGTTCTGCCCAGCTTAACCAACTTCGTCTTTGCGAAAACCGATAAAATGGACGGTAAGGCACTGTATCTGGCGCTGAAGCAGCGGGGAATTCTGGTGCGGCACTTTACAAACCCCAGAATCTGCCAATTCAACCGCATTACCATTGGCACTCTGGAACAGATGCAGGCTTTGATTGCCGCAATCCAGGAGATTTTGGAGGGTAACCATGAGAAGCTTTGATTTGACCCGAAAAACAGCGGAAACGGATATTTGTTTATCCCTGAACTTGGATGGCAGCGGCTGCAGCTGCATTGCCACCGGATGCGGTTTTCTGGATCATATGCTGACATTGTTTGCTGCCCATGGAAAATTTGATCTGGAGGTCACCTGCAACGGAGACACCCAGGTGGATGACCACCACAGCGTGGAGGATATCGGTATTTGCCTTGGCACAGCCTTTCAGAACGCCTTGGGTGAGAAACGAGGCATTGCCCGGTATGGTAGCTTTCTGCTTCCCATGGATGAAGCGCTGATTCTGTGCGCAGTGGATCTTTCCGGGCGCAGCTGCCTGTGCTATGACCTGAACATTCCTACGGAAAAGATTGGAACCTTTGATACAGAGCTGATCGAAGAGTTCCTGCTGGGCCTTGTCCGCAACTGCCCCATGAGTCTGCACCTGAAACAGCTGGCGGGAAAAAATGCCCACCACATTGCCGAAGGCGCCTTCAAGGCCCTGGCCCGGGCACTAAAGGCGGCGGTAGCTCAGGACGGAAGCGGAGAGATCCCCTCCACCAAGGGGGTACTGTAATGGTTGGTATTATCGATTATGGCGTAGGGAATCTGTTTTCCCTGCAATCTTCTTTCCGCAGTCTGGGAGAATCGGTATTTGTCAGCAGCAGCCGGGAAGAACTAAATCAGGCAGACCACTTGGTTCTGCCGGGAGTGGGAGCGTTTGCCGACGCTGCCAGGAAATTAAGCCAGACTGGTCTGGATGCCTTTGTAAAAGACCAGGCAGCAGCGGGAAAGCCTCTGCTGGGGATTTGCCTGGGAATGCAGATGCTGTTTGAAAAAAGCTATGAATACGGGCAGCACCCGGGACTGGGAATTTTGAAGGGCCAGGTGGTGCCTATGGAAGGCCGGATTCCCGCCGGACTGAAAATTCCCCACATGGGCTGGAATCAGCTGCAATGGCGGCAGGGAACTCTCCTTCGGGAATCTCAGGGGCAGTATGTTTACTTCGTGCATTCCTACTTTGCCGAAGGCTGCGATGATTCTCTTGCCGCTGTGACAGAATATGGCATCCCAATTACCGCAGCAGTGGAGAAGGAGAATGTATTCGGCTGCCAGTTCCACCCGGAAAAAAGCGGAGCTGCGGGCCTGGAAATTCTGCGAAGATTCTGTAAGCTCTAAGGAGGCGGACATAATGGAATTATATCCTGCCATTGACCTGTATCAAGGCAAAGCCGTGCGGCTGTACAAGGGAGACTATGCCCAAATGACAGTATACAGCCATCACCCGGAGGAAGTGGCCAAAGACTTTGCCGCCGCTGGTGCTACCCGGATTCACCTGGTGGACCTGGAAGGAGCCAAAACCGGAAAACCGGAAAATCTGGAAACCATCACCAAAATTCTCTCCGCTTCCCACCTGTTTGCCCAGGTAGGCGGGGGTATCCGGAACATGGAAACCGTGAAGCGTTACCTGGATGCCGGTGTGAATCGGGTCATTCTGGGGACTGCTGCGGTTAAAAATCCGGATTTTTTGGA
>CALXFP010000245.1 GCA_944387615.1 uncultured Oscillospiraceae bacterium | reverse complement strand
TATTAAACATAACTATTGTGCAATATACACAAAAAAAGTATGATTATATCATACCTTTTTTTATTTGTTCAAGAGCACTTTTTTCAAGACGACTTACTTGCGCTTGACTTATGCCGACTTCTTCGCTTATCTCTACTTGGGTTTTTCCAACAAAGTATCTGAGTTTTAATATATCTCTTTCCCTTTTATTTAGTTTAGATATTGCTTCTTTTAATGCTATATTTTCCACAATACCCTCACTAGCACTTTTATTATCTCCTACTTGATCCATAACCAACACAGTATCTTCCCCATCATTATACAATGGGTCATATAGTGATATTGGTTCGCTTATAGCATCAAGCGCATCGGCTACTTGCCAAACGGGCATCTCCATTTCTTTTGCAATAGCATCTAGGGTTGGTTCAAAATCTTTGTTAAGTCCTAATTTTTCACGAGTTTGTAATGCTTTATAGGCGATATCTCTAAGACTTCTACTTACCCGCATAGAAGTATTATCTCTTAAAAATCTTCTTATCTCGCCAATTATCATAGGTACAGCATAGGTAGAAAATTTAACATTATAACTTTCGTCAAAGTTATCCATTGCTTTGATTAATCCGACACAGCCTACTTGAAAAACATCGTCTATATTTTCTTTTTTGATATTAAATCTTTGGACAACACTTAATACCAATCTCATATTGGAATAAATAAAAAGTTGTCTTGCTTCTTCATCTCCCGCTTTTAGTTTATCCATAAGCAAAGCAATCTCTTTACCTTTTAACTTTGGTAAGTGTGCAGTATCAATACCACATATAACAACCTTATTAGCCATAAAATTCCTCCAAATTCGAATTTTATGCTAATATGTTGTCCTTATATATGCAAATATATACATATGTTAATCAAACTTTCAAAATGCGATTATACTAACCTGTCAAGTTTTTGCTGATTTTGTCTTTTTTTGACAAGCATTAAAATCAACATTGTCAAAGCATACAAAACAATAAATATTGCAAATACAATAAGTAATACAGCAACTGAATTGCCAAATACAAGACTTATAAGCATCAATATTGTACAAGCAATTAAGTTACCTATTGCAACACTTAACATTCCTTGCCACCATTTTAGTTTTGAAAAAGCTGATATACCACTGCCCATCCATACCCCAGTTAAAGGCAATGGAATTGCTACAAATAAGGTTATTGCAAGCGCTTTTGAAAATGTTTTTTGATTATCATCAAGTGCATTTGCCTTACTTGAAAATCTTTTTTCAAAGAAAACAATTATTTTATTAAATATTTTTGTTTTTTTAAGCCAAGCAAACATAGGTTTGAGTAAAGGAATAATAAAAATTGTTGGCAAAGTTGAGCCAATATATGCACACAAAAATATTATCCAAGGATGAGCGACATTCCCACCCCATAATGCAACACTTAATCCAAATGGTATAGCAAGTCTTGCCTCAGTAATAGGAAGCGTGGAAAATAACAATATAGCAAGCCATATTGTATCTGAGAAATTATTAACAAAAAATTGTTCTAATGCTTCTGTCATAATATTCCTATAAGTTTTAATATACTAACAAATGTTGTAAAAACAAAGAAATAAGCTATCATAAGACCAGCAAATACATAATAAGCAATAAGTACACCATTTTGAAATTTTTGATTAAATTTTGAGTAATATTTTGATATTAACAAACCAATAATTACAACGACAATTCCAATTAATGCCCCTATCCATATATATTTAGTATATGGATTAGAAAATTCAATTATAATCTCATTTTCACCACTTTGTAAATCAAATGTCATAAGGGTGCTTAATTTATTGCTAAAATCTGCTTGTTCTCCATTAATAGTAACTGAATACCCATCAATTGTAATAAATGGTATCATAAGTGTTCCAGCTTCTGTCATATTAGCATTAACTATAAACTTATTTTTAGAATAGTCAATATTAACATCAGCAGTATTATTTACAACAACATCATTAAGTTTTTGAATATCAAATACGTAAAATTCAAAACATTCAAGTGTAATATTATTTTCTAATTCAAGGCAATATTTTCCTTCTTCATACTCATAAAGTTCATACAATTTCTCATTTGGTAATGCTGTTATAGTAAAATCTTCATTTATAAAAAATCCTCTATTTTTTGTTTTTAATCTGACACTGAGTATTTCATTGGGTGCACAATTGTAATCAATAAAAACTTTATCCAAACTGCTGTTTTTGTTTATATTCAAAGTGTTATCAATAAGTTCGCAATCTTCATCAGTAATAATTGGCTCAACCTTTGTTAGTAACTCTCCTTCTCCACCCAAACTTTCAAATAAATTTTGATGAGTTTGTATTACATTATCAGACGTATAAAACTCTTCTATTACAAATCCTTCTTTACGCAATAAATTCTCATATAAATAAGTATCTCCGTCATTATAAATTTCTTTATAATAATCTCTTTTTATTTCAAACGAAGACAAAATATACTTATTATTAAATATTGTGTCAGAAAGAACATTGGTATATGAATCAAAAATTACATTTGTACCATACGGCAAATCTAAATCATCAAAAAGCGTTAAAATTTTATTTTTCATTGGTGATAAAAAGGTAAAAATTGT
>CALXFP010000244.1 GCA_944387615.1 uncultured Oscillospiraceae bacterium | reverse complement strand
GTTGCAGTCATTGTAATGAGGAGCACATCTTCATTTTTCACATACGAGCCGTCATCCCCCATTTGATCGCCAATTTTTTGAGTAAATTCTACGTTACTTAGAGTAGCAGTACCCAAATAATCCTGTATTTCAAGCGCTTTGTCAACAGGTGACCAAGTAAAGTTATTAAATATATTGTTGGTATTTATGTATGTGTTAAATGCATCAGAGAGATTTTCACATCTAACTGCCCATTCCATTGTAATTTTACCATCTGGGTCGATAGTAGAATCAACTATCTCGATATCTATTTCTGGGTTTGCAACCACTATTGTTGTTGTTTGTTGGTCAGCACTATAAGTTTCATTATGGATTATACAAGAATTAGGATATTTTGGTGTAATTATTGCCTCATAGGTTCCTAAATCAATTGAAGATTGTGGTATATTGATATAATAATTATTATTGCTATAAACAACGGTTACATCGCTTGGTACAGCATTACCATCCTTCTTCACTTCAAAATTAACATAATCAGCAGTATCTGCACCCTCTATAACTTCTAAACCTAAATCATCGATAACAATACGGAAATTATTTTTGTTTATTGCTTTTAAATATTCTGGGTAAGTATAGGACCTTTCATTAAGAGTAGTCCTAATGATTACTGGTTCAATATTAATCCCAATTCTTGCATAAATATTTGTAATATCAAATCCGTCTGCATCATGTGTTTCGCCGTTGTCTTGACAAATTGTAGTTGATACAAATTGTAAAGGATAACTTTTTATTTCGTCATTGTAGTTAACGATAGTAGGTGTACCAGATGCCCAATTTGTTGTTAATTCAAAGTAATCAAATGTATAACTATTTCCATGTTTATCTTTTAATACTACATTATCCCCAGTAGTATAGGAATTCATGTCAAATATTTTTGAAATAGCAATTCCGTTTTGTACTTCTTCAAAAGTCTCATAATTCAAATTATAAGTTCTAACTACATTATTTTTAGTCTCACTGCTAACGAATAATATTGTTTTTACAACACTAACTTTAACACCTTTTGTTGTGTAAACAGAACCATAATTATCAGATCCTTCTATGCTAGCAAAAAATACATAATCCCCAGGCAATAGTTCTGTATTGTTATCGTATATGTTAGAATTTAGCTCAATTAATGATTGTACTTGCTCCGTATCTGGTAAAGAATATCCTGTGGTAGTATAATTAATACTTGCTTTAATCTCATTGAATTTATCAATATCCATGTAACTAAAAGGATAGCCATCAGACATATCTAGTTGCAACTCATTTCCTTCACTATCAACAACAACCGCACTTTCGATTAAATCCTCTAAGGTAGGAGATTGAATAAAGTCCCAACCACTAGTACCAATGCTTGTTAATGAGTAATTCGCTCCATAATTAGCTTGCTCCACTGCAAAATTAATTCCAGCCCCAACTTTTTGGTAAAAGTGTTTAATTGTATACATACCAACCTTATAACTGTCAGAGCTTGGCAAAGATTGTAATGTCTCGGTTGTTACATTATCGCCGAATGGCGCATATTCAATAGTAATCGCAAATTGTTTATCATCAAAATCAAATGTTTTTGTCGAACCATCATCATATGTAAGTTTAACAAACACCTTATCATATATGTCAACATTTAAATTTTTGCTATATGTGTAAGAGTTATAGCTATAAATTTCTTCACCGCTTGCATTCACATAAGTTAAACTAATTGCCTGTTTTTCTTTTGGCTCTCCACAAGCAGTAAACAAAATGGTCCCCGACAGAAACAATCCCAAGACCAGTAAAAGTGATAATATTTTCTTTTTCATAAATTCCCCCTACATTTATAATTAGTATGCTTAAAACTAATTTTTCTATTATATAATAATATAGCACATTTATAAAAAACAAACAAATAAAAATAAGTAAAAGTTGGCGACAAACAAAAAAATATAAAACGGCTATTTATTAGCCATTTTTATTATTATGATTACATTTCAAGTAATGTGTCAATATGATTATTAATCTCGGCGTATATCTTTTCTCCTATTATCTGCATAGAATCCTCTGTTGCAAGACAAGAAACTGAGGGTAAATAAGGATTTTTATCGTAATAACTAAAAGAATAGTTTTGAACAAAGCTTGATAATTTAGAAAAATCACATAAGCGAGCAAAATAATCTTTATCCTTCATATCTGCGATCTTCTCTTGAAATTCTTGAAAACACTTAGGACTGCGTTTTTAATTCTCCGAATATCAATTACTAATAAAAAAGGGCGATTACTCGCCTTTTTTATTTATTATGCAGCTTGTCTAGGATATGTTCCTATAATTGCCCCTATACCAAGCTTAGTGTATAAGTTAATGGTATCTCCTTGTGGAACATCTACGAATTTGTCAATTGTATCATTAAGTAAAGCAAGTTTGTTTTGAGCATCTCCACTCCACTGAGTTCCTAGATCCCAAATACCATGTTGTTTAGCGATGTTATACACCGTGTCTATTTGTCCCATCTGAGATATTTGTGCTATTACACTTTTTAAGATTGTTTTCTTTTCTACCAATGAACTTTTGTAAAAACTATTTTCATCAATTTTATTTTGATGAGCCTGTTCAAGTATGCCATTTAATACTTGCAATAATCTTGATGCCGCAAACAATGTTGCATCGTTATTAGGGCTTGGTTGGTCAGCTGCTGCATTATTAATATAAGCACCAGTACCACTATCTTCTATAAAGTGAGCAACTCCTCTTGCTTTTTGATTAAGAACGCCGTCCATATCTAGTCCATAATAGAATGATGTGTCGGCATTACCTTCGTATTTGCCATATCCATAATATTTATTATAGTCGTCTTCGCTATCA
>CALXFP010000243.1 GCA_944387615.1 uncultured Oscillospiraceae bacterium | reverse complement strand
AAAGACCATGAAGGCCCTGCGGGAATTCCTGCGGCCGGAATTCTTGAACCGAGTGGATGAAATTATCACCTTCAACCACCTGAGCGAAGAGAACTTCCTGGGCATTGCGGATATCATGCTGGCAGAGCTGAAAGAAAGTCTGGCAGGCCGTGGCCTGAGCCTGACCTGGGAGGAAGATGTGCGCCAGATGCTGGTGAAGAAGGCCTACTCCCAGACCTACGGTGCCCGGAATCTGCGCCGTACCATCCAGCGGGAGCTGGAAGACCCCATTTCCGAAGCCATCATTGACAGCTTTGAGCATCCCATTTCCGCAATCCATGTTCGCACAGAACAGGATTCGGCGGTACTGGATATTACCTGAGAAAATGGCCCTTGCGGATTTTACCGCAAGGGCCTTCTGTTTTTTATAACACTTCTTGAAAACAGTGTCACTGTGCAGTATAATGCCATCAGGAACAATAGCGTTTGTCAACACCCGTTGGCATCGGCAGCGAGTCGCTGCCGGTTCGCAGAAACCTGCCTCATTCGCAATGCTCAGCCCAAGTGCTTGCGGTATTTCCGCACACCCTGTGTGCTTTCAGATACCGCCGCACACTTTGGCATACATCATGGTATTGTTCCTTACGGTTCAAGGGAGGAAAGACAAATGATTGTATACAGGGAGCTTTCCTCCCTTGAGCGAGATTTGGGAATCCCCGCCAAGACCCTCTATGCGGTCAGCAATTCCTTGAGTCGGCACTATCGCATGGTTTCCATTCCGAAGAAAACCGGAGGGGTGCGAAACCTGATGGTGCCGGACACTGTACTGAAGACCATTCAGCGCCGCATTTCGGATGTTCTTTTGGCTCATATGCCCGTATCTTCATACGCCACCGCTTACCGATTCGGCACCTGCACATTGCGCAATGCGGCAGTACATGTGGGAAAACCTGTGGTGCTGAAACTGGATATTTACCATTTTTTCGACAGCATCCCCTATAGCCTGGTAAAAGAGAAGGCATTCCCCGCCCATATTTACGCGGAGCAGATTCGGACGTTATTGACGATGCTTTGCTATCATAAGGATGTCCTGCCCCAGGGAGCGCCCAGTTCTCCGGCTATTGTCAATATTATTCTTGCGGACTTTGATGAACGGATTGGGCGATGGTGCACGCAAAGGGAAATTGCCTATACCCGTTACTGCGATGACTTGACCTTTTCCGGGGATTTCGACCCAAAGGAGGTTATCAAATTTGTTGTGGCTCAGCTGAAATCTCTGGGCCTGCTGCTCAATACCAATAAAACCCGGGTTCAGCGGCAAGGTCAGCAGCAGCTGGTTACCGGCGTCATCGTCAATGAGAAGCCGGGCGTCCCCGCTGTTTACCGCCGGCAGCTCCGCCAGGAAATGCACTACTGCCAGAAATTTGGTGTTGGGGAACATTTGAAATTCCTTGGTCAAGGAATTTCGGAAGAAGCATATCTGCGCCAACTGCTGGGCAAAGTCAACTATGTATTGCATATAGTGCCGGATTGCGAGGAATTCCAGCAATACAGAACCTGGATTTTACAAAAACTGCAAAACATTTCTCCAGCAAAATAAAAGGAAAGCCTGCGCCAATTTTGGCGCAGGCTCTATTTCTGCAATATATTATTCGGTAGTACCCTCGGTGATGGGCATCATCAGCTTTTTGTTCTGGCCTTCGTCGAATTTCAGAACACTGGAAGGATAGCCATCCAGTTCGATGATCTCACCCCAGTAAGTTTTTTCTACCGGACAAGTTCCGGTTTCCACTTTCAGCTCCGGCAGCAGGGGGAGAATCTCCCAGATGCAGGTGGTGATTTCGTCGTTGGTCATGTTGGTGGTGATCATAGGCAGGGCGGCGTTGGCTAGTTCCTGCAGCTTGGTAAAGCCCAATCCCTTGACCTGGTTCAGAATAGCCTGAATCATGTTTCTCTGACGGGAGGTGCGCTTGATATCGCTGTCGTTGTCGTCCTTAGCCTTACGCATACGGGCGTAAGCCAACGCCGTGTCACCATCGAGCCAGCAAGAACCGGCATGGATATCTTCCTGCCAGACCTTGTCATCGTTGAGAAGGTATTCTGCCTCCGCTTCGGTCAGATCGATGGTAACACCGCCGATCAGGTTGACCAGGTCGATGACAGCCCGGAAATCCACTTCGATGTCATAGTCCACATTGATGCCGAAGTTGATGTACAGGCAGCGGTTGACGGTATCCATGGCCAAAGCGGTGCCGCCGGCCTTCCAGCCCAGGTGATAAGCAAGGTTGATTCTTTGACGGCCGTAGTTGCTGTTCAGGTCCTTGGGGTTGGGAAGCATGGCAAAGGTATCCCGCAGGAAGGATGTCAGCGTCAGGGTTTTGGTATTTTTGTTGACCGTAGCCAGAATCATAGTGTCCGCAATACGGGATTCTTCACCGTCACGGGCGGCCTGGCCCACAACCAGAATGTTAATGATGTCCAGTCCGGACTCTTTATACGGAAGGGTAGTGGGAACAGTGGTGGGTTCCGTGGTGGCTTCCGTGGTTACCGCAGTTGTTTCCATCGTAGGTGCCTGGGTTTGCACAGGTGCTGTGGTGGGAACAGTGGTGGGAACCTGCAGGGAAGCATTGTTGTTCAGGAACAGGAAACCAAGCAAGCCGGCTACCAGAACCAACAGCAATACGGCAACCACAATCAATGCAATCAGAATGCCATTTCCGGAACCGTGGCTGCCGTGACCGCCGCGGCTGGAATAGCGTCCGCCTTTACTCATGATAGTACCTCCATAAAATGCTCATTGCATCTTATTCTAACATTTTTTTTAAGAAAACTCAAGTACTATTCCGGCCTGGAAGAAAAAAACAGCCGGCAGCATTTGCTGCCGGCCGGAAAAGCTGAAAGTCATTGTGTGGCCTGGGTTGTACTCTCTGTGGTTACAGGCGTTGTGGTTGACGGAACTGTGGTTTCGACCTCACCGGTAGGCTTATCCGGATTAAAGTCCATAATGGACTGCAGTTCATCATCGGAGATATCCTTATCCTCATATTCAGCCCGTTTGATCTGATCCAGCCAAGAGCCCAGCGCAAAGGTAGTCAGCTCTTTGCGGAAGACATACAATCCGCCGACAACCAGTACCAGTACCAACAAAATACTGACCAAGATCTTCAAACCACGGCCCTTCTTTTCTTTCGGTCTCAAATAACGCCCACCTTTGCCCATGCTGCACCTCCTGGCTGAATGTTATGGATTGATCTGCAAATAGTATAACACAAAATCCGGAATTCTTCAAGAAGTTTTCGCTTTTGAATAAAAAACAGGCGGCCCTTAGGCCGCCTGTTTGGTGATTACTTCTCTACAATTTCCAGCAGCTCCATGGGGCAGGCCTTGACGCAGATGCCGCAGACGATGCACTTGGAAGCAGGATTCTCGGGCTTGAGAACCATGACATGCATGGGGCAGGCTTCCACGCACTTGCCGCAGCTGACACACTTCTTCTTGTTGATCATGTACACGCCGGTCTTGGGGTTCTGGGTGATGGCCTCGTGCTCACAGGATCTCATGCA
>CALXFP010000242.1 GCA_944387615.1 uncultured Oscillospiraceae bacterium | reverse complement strand
CTGTCTGCGCTGCGAAAGGAGGCGGCTATGACATTAGCGGAATTAAGCCCCATGTATGAAGCGGCGGCAGTGCCCCTTCGTCTTCGGCTGCGGCAGCTGCGGCTGATGCTGGCCCAGACCCAGGACCCGGAAGAGATTTTTCACATCAAACGCAGGATTCAGGAACTGACGCCCATGCTGACCCAAATGAACGAACTGGCGGAACTGACGGCCCATTATTATGACAGGGGGTACTGGAGAAGTGAAAAATACACCTTATGACGGCTATCTTGGCCCCCGTCTGCCCCGGCAGGTGCAGCTCAGCCGCATCCGGCAGGTGATGCAGGATGAACTCACCCCTTTGCAGCGGGAAACCCTGATGGCCTGTTATTTTGAGAAAAAATCCCAGGTGGAATTTGCCCGGGAACGAGGGGTGAGCAAAAGCACTGTCTGCCGCACCCTGAAACGGGCGGAAAGGAAACTGCGGCGTTTTTTGCGGTATTAAGGAACCTCTGAATAATTCGTCTTCTGCCGTCAGCTCTCGCCGATTGAATCAGAGCTTCCTTAAAAAATTCTGCCAGGCAATATTACCTGGCAGAATTGTGTGTTGAAAAGGAAAATTATACCCCAAAGTCCTTCACGGCTTGCTTCAACATTTCCCGGATGGGCAGGTGGTAGGGGCAGCGCTCTTCGCAGGCGCCGCAGCCGACGCAGTCGGAGGCCTTTTTCTCCAGACCTGCGTAGCGGTCCTTGGCCCAGTCGGCAAGACCATAGCGCTGGAGGTAACCCTCGAACAGGAACACGTTGGAGATGCTGATTCCCACGGTACAGGGCTGGCAGTAATTGCAGCGGCGGCAGAACTGGGTGCCCAGCTGATCCCGGACCTGCTGGAATTTGGCCTTTTCCTCCTCGGTCAGAGGAGCGGTGTTGGACACGGCGGCCAGATTCTGCTGCAGCTCCTTGGGCTCCGCCATGCCGGGAATGACCACGGTTACGTCGTCATTGGCGCAGATGTAGCGCAGGGCCAGATTGGCATCTTCAATGGCACCGCCGGCCAGGGGCTTCATGCAGATAAAAGCGATGTTCTTTTCGGCACACTGATGGATCAATTCCTGACCCTGGCTCTCCACAATGTTGTAGGGGAACATAATGGTTTCCACCCAGTCCATTTCCAGAGCCATCTTGAAGGTATCCAAAGAGTGGGCGGTAACACCCAGGTGACCAACTTTTCCGGCAGCCTTGGCTTCCAGCAGCGCTTCCAGAGCGCCGCCGGGAGCAACCACCTGCTCCAGCTGGGCGGTGGTGGGGTTGTGAATCTGGTACAGGTCAATGTGATCGGTGCGCAGGTTTTTCAGGCTGGTTTCGATGTCCTTTGCCATAGCCTCCCGGGTTCTGGACATGCTCTTGGTGGCCAGGACAAAATCCTCCCGAATACCCTCGAGAGCGTAGCCTAAGTATTCTTCACTGACGGTATAGCCCCGGGCGGTGTCGATGTAGTTGACGCCCGCGTCCTTCAGCTGGTGAATCAGGGTTTTGGTGCCTTCGGCATCAATGCGCTGGATGGGAATGCCGCCGAAGCCCAAACGGGAAATCTTCAGGCCGGTCTTGCCCAAAATGCGATATTCCATGGAATCTACCTCCTAAAAGTTCTTTCTGTCATTATAGCGAGCGGTAAAAACAAATGCAATATCCCTTGTGGGAATTTTTGCAGGTTGGAGCCGTATATCCTTGCTTTACAAAAAGAGGGAAAAACGTTATAATGTTAACGAGTGGAAGAAAGGATGATCAGAACGATGAAGGGACGTTTTTTGCAGCTGATGCGGAAGCAGTGGATAATCTATGCAGGCGTTTTTGTCATTACGGTGTTTTTGGCATTAATCTTATTGATTGGCTGCGCTATTTTACCCCAGAACCAAATTAACGAGCATGTTCTCGATTCTATCAGTACGATCACGCGGGATATTAGGGAAGATTATATTATTTCGGATCACAGCAAAGGATCGATGCTGGACGTGGCCACGGATTCTTTGATGATCCATGCAAGCGTGGGAACAAACAGTCGTTATCTGGGTTCTGTGCTGACCAATCCTATTTATGGGTATTCAGACTTGCCGGATTGGAGAGATCGGGATGAAGTGCTGACCAGACTGGCATATGATATGCCCCACGATACTGTATGGTTTTATGCCCGATATTGGATGGGATTCCGTGTTTTATTGCGCCTTGCGCTGACGTTCCTTACTTATAATCAGATTAAGCGATATCTGGCATTTGTTTTTTTCACCGCTTTCGCAATGGCAATCTGCTCAGTGGCCAAAAATACCAATGCCAGAGCGGCGTTTTTGTTTGCATTTAGTGTAATCTTGGTACGGCCACATGTGATAGCTGCCTGCATGCAGTTTTCCTGCTGCTTTTTGATCAGCTTTTTTGCGATGCTGCTGATCCCTTGGCTATGCCGGCATCCCCGATATGAAGGAGTCTTCTTCATGGAAGTGGGGATGATTACCATGTATTTTGATTTCTATACGGTTCCGTTGATTACCTTTGGCCTGCCAATGATCTATCTGTGTTTAATGTTCTTGGAACGGGAAAAACCCATTCGCATAAAGTGGGTACTGAAACGTTTCGCGGCGTGGATGGCGGGTTATGGACTGATGTGGATTGCCAAGCTGACATTGACTTCCGCATTGACCCCTGTGAATGCACTGGTTCAAGGATTTGGAGCATTTGCAGAGCGAGTAGGCATTCAAAAAGAGGAATCGTTGACGAACTATTATTCTGTGGAAACTGCATCAAAAGCAGTTGGTGAGGTCATTTTTTCGGATGAAACCGGAAAAGTTATTTATCTGTTTGTACTGACACTGATCGTGCTTGTGGCAGTGGGCTACATGATACGAAACAAAGCCTGGATTGGACGTTTTGGCAAGGGACTCCCATTGCTGCTTCTGGCTGCCATGCCCTTTGGATGGTTTGCCGCTACGCTGCAGCCGCTTGCCATTCATGCGTTTTTTCAGTACCGCAGTATTGTGTTGGCTTATTGGGGGATGAGTGCATATGCGGAATTTCTCATCTATGGCCGGGGGTCGGTATCGCTATTAAAGCTTTCTGAAAAATAAAGTTTAGAAGTCGGGCTGGGAAATGCTTTCCAGCCCGACTATCATTATTTTCCCAATTCCAGATTTTTCCGGTAGGCTGCAATCACGCAGTCCATGGCGGCACCCCGGAAGCCCCGCTGTTCCAGAATCCGGATGCCTTCAATGGTGCTTCCACCGGGAGAGCAAACCGCGTCCTTCAGAGCGCCGGGGTGCTGACCGGAAGCCAGGAACATCTCTGCAGAGCCGGAGAGCATCTTTGCAGCATAGGCCATGGCCTTGGCCCGGGGCAGGCCGCAGGCAACGGCGCCGTCGGCCAGGGCTTCCAGCAGCACATAGGCATAGGCCGGGCCGCTGCCGGACAGGGCGCTGGCAGCGTCAATCAGCCGCTCTT
>CALXFP010000241.1 GCA_944387615.1 uncultured Oscillospiraceae bacterium | reverse complement strand
GAAGGCAAGCCCGTCTACAATGTTGCCAAGCTGGAGCAGTTCTGCCGCACCCATAAGGTGCTGATGGGCATTATCACCGTTCCTGCGGAGCATGCCCAGAGCGTGGCAGATCAGCTGATCGCCGGAGGCATCAAGGCCATCTGGAACTTTGCCCCTACCCATCTGGATGTTCCTCCCGGAATTCTGGTGCAGAACGAGAACATGGCCACGTCTCTGGCGGTACTGTCCGTTCACCTGAAAGCCCAGATCAAGGAAGAAAAAGGGCAGCAGGCCGGAAAAGCAGAAAACTGAGTCTGCTTTTGCTAAGGAGAGAAAGAAAAGATGGATGTACTGATCACGTTTTTTGAAAAGGTTTGGGCCCATTTTGATACGCTGCTGTGGCTGTTGGCAGCGGCAGCTGTTGGCGTAGCTGCCATTGTGCTGCTTTGCTGCAAGTTTCGAAACAGCGCTGTGGTAAAATCGATTTGGGCCAAAAGACAAATGCTGTTCAACATTTTTGTTGTTCTGCTTCTGCTTGTGGGGGCGGTGTTTTCGGCACTGGTCTTGCTGGAATTCCGGGAATACCAGGATTTGTCGCTGCGGGATCTGCAGGATGTGACCTTTTATGAAGAGCAGGTAAATCTGTATGACCCGGCAGGCTGCGAGGACTTTTTCTACGACTATGACGGAAGTAAAGTAGAAGCCCAGAACGGAAGCGTAATGAGCAACTGGATTCCCTGCTCTGCCGGCCAGAAGCTGACCAGAAACGGAATTGCCACCAATGTGGTATGCTATTTTGACGCAGATAAGAACTTTATTCAGCGGGTGGACAGCTACGGGGAAGAAGTGCTCACGGTTCCGGATAATGAAGAGATTGCCTTCGTTCGGATGGCTGTTCAGATGTCGGACAATCTGAAGATTGTCTACGGTGAGCAGATTGCGGATATTTCCATCGCCGGAGGATATTACAGCATTCCTGGGCTGAAAGTCAGCGACCGGAATCTGCTGGGAGAGTTTGCAATTCTGGAAAGCCCGGACGGAGCGCAGTGGAAGATCACAGTGGATAACCAGGGCAATCTTTCGGCAGAAAATGTAACCGGAACCATGAATGAGGGACTGCTGCCTGCAGATTTCCCGGAATATGAGATTACCGGCAGCAGCATCAGTGACGAGGACTACCTGATCAGCATGTACGGCGTTACCGAAAGCCAAAAGAACTACATCTTTGTGATGTCGGCGGAGGGACGTATCAAGTGGTACAAGCAGGTGCCTTATATGGCCTTTAATTTCCGGAAAATCCAGTACCCCGATGGAACCATCCGTTACGCTTATCAGCAGACGGAAAGTGCAGGACAAGTGGAGAATATCAATGGAGGAATGTACTTTACCCATATTGTCCTGATGGATGAAAATTTCCAGGTGATCAACGACAATATCCGCCCCATTGCCTATGGCTCTATTACGGAACAGCCCTATTTCTGTGAAAGCCATGACTATAAGATTCTGGGAGATAATCATTACCTGCTGACGTCTGTTACCCTGTCCACTGTGGATAACATCCCCGGCATGGAGGGAACACAGGTGCAGGTGGTCAATGCCATTATCCAGGAGCAAAAAGATGGTCAGGTCATTATGCAGTGGGAGTCCATTGACCATCCGCAGCTGTATGCTGCTTCGCTGTCAGCAGGTGAGTATGCCGCATTCACAGCCGGTACAACGCAGGTGTTTACGGACTATATTCATTTGAATGCCATCGCGGTAGACCCCGAAAGTTTCGACCTGCTGCTTAGCTGCCGGTCTGTGGGTTTGATGAAAATCGACCGGGAAACAGGGGAGATCCTGTGGATTATGGGCCGTGCCCGAAATGATATCCAGGGATTGGAGCAGAGCCAGATTGGTTTGCTTCAGCATGACGTGCGCTACCTTGATGACGGTTCGTTTACCATTTTTGACAATTCCGGCGGCCAGAATTCTACTTCCCGGGTTTGCCGTTACTGGATTGACGAGGAAACGAAAAACCTCATTCGTTTCCAGGAGTATCCCACGGAATATGCCTCTACTGCCATGGGCTCGGCGGAGCTTCTTGACGAGGAAACGGACACTTATATCATCAACTATGGCATGGGTGTGGGAGATATGGCCTTTGAGGAACGGAATTTCCGTACCGACACCGTCAATATGCGCCTGAAGTTTACGGATGGTCAGGTGCTGTATCGCGTTTTCCGCGGTGTGGAAACCACTCCGGTACAGTAAGCGGTCGGCAGTTCCAATTGTAATGTATAAGCGCCGCATCCTGATGGATGCGGCGCTTCAGCTTATCAAAAACCCCAGTTTTGTTTGACGCAGAACTGGGGCTTGTCGACAATCTGACCGCACCCAGCCCGGGTTCGGTATTTTTCGCTAAAAATGCTTGAAAAAATGAAACCAAATTCCCATAACCGGAGATCAGATAGGTGAAAGCGGCTTTCACCAAACGGTTAGGAGTATTCACTATGAAAGAAGACATCATCTTGCGCAAGCTGCGCAGCGGCGACCCGGCGGGGTTGGAGGCGCTGATGGCCCGATACATACCCTATGTCTCGACGATTGTCTGGAATATCTTGCGAAACTGCATGAGCAAGGAAGATGCGGAGGAAGTGGTATCCGATGTGTTTGTGGCGGCGTGGAATCAGGCCGATGACATTCAATCGGGATGCGTCAAGGCCTGGCTTGGAGCAGTTGCCCGAAACAAGGCAAAAACCAAGCTTCGCGCCTGTGGTCAGACGCTGCCGCTGGAAGAGGACGTGCTGGAGCTTCCTGACGAATACACCCCGTCCTCCGCTGCGGAGCAGGCGGAGGAGCGGAAGCTGGTACAGAAAGCCCTGGATCAGCTGGAACCGACAGACCGGGAAATCTTCCTGCGCCACTACTATTACGCTCAGGCCGTGGAGGAGATTTCTCAGCGAATGCACCTGAATCCGTCTACCATCAAAACCAAATTACGACGGGGCCGAATGCGGCTGAAAACCATTTTGCAGAGGTGGGGAGTAGCATGAAACGACATATTTTCGATTTGCTGGACAGCATTCCGGGCGATACCGTGCAGCTGGAAGAATCTGCGCCCTTGTCCTCTGAACGGATTCGGAAGCTGACGATGGAGAGAATTTCACCGAAAGAGAAAAAGAAACCTAGAATTCTGTACCGAATTTTCATTACCGCCGCTATCTTATCTTTGCTGAGTGCAACCGCCTTCGGGGCGGAACCATTCCTGGAGGCAGGAGACTGGTTCCGCAGCGTACTGAATCACCAGCTGGAACAGGATAAGGCCATAATTCAGAGCATGGGGTTGGATGTAACGGTTCCGGAAACCATAACACCGGAGCAGATTCAGGTGGTCAACGATTTGGGAAAAGTGTTTGAGCAGACCGGCGTTACCAGTGAAGGCACCACGGTGACCCTGACCGCTGCCTATGCAGATGCCAGTGTGATGCACTTGTATTTCCAGGTGGAAGTCCCGGAGGGAACCGTCTTGCCGGATGGGATAAACTATGCCTTCCAGGATACAGGGGACGTGGAACCATTTTTGGAACTGTCCGAAAATGGCGGTTGCGCCTATAAAGTGGAGGCGCTGCCGGATGAAAACCCCAGAGACAACTGGAAAGCGTTTCATGTTACGGCACGTCTGGTACCGGGAAACGATGTAAAGATGAATGATGACACACCCAAGAAGGTTACCATCAGCGGGATTTACGGATGGATGCCCACGGGAAATAGCGTGGAATGTACCTGTTTGGCTCCTGGGGAATTTTCTTTTGACATCTGTGTGGTCAATTCTGCCCAGGAAATTGCCTTGGATGTGGAGGGCATTACCTACGGCGGGCACAAAGAGCACACCTGGACTCATGAAGGGGATTGCACGGACTGGTGCCGGAAGAAACTGACGGGGCAAAAAGACCCGGAAAACGGCCTGCCAACGCATTTTGACAGCTATGATTTTACCATCACAGTGAAGGAAATGAAGATCGGGCCTTTGGGGGCCAAATGGAACTACAGATATACCTGCAGCGAGGACGAGCCTTTCTCCTTTGACTTGGATTTTCAAATTATTATGAAAGATGGGGGTAGCCCTTTGTGTTCTAAGATCACCATAGAAAATGAACGATTTACACAGGGCAGCGGTTCCTTTACAACACCACTTGACCTGAATCAGGTGGATTATATCCTGATTGGTGACCCGGAAGTGGGGGAGCCTGTAAAAGTTTTCCTTCCCCAGTAACAAAAATCCCGGCAGCGGTTTTCGCTGCCGGGAAAGATTATTCTTACGGCCCTTTGGTGATCTCCCGGTAAAAAACGGCGTAGGCCGCATTTTTATAGGGATTCAGGGCGATGTGACCCAGATTCAGGGTCAGAATGCAAAGCAAAGACCAGCCGATGAAGGTCAGTTCCAGAATAAACAAATCCGTTTTGTGCCCGCGCATCAATTCTTTGGAGCGGCGGATGGCTTCGTTGGCGGTGAGTTCCGGGTGCTCCTCCAGAATGAAGGGGGTCATGGCATAGCTCAGAGCGGCGATAATTCCGGGAACGATCAGCAGCAAGGACCACAGCAGGGTGTAAAGGCTTCGCAGAAAGTGCTGGGCAAAGCCGGTGCCGAACCGGTCAAACTGGGAAAACAGGTCGTTGAATTCCGTGGGCTTTCCGTCATGCTGGCGCAGCAGGAACCGGGCATAGCCCAGCTGTAACACGCCGCCTAAGAGGAAAGAAGCAAGACTGAAAATGCCGTTTTTGAATTCAATCCAAACGCCTTGCACAATTTCCCAGCTTCCGGAAACATACTGAGAAAGATCTCTGTCATGGAAGAAATTCAATTGTTTCCAATAGCTGATTTCCGGGATAAAGGACATACCGGTAAGCAGCCCGCCTAGCAGGCAGGCTACCACAGCCACGCCGATGGACAGCCCCCAGTTGCCTTGCAGATGCGCTCGTGCCTGCCTGCGGATTTCTTTCGTATCCATAGCCATACCTCCTGAATTAGATTAGGAACATTATAGCACATTTGCCCCATCTATACAAGAAAAATCGTCCCGCTGCGAAACCGCAGCGGGACGAAGTGTTTACTTGCCGGGCTTGAAGCTGTCCTTCAGGCTGACGGAGCGGTTGAATACCAGATGCTCCGCAGAAGAATCCTTGCTGTCGGGGCAGAAGTAGCCCAGACGCATGAACTGATAGGAAGCAGGAGCCTTGGCGTCTTTCAGGCTGGCTTCCACCTTGCAGTTGGTGAGAACCTCCAGAGAGTGGGGGTTCAGGCAGGCCAGGAAATCCTTGCCGGCGGCATCCGGGTCCGGATCGTCAAAGAGGTTACTGTACTGCCGTACCTCTGCGTCGGCGCAGTTGTTGGCGTCTACCCAGTGAATGGTAGCGCCCTTGACCTTCCGGCCGTCGGCGGGGTTGCCGCCCTGGCTGTCGGGGTCATAGGTGGCCAGCACTTCCACTACCTTGCCGTTTTCGTCGGTGACGCATCCGGTGCAGGTAATCAGATAAGCGCCCTTCAGGCGGCACTCCGGTCCGTTGGGGAACAGCCGCTTGTACTTGGGCACCGGCTCGGCCAGGAAGTCGTCGGCCTCAATCCACAGATTCCGGGAGAAGGTCACCGGACGAGTGCCGGCATCGGGATCGTTGGGGTTGTTCTCCACCTCAAAGGTCTCGCTCTTGCCTTCGGGATAGTTGGTGATGGTCAGCTTGACAGGGTCCAGTACTGCCATAACCCGCTGAGCGGTCTCGTTCAGATCCTCCCGCAGGCAGTGCTCCAGGAAACCGAACTCAATGGTGTTGGGGCTCTTTGCCACGCCAACCCGGTCACAGAAGTTGCGGATGGAAGCGGGGGTGTAGCCCCGGCGGC
>CALXFP010000240.1 GCA_944387615.1 uncultured Oscillospiraceae bacterium | reverse complement strand
GAATCCGCTGTACCTCCGGCAGCGGAACAGACCTTTTGCAAACCGAGGAAATTGCTACCTTCCGGGCGTTGCTGCAGACCATCCAGAATCCCCGTCAGGATATTCCTCTGATTACCGTATTGGCAAGCCCGATTTTTGGATTTACCGCCGATGATCTTGCCCGGTTCCGGAGCCGGCAGAAAAAGGGCAGCGTTTACGATGCGCTGCTGCAAAGCGATACCCTTAAGAGCCAGGAATTTCTGGATATTTTGGGAACCCTTCGCCAGGAAGCGAGACACAGCACCCTGACAGCTTTGCTGGAGCGCTGCTTCTGCCTGACCAGAATGGACAGCCTCTATGCGGCTACAGCAGGCGGCGAAGCCAAACGGGCCAATCTTCAGACCTTCTATCAGCTGGCGGCGGATTATGAACAAGGAAATCTGCGGGATTTGTCTCAGTTCCTGGACTACCTGGACTCTCTGGAAGATCGGGGATTGGTGATGCCGGGGGCAGCCAACTCCGGATGCGTCAGCATTATGAGCATCCACAAATCCAAGGGACTGGAATTTACGGTGGTGTTCTTGTGTAACTTGTCCCGGAAATTCAATCAGGAAAGCTTGCGGGCACAGATCCTTTGCGATAAAACTCTGGGATTGGGACTGTCAGTGGCGGATCAGGAAAAGCGGATCCGGTATCCCTCCATTGCCAAACGGGCCATTGCGGTAAAAATGGAGGCGGAAAGTGTCTCCGAAGAATTGCGGGTTCTGTATGTTGCCATGACCCGGGCCAAAGATCGGCTGATTATGACCTACGCTGCCAAAAGTTTGGAAAAGGATTTGCATCAGATCGCCCTGCGACAGGATTTTGACGGCGGTGAGCTGTTGTGCCGGGATGCCATTTGCCTGGGGGATTGGGTGCTGTTGGCCGCCATGAGCCGCAGGGAGGCGGGGGAACTTCACAACCTAGGAGGCAGACCAGGCCATACTCAGTTAAACGAGCATCTGTGGAAAATTACGGTCTGCCAGTCCCCAGAGCCCATGCAGGAGAACATCCAAGAGCTTCAGCAGAGCATCCGCCTTCCGGAAGGGGTACAGACCCGACTGGAAAACGCACTGGCATTTCACTATCCCCATATGGCCGCCACCATGGCGCCCTCCAAACAGACAGCCACAGGCCGCAAAGGACGACTCAAGGACGCAGAAGCGGCAGAAGACACCCAGGAACCCAAACCCACCCAGCGAAACTGGCGCCAGCCAACCTTCAAAAACCGAAAAACCGATGCTCGTGCCTATGGCGTCGCCATGCACGCAGCTCTGCAATATATGGATTTTCGGATGGGAACTTCGGCTGAGTCGGTTGCGCAGGAGGTTCAGCGATTGGTGCAATCCGGTGTCCTTACTCAGGAGCAGGGACAGCTGGTAAACTGCCGGCAATTGGCGCAATTTTTTGCAACAGAAATTGGAAGAAAGCTTGCCGCCGGAGCAGAGTGCCTCCGGGAGTTCAAGTTTTCCATTCTGGATGACGGCAGCCATTACGGGGAAGGTCTGGAAGGCGAACAGGTTCTGCTGCAAGGCGTGGTAGACTGTGCCTTGCTGGAGGAGAATGGCATCACCATCGTAGATTTCAAAACCGATGCGGTTACGGAGCAAAACCTGAGCACTGCGGTGGAGCGTTACCGCCCCCAGGTGCAGACCTATGCCCAGGCGCTGAGCAGGATTTATGAACAGCCGGTGATCGGCATGTATTTGTATTTCTTCCACCGAAGCCAGTTGGTTTTGCTCTGACGAAAAAAGGTGTAAGTATGTCATTGGGGCACCCGGTAGGGTGCCCCATGTGCCGTTTAGCGGCAGTTCTTTTCCTGAGTCTGGTCGGTGTTCTGGCTCTGACGCTCGTTGCTGGTATAGGTCTGGCGCTCGTTCTGGGTCTGGTTCTTCTTCTGCATGTTATTCTGCTTATTCATACTTCGTATCCTCCGTTTTTGATCACGGCTTTGCCGCAAACCTATCATGCCCAGCTTTTCAAGATTTATCCTTGGCTTTGAAAAGAAGGCTTGCCACCAGTCCTGCCAGGATGGCAGCAGTGATTCCTCCGGCGGAGGCTTTCAGGCCGCCGGTGAAAATGCCAAGGAATCCATCTTCATCAACCGCCTCCCGGACACCTTTGGCAAGGGTGTTTCCAAAACCTGTTAAGGGTACCGAAGCTCCGGCCCCGGCAAAGTCTACCAGGGGCTGGTACAGCCCAACAGCCCCCAGCAAAACACCGATCACCACATAGCTGACCAGAATCCGAGCCGGTGTCAGCTTGGTTTTATCAATCAGAATTTGGCCGATCAGACACAGAAGTCCGCCCACAAGGAATGCTTTTACATAATCCATGTTATCTGCCTCCTACAATGCATACTGCATGGCACACACCGGGAATGGGCAGTCCCTGTTGAGTAGAGGTAGGGGAGAGCAGTGCTCCGGTGCCGCAAAACAGAATTTTCTTTAGCTTCCCACTTTGCAGCTGTCCCAAAAGATATCCGCACAGGGTAATGGCGCTGCAACCGCAGCCGGAGCCGCCGGCGTGTACATCCTGCTTGGTGTTGTCAAACACCAGATTGCCGCAGTCCGTCAGCTTTCCGCCCAGACTGATCCCGTCCTTCCGTGCCAGCTCCATCAGCATCTCCTTGCCGATTTGTGCCAGATCTCCGGTGACAATCAGGTCAAAGTCCTCAGGACCTGTTTTCAGGTCATCAAAGTGAGCGCGGATGGTGGCATAGGCGGCAGGTGCCATGGCGGCACCCATGTTGTTGGCATCTTTGATACCCAGGTCGGTGACGGTGCCGATGGTACAGGCTGTGATTTTGGGACCTTTCCCCTGACGGCAGACCAATGCCGCACCGGAGCCGGTGACCGTCCATTGAGAGGTGGGGGTTCTCTGACCGCCGTAACCCAGTGGGAAACGGTACTGCCGCTCGGAGGAGGCAAAATGGGAGGAAGTCATGGCCACCACCTTATCTGCAAATCCGCCGCCCACTGCCATGGAGGCCATCAAAAGACTTTCCGACATGGTAGAACAGGCACCATAGAGCCCTAGATGGGGAATCCCGGTATTTCGCAGACTGAAAGAAGAGCCAATGCATTGATTTAAAAGGTCTCCGGAAAACACCAGGTCAAATTCTCTCTGGTGCATGCCCGCTTTTTCCGCGAGTTTTCGCAGAGCCTGCTGCTGCATGTATTTTTCTGCCTGTTCCCAGGTTTTCTGACCAAAATAGGTATCACGGCATTTGATGTCAAAGGTATGGGCCAACGGGCCTTCCGCTTCTTTTTTTCCTGCTACACTGGCCCAGTGGGTGATGACCGGAGGTTCCGGCAGGGCAAAACTTTGTCTGCCCCGTTTCAGATTTGCCATAAAAGCACCTTCCTTTGTTTTTCCTTATTATGTCCAGGGGTTGCAATGGCAATGCAGGTTGCGTATAATGAGGAAAACATTCAGGAGGAAATCATGATGCAAAGAAACATCCGAACCGCCCGGGAAGAAGATCTGCCCCGGATTCTGGAGATTTACGCCTATGCCAGGGACTTTATGGCAAAAACAGGAAACCCCAACCAGTGGGGCAATCACCATCCGCCCAAACACCAGCTTCAGCAGGATATCCAGGATGGAAATCTGTTTGTCGTGACGGAAGAGGAGAAAATCCACGGTGTGTTCTTTTTCTCCATAGGAGAAGATCCAACCTACCGGGAAATCTTCTGCGGCAGCTGGCACGCCAGTCGTCCCTACGGAACCATACACCGCATTGCTTCCGACGGCACCGGAGGAATCTTAAGTGCTGCCGTTGCCTATGGGGCAGAGCGTATTGATTATCTGCGCATCGATACCCATGAAGACAACAAGGTGATGCAGCGGGCGGTGGAAAAGCAGGGCTTTCGCCGCTGCGGAATCATCCACATCGCCGACGGTTCCGAACGCATTGCCTATGACCGGATTGGCTAGAACTCTTCTTCACAATAATTACATGATTTGTTCACAATTACCGTAAAATTCTGGAAAAAATGTAAGAAACCATTAACTGTAGATTAAGAAATCCTTATCCTTGTTGCATCTTGGACGCCCGTGTGCTATGGTATGCCCAGCCGCGGGAATCGGGACGCGGCAGAACAAAATAAGGAAGTGTTTATCATGAAATACGATAGAAAAGGATGCGCAGTGGCGGCTGTATGTTTGGCCGCAGCCATGGCGCTGACTGCGTGCGGAGCCTCTTCTCAACAGAATCAGCAGGAGCAGACTCCCACCACAGTGGTTTCTTCTACGCTTACACAGCCGGTTGCAGATGATGCGCAGACTAAAACCATGAAGGGTGTGGTCAATACGATTGACACCGGCCTGGATATGCTGGTCCTGATTGCAGATGATGCATACTACAAGTTTGAAATCGGCGACGTAGATCTGACCGGTTTGGAACCGGGTGACACAGTCACGGTTACCTATACCGGCGAAGCACAGCCGGATTCGGAAACCGTGGAAGCGGCACTGGTATCCGTTGAAAAAGCGGAATAAACAACAAAAAGCAGCCCCACTGGAAGAAGCTTTCCAGTGGGGCTGTTATATTGTATTTCTTAGTACAGCTTTGCGCCGGCGGGGATGTGATCGTCCACCATCAGGCAGTGGAGCTTTTCCACACCTTCTTCGTGATGAATGGCGGAGATGATCATACCGCAGGAATCAATGCCCATCATCTTCCGGGGGGGCAGGTTGGTAATGGCAATCAGAGTCTTGCCCACCAGTTCTTCCGGCTCGTAGGTATCGTGGATACCGCTGAGAATTACCCGATCCTCGCCGCTGCCATCGTCCAGAGTGAACTTCAGCAGCTTTTTGCTCTTCTTCACAGCCTCGCAGGCCTTGACCTTGACAGCCCGGAAGTCGGACTTGGCAAAAGTTTCAAAGTCCACGAAATCTGCAAACAGAGGCTCCACCTCAACCTTGGAGAAGTCGATGACTTCCTCCTTCTTAACCACAGGAGCGGCGGTTTCTTCCTTCTTTTCGCTCTTGGGCATATCCATTGGCTTCATTGTGGGGAAGAGAATGACTTCCCGGATGGTATCGGTGCCGGTGAGCAGCATCACAATCCGGTCCACGCCCATGCCCATGCCGCCTGTGGGAGGCATACCGTACTCCAGGGCAGTCAGGAAATCCTCGTCCAGCATTTCGGTTTCCTCGTCACCACGCTCCCGCTGCTCTACCTGCTTCTGGAAACGGTCCCGCTGATCCATGGGATCGTTCAGCTCGGAGTAGGCGTTGGCCAGCTCACTGTGGCAGACGAACAGCTCAAACCGCTCGGTCAGCCGGGAATCCAGGGGAGAACGCTTGGTCAGCGGAGAAACCTCCACCGGATACATGGTAATAAAGGTGGGCTGAATCAGATGCTCTTCTACCTTCTGGTCGAAGCAGGCGTACAGGGCGTTGCCCCAGGTCTTTTCGGCAGCGTCGGCCAGTTCCACGCCAATGGCCTTGGCAGCGGCAACAGCCTCGGCGTCGTCGGTAATGGCGCCAAAGTCAACACCGGCGTACTCCTTGACAGCGTCCACCATGGTCAGACGGCGCCAGCCGGGGGTCAGGTCAATCTTTTCGCCCATCCATTCCACTTCGTAGGTGCCAAGAATTTCCTTGGCAGCGCCGGAGATAATGCCTTCGGCAATGTCCATCATGTCGTGGAAATCGGCGTAAGCCTGATACAGCTCAACAGTAGTAAACTCGGGGTTGTGCTTGGGATCCATGCCCTCGTTACGGAAGATCCGGCCCACTTCATACACCCGATCCATGCCGCCCACAATCAGCCGCTTCAGAGGAAGCTCCGTGGCGATACGCATGTACATGTCAATATCCAGGGTGTTGTGGTGGGTGATAAACGGACGGGCAGCGGCGCCGCCGGCGATGGTGTTCAGCACCGGGGTTTCCACTTCGATGTAGTTCCGATCGTCCAGATAGTTGCGCAGGAACTTGATGAACCGGGAGCGGATCACAAAATTCTGTTTGACTTCAGGATTGACCATCAAATCCACATAACGCTGACGGAACCGGGTTTCCACATTGGTCAGGCCGTGGAACT
>CALXFP010000239.1 GCA_944387615.1 uncultured Oscillospiraceae bacterium | reverse complement strand
ATCTTTTAGTTCATTAACATATACATTGTTATCGTCCAACAAAAAATCTATTCTAATTATTCCCTTACATCTAAATATATTATATAAATCAATTGCAAGTTTTTTTATTTTACTTTCTTCTTCGTTTGTAATTAAGGCTGGAATTTTTCTTTTTGAATTATTTTTTGATTTGCTTTTACCGTTTCTTAAATACTTATCTTCGAATGTTAAAAATTCATCTTGCCCCAGTGGTTGTTCAGTATTAGATAAAATAATTTGATTTTTGTGTTTCAATACGGCAATGTTTACTTCTCTTAATGGAAAAATTGCCTTTTCGATAATAATTTTGTCATCAAATAATTTAGCAAATTTAATAGCATCAAGCAATTCTTTTTTATTATGACAAATCTTAATACCAATGCTACTTCCAAGACTAACAGGTTTAACAACAACGGGATAATCCAAATTATTTATATCACTATTTTCATTTAACAAAAAATATTGTGGTGTTGGTATATTGTGTGCTACGAATATATCTTTCATTATCGCTTTATCCATAGTAATTGCACTAGACAATACCCCACAACTACTATAAGGTATATTTGACACTTCAAGAACGCCTTGAATCATACCATTTTCTCCATTTCCTCCATGAGTTGCTAGCAATACACAATCAATAGTAATTTTTTTGAAGGGACTACCTTTGATATGTAATTTATTTGAATTAGGAACAAAATAGCACACTTTATTATTTTGTTTAAGATTTTTTATTTTAAAATTTTTTACATACAACCAATTACCATTTATATCTATATATATTGGATAAACATTATATTTTTTCTTATCGAGTGAATTATAGGCTTGTTTACCAGTAATGATAGATACTTCATGTTCGGCACTCACTCCACCAAATATTATTGCAACATTTTTCATAAACACCTCTTTTATTTATAATCGTCTGTCAAATCATTTTCAAACAATACAACATCACAACTAATTTGTTTTATTATTTCTTTGGCTTTTTCAAGATTATCGGCAAAAAATACATTTTCTTTATCCATTCCTCCATCAATTGCCCCTTGATAAAGGGGTTTTTGATTAATTTTGTTAACGATAATTAAATATGAACACTGCTTGCCGATATGCTTTGCAAAAAGATAATTTTCATTGTATTGTATATCTCCCAACTCTACCATACCAGGCGTTACAACTAAAACTTTCTTACCCATTTTTTTTGCAGTATTAATAGCATATTTGCTTCCTACTACATTACTATTGTAAGAGTCATCTATAATTAATTTTTCTCCGCTTTTAATACATTCAAGTCTGTTTGGAATTTGTTTAATTTTCTTAATCCCTTGTATAATTTCGCCATCTGTCATTTTTAAAATTTTTGCACATTTTACCGCGAGCAAAATATTTTCCACATTTTGTTCTCCAATTAAACGAGTTTTTACCTCATAACATTTATCATTTATTAACAAATCAAATTTTAAATAACACCCTTCATAATGTACATTTTTTGCCGTAATATCATTGCCTGTAATATATTTTTCTTTTTGACATATATCATACATTTTTTTTGTATAATTGTTGTATCCATTAAAAATAACAATTTTTGCACCTTCAGCGAGTTCGTATTTGGTATCTACAATATTGTCAATTGTTTTAAATGTTTCAAGATGTTGCGGCGATATACCCGTGATAATTCCAATATCCGGTTCCACAATATTTACTAATTCTTTGATATCTCCCACATTTCTCGCTCCCATTTCTGCTATAAATATTTCTTGATCTTTCAATTCATTTATAGCAAGACAAATCCCCATAGGAGTATTATAACTGTGTGGCGTTGGTAAAACTTTGTATTTGATTGATAAAATGTCTGATAAAATAAATTTAACGCTTGTTTTACCATAACTTCCTGTTATACCAATCTTGATTATGTCTATGCTATTTAATTTTTGTTTAGCTTTTTTTATGTAATTATTAAAAATATGTTTTTCAATAGGATATAGACACCAATTAGCAATAACTAACATAAAAGGCTTTAACAGAATTATTATTGCTATAAATGGATACACAATAACAAAATGATTACAATTTAACACATAACAAAGTAAACTAACAACAATTGTATTAACTAATATCCATGCAATAATAAGTCTTATAATTCTTTTTGTGTATTTTAAAGGCAATTTACAATTTTCACTCAAAATTATATGGTCAATTAACAAAAAAATTAAATAAGCAATTGCAAAATAATTTATATAGTTAACAGCAATATCATATATCGTAAACAAATATTGAATCAACCCTAATATTACCATAAAAAGTAAGTTAGCAAGTATTGATATCGTTGCTCTACTAAAAAATCTATTATACAAGACCGATAAATATTTTTTGCTTTTGTATCCACTATTTTGCATAAGATGAAGATTAAAATAATCCATTATCGGTATCATAACACCAAGCAAAATTGCAACTAAATACACATACACCTCCAAAAAATATTAACTGTCAAAAAAATTTTGAATTAATATGCCTATACTTTCAATATGATTTAAATAACAAAAATGTCCCCCATCAAACACATTTAGTTGCGAA
>CALXFP010000238.1 GCA_944387615.1 uncultured Oscillospiraceae bacterium | reverse complement strand
AGTATTTTTGCCTACTTACATTGGGATGGCGTTTACTGGGACAACGAGACCACCGGAGGATTTGACGAAAATGGATGCATTCTCTGGGAAAGTTGGAAAACCGAAGAAGTTCCAGAACCTTGGCTGGCGGCGTTTCAGTGGTCTGATGAGAAAATTTCCCAGCTTTCCATAGAAGATACGTCGCAGCAGCGGATTGTCCGCCTGACTGTATCTGAGCCTTATGTGGAAGGCGAATGGATCACGGAAGCTGGATATTCGGTAGACTTCGTGTTCAACCGGGACAGCACTTTCTCTCACGTCATTACACACACACAGAATTTCAGTGAACAAGAGGGAGAATTTGGGTATAACCGCACCATGTGCATCCAGACTCTGGACGCTTCTGCCGTGACAGCAGATATAGAAGCCTACCGTGATGGAAAAAAACCTGCTATGACCCGGATTCAGCCAGAAGAATTGGCGCATGCAAAGGCAAGCATCGGCAAGGATATTACGGAATTTACAAACATGGACGGTTCCGCTTCCTTCCAAATAGCAGATGCGCTGCCAGATCCGCCGGAAGGAAAAATACTCACAGCAACCCCCAGGTTGGTTACGGAAGATGAGGTAAAGGAAATCGAGAAACGCCTGTTCCCGGAAGAAGCCCAGACGGAGATTTATGTCAGCGCAGATCAGTTCTCTATCTATCTTTCAGGCAGCCAGCCACTGCAATGGGAAGTGCCCACACAGGAGCAGATAGCGGCAGCAAAAGCAGATGCCCAGAATATTCTGGACAGCATAGGCATTGGTCAATGGAGGGTAACCAGTGCGGAAGTAATACAGTATGGGTCTGAAAACGCTCCAGAGTACGGAATTCTGGTTCAGGCCGCCCAGATGCTTCAGGAATTGGAGCTGACAGTGGAAGAAAATTGGAGTCTGGGCGCTACGGACACCAATGCATGGCTACGTTTTACGCCAGACGGTACGCTGGTGGATATTGGCTGCTGGTCGCCTTTGCAAGTGACAGAAGAATCCAGCGTGGAAATTCTGGATCCGGACACTTTGCTGGAGAAGGCGAAGTCGGTTCTGGCCTCCTATCCTGCCATCCAAACCTTTGGAAAACCCGCCGAATACACTGTGGAAATTACGGATATCGTTTGGGGCTCCACCCTGACCGGCGTAGATGCACAGACAGGCGCATACCAATATGCACCCAGTTTGATTTTCCGTGGGGAAATTCAGTTCCAGAGTCCGGAGGGACAATACCTGTTTTCCCAGGTTCTAGGGACGAAGAACCGTCTAATCCTCAACGCCTTGGATGGAAGCATCCTCTATACCGGATTGCCAGAGTGATAGCTAGACGAATTGCTGAAAGTATCCCATTGAGCATATCAAAACATTCCGAGGCGATAACGCAGTGTCGTTATCGCCTCGGATATTTTGGTTGTATCAAAGTCATCCCCTGCTAACGCAGAGAAGTTTCCAACAATATATGGTCACCGTGGATGAAAATCAATCTCTTCCCCTGATCCAGGAAGTCACGATTCTTTGATAGGCAGCCATAACTCACACCGATAAGGCGTGCTGTTGTGAAACTCCGCTTTGCCGCCGTGGGCTGCGGCGATCTGGGCTACCAGCCGCAGTCCGGTACCATGGGCAGCTCCGCCGTCCGATTCCAGCGGATGATGCGAGATAGTTTCCGTTGAATCGGTTACCATTCCGCCTTCCACCCAAAGAACGATCCACTTGCCCACGGTCTTGCCTCCCAATCGTATCAGACAGCCAGGACTGTTATGCCGCACACAGTTGGTAAGCAGGTTGTTTATCGCCCGACGTAAGAGGAAAGGGTCGGCGTTCATCTCTGGCAGCGGTATTTCTGGCAAGTCGATTTCAAAATCAGCTTCTGTCTCCATTCCGCTATTGAGAAAGTCCGCTCCGATTTGCCGCAATAACGTTTCCGGTCGCAGGATTTCCTTTCGCAGTGCCTGCATTTCACAGTCCAAGCGCATGGTCAGATTCAGATCGTTGACCAAATCCCGAATGACCTGACTCTGTGATCGGATGGCGGATGCCTTCTGTCTGTACAGTGCGCTTATATCCGGAGCATCTTCCAGTTGCGCGGCGTAACCCATCACCACGGAAAGTGGCGTACGGATATCGTGGGAAACGCCGTTGATCCAATTTGAGCGGGCAGCATCCCGTACCTGCTGATCCTGGCGGAACCATTTGCCCACAGTCAGCCAGGCAAGTCCCAGTACACTGCCCAGTGCTATCAGGAAAATACCAGCAAACCAGATAGGAATCTGAAGCAGGTCCTGAGTGTTCATAGCAATATCATGTTTCCAGACACTTCCTTTGGGGGAACCCACCACCAGCAGCCCGTCGGGACGCACCCAGCATCGGACGGGATAGTCTTCGAGATACCACCGGGTAAACGAGGCCACATCCGTAAGCGTGTATTGCTCCGGAGTATCCTCCGGTTTGCGCAGGGACCACACCACCTGTCCCTGGGGATTCAGCAGCATCATCCAGCAATCTTCCTCCAACAAATTCTCTCCGGTAAAGGTGTAGCTTTTTCCATCCCAGGTTAACGCCTTGGAGTACTCACTTATGGGAACATTCCACCCTCGTCCTCCATCAGAAATATAACAGCCAAAGGCAAACCATCCCAGCAAGGTAATCACAAAAATCAGCAGTGCGGAGACGGTCACCAGCATGGCTCCTTTTTGCAAACTGCGCAATTTCATTGTCCTTCCTCCCGTTTCAGCCGATAACCCAACCCCCGCACTGTCAGCAGAAATCGGGGATGGGATGGGTCTGCCTCTATTTTCTCCCGCAGACGCCGGATGTGTACCATGAGCGTATTCTCATAACCCACCAAAGGGCCATCCCACAGGGCGGCGCACAAAGCATCAATGGTGACAATGTTTCCCCGGGCCTCCCAAAGCTTTTTCAGCAGGGTAAATTCTTTTGCAGTAAGGGCAATTTCCGCACCATCCCGGAAAATGCTGCTTTTACCCCAGTCGATTTTCGTTTTCCCCAGTTGTGAAACCGTGGAAACTGTCCGATAGACCCGACGCAGTACCGCCTTTATGCGCAGAAGCAGCTCCTGCGGGAGAAAGGGCTTGGTAATATAATCGTCTGCACCCAAGCCAAGGCCCTGGAGTCTGGCTTCATCTTCGTCACGGGCAGAAAGGAAGAGCACCGGTACATCCCGAATGTCCCGGAGTTTTCCGAAAAGAGAAAACCCGTCTCCATCCGGAAGCATCACATCCAACAACACTGCATCCGGCGCTGCGCAGCGAAAACGCTCCAGAGCTTGGGCGCAGGAAAGAGCCGCATCTGTCTCATAACCCTCCTGAGTCAGAATATCCTTTACCATTTTCTGAAGAGCCGGTTCATCATCCACAATGAAAATACGGTAAGCCATGGTACCTTCCTCCTTTGCGTTCAACTGTCACCATTATAGAAAAAAGCCTTTTATTTGTCCAGACGGCCTGATGGGATTTCAGGTAAACGTAAGGAAGGCTTCATCGGTCTGTAAGGCAGATGCGGTATTCTGGACCACGTAAGGAGGTTTTACCATGAACATTATCGAAACACATGATTTATGCAAGCAATATGGAAATGCAATGCGGGTATCCCACCTGGACTTAAACGTACCGAAAGGCAGCGTCTATGGCTTCCTTGGTCCAAACGGAGCGGGAAAGTCCACTACACTGAAAATGATTTTGGGTTTGGTTCGTCCCACAGCAGGAAGCATTCAAGTGTTGGGAAACAACATGGATAACCAGCATCGTTTGGCAGTACTGCGACAGGTTGGGAGCCTGATTGAAAGTCCCAGTTACTACGGACATCTTACCGGAGAAGAAAATCTACGCATTATCCAGACCCTTCGGGGGGTACCGGAAAAGAACATTCGGGAAGTCCTGCAAATTGTCCGTCTGGACGGTCAGCGCGGAAAGAAGGTTGCCCACTATTCCTTGGGTATGAAACAGCGTTTAGGCCTGGCGGCGGCGCTGCTGGGATATCCCAAGCTACTGATTCTGGATGAGCCAACCAATGGCCTGGACCCAGCAGGCATCCAGGAGATGCGGGAACTGATTCGGGACTTACCCGGACGGTTTGGCATGACTGTGGTAGTGTCCAGCCATCTGCTCAGCGAAATTGACCAGATGGCAGACCATGTGGCCATCATTCGAGAAGGAGAACTGGTATTTCAGGATTCTCTGCAAGTTCTCCATGGCCGCAGCAGTCATCACCTGGCACTGCGAACCACCAACAACGCCGTTGCCC
>CALXFP010000237.1 GCA_944387615.1 uncultured Oscillospiraceae bacterium | reverse complement strand
CACAACGCTCTTTGTCTCGATGCCCGCAGCCTTCAGGGTGCCCAGCAACAGATGGCCGAAGGCATCGTTGCCTACTTTTCCCAGAAAAGCGGTTTTCTTACCGTAGGCGTTCAGCGCTGCCAGAAAATTGCCGGGAGCGCCGCCGGGGTTTGCAGCCATGGTGGGATAGCCGCTGGTATCCGTGGATTTGGCCGCAAAATCAATAAGCAGTTCACCCAATGCCACTACGTCAATCATCGTTCGTCCTCCTTTTCAGTCCTTCGCCTCGGGATATTCCGTGCACAGCAGGCGGTAAGGCGCTTCGTCCTCTTCGATGGCAGGGAACCGGCCCATGGGAGGATTGAAGCGGTTATCGTTACTGTCGTCATTGCACTGGCTGACCTCGCCCAGCAGCACATCGCCGGTGCCCGGCTCCACCTCGAAGTCGTGGTAGAGGTACTGCTGGATATAAATGCTTTCACCGGGGGTCAGGCGGATCTGGGTTCCGGCGGGAACGGTGTAGGTTCTGCCGTCGGTATGTACTGTCACGTCGCTTTCATAGTCAATGGACTCGTCGGGATGGGAGTTATACACCCGAATCAGCACGTTTCCGCCGCCTCGGTTGATGATATCCTCAGTTTTATACCAGTGGAAATGGTTGGGGGAATACTGGCCCTCCTTCAGGTACAGTAGCTTCTCGGCGTAAACCTTGGGATACTTGTCCTTCATAGTCTGGCTGCCATTGCGGATGGTAATGAGGGAGAAGCCCATCTTGTCAAAGTCGCCCTTGCCGTAGTCGGTGATGTCCCAGCCCAGGCAGCAGTCCCGGACCTCGTCATACTCGTGACCCTTGGCTTCCCATTCCTCCGGGGTAAAGTGGCAGAAAGGCGGCAGGTAGCAGTGGTATTTTTTGCACATGGCTTCCAGCTCACGAAGAGCCTTGTTAACTTCGGAACGCTTCATTCGTATCTCTCCTTTATATAAGATGAGCAACATCTTTGCATAGGACAAAATATTGCACAGATTCCTTGCGTAAACCTTCGGTATCACTGTACCATTCTTCTATAAATTTGTCAATCGGATTAACATTAAAAGCTTTGTATTTGCTGTGTTTATCACAATTACTTGCAGTCCGTACAATTTAAAAAAACACTTTTTGCGCAATATGACTGCAACAAATCCCATTCGATTGCGATGGTGCCCCGTAGCAAAAAGCCTTCGCTCCGATAATAGCAAAAGCCTCAGCTCCGTTTTCCGGGGTTGAGGCATTGCGTATATTGATTATTCTACATTCTATATTTCCTGTGCCAACCGTATGCCCACCTGCACGCCATGCACAAATCCATTCCGTTCATGATCTCGGCAGAGCGCACAGACAGGGTTGATAATCCAGTCCATTTCTCGCAGGGGCATTCCGTTCAGCAAACGATACAACTCAGCGAAATCCGCTTTGACCTGGTCATCGTCTATGCGGTTTGCATCGCCATAAGCTTCATAGAGAAGCGACAGGATAATAGAGGTAAAGCAGTTGATTACAAAAAGGATTTTTCATATTCCCCCAAATTGGGGGCAACGAACCCTTTCCATTTATGCTATACTTCTGTCGAAAGAAGGAGGTGTTTTCATGAAAGGAATTGGCATCAGCCTGATCGTCTGGGGCTGTATCGGCATTCTCTTTGGACTGCAAATGTTCGGAGATATCGGCATTGCCTGCATCTGGGCTTCCGTTGCATCCGTTCTCGCAGGCGCTGGTTTTCTGAGTGTGAATAAGCAGATTCAGAATCTCTGGAAGCAGAAATGAGAAACCGCCAGAGCAAACACTCTGGCGGCAACCCTACAGCACAAAGGATTCCAGCATGGATACCACGGCGACCACGC
The DNA here is from genome assembly GCA_944387615.1 of uncultured Oscillospiraceae bacterium. Lineage (GTDB taxonomy): Bacteria > Bacillota > Clostridia > Oscillospirales > Oscillospiraceae > Faecousia. The sequence goes on along the minus strand of CALXFP010000237.1, from coordinate 6,524 downwards.
AAAAGAACAAAACAATATCCGCGATCACAATTCCCAAAATCCGAAAAATCAGGTTTTTACTTCTGGTCAGGAAAAACTTTGACTGTACATTCAGATAGTTCCCCGTGAACAGGACGCAGGAGAAGAACGCGATTGTCGCGCCAATCCGATTCACGATCAGGCGCAGCGGCGTGGCATCTGTCACCTGAATGTTCAGACACAGAAACAGCAGGAAGGCGTATCCCACAAGGGACAGCGCAGATAGTAGCAAACTGCCGGAACGGAATCCCGGCGGAAGGAATTTCCGCCAACCGGATTCCTTTGGTGTATCCGTTACGCTGACCGGCTTCAATGCGGACAGCGCCGCCGATAAGCTGTCGATGTTGGAGTAACGATGCTCCGCTTCCAGTCGGGTGCATTTCGCAATGATTCCTCTGAGTTTTCCTGTGGCTTTCTGCTCGGCAGGCAGCTTCCCGGTGAGTAAAACATTCATCCGGACACCCACCGCATAGATATCTGTCTGAACATTGGAGGCTCCAAAGCCGTATTGCTCCGGCGCGGCATAGCCTTGGGTTCCCAGGAGAACCGTGTCCTTTACAGCCAAACAATCGCAGTATTTCGCGGCGTTCATGTCCAGCAGCTTGACAATTCCGTCCTCCGTCAGCTTGATATTGGAGGGCTTGATGTCCCGGTTCACAATGGGCGGCACTGCGTGGTGGAACGCCTGCAGTATTTTGCAAAGCTGAATGGCAATGTCCAACACCTGCGCTTCCGGCAGATTCCCTTCCCGGGCAAGGATTTCCTCCAGCGTATCTCCGGGAATGTAGTCCTCAATCACCACCAAAGTGTTCCCATTCTCTACCACATGATGGATTTTTGGTGTATGATGAATGGGGTTATTCTTCAAATACCGGTATATGTCCTTGTTAAACACCGTCAGGGTTTTGCGCACATAGAACTTGCCGCTTCTCTGATCCTGCACCAGCCAGATACCGTGGCTTTCGTTGATCGGCGCGGCGTCCTTATAATAAGACAGTTCCAGTTCCTGCTCCAATGTCATCCCATCACCCACTTTTGCTTGTCTTCCCATACTATATCACATTTTCCGCGAAGGGGGAAATACCTTGGAAAAGAAATCTACAGAAGAATTGGAAAACATCCTGGGCAATACCAGCCCGGACAGTATCGAAGCCTTTCTTCAGGAGCACTCCGGCAACATGATCGTGGAGGAGAAACCCTTTGCAAAGTACCTGCACCAGATCATCAGCCGCAATGGTCTGACCCAGCAGGAGGTGTTCATTCAGGCGGACTTCCCGGAACGCTTTGGGTATAAACTTCTTTCAGAAGAAAAGCGGACAAAGCACAGGAACTTTACAAAGCTTTGAGGAAATCTGAATAACACAAAAGACCGTATCCATTTAATACAAGAAAGTATCTGTCTCCTCATTTTATTCAATGCAAAGTCCCTCTATACTCTGTTACATAGTATCAGATAGATCGGGGGCTGTATTCAATGGATATCGATTTCACACTCACTGGGCAGAGAATACGCGAGGCAAGGCAGTGTAGGGGCTGGACAGCGGATGTTCTTGCTGAAAAAGTCGGTCTGGCAACAGAATCTCTGCGCCACATCGAGAATGCTTCCAGCAAACCCAGTCTGCAAACGCTCTTCAGGATTGCGACGGAACTGGATGTGTCTCTGGACTATATCACAGGTAGAACTCCCAATCTGTCATCTGCCATTTCCGGCAGCTACAGCAAAGACTATGGCTTGAGCGAGCAGCAGGAACGAATGGTACAGGATATGGTCAAGAGCATCATCCCGGTTATTACCGAGTATCTCTGATGAGGCAAAAGCCGCTACTTTTTCGAGTAGCGGCTTTTTTGGTGCCCTTCAGACATATTTCGACAGCTTTTTTGTCATCCTCGTGTTATATATGTATTAGATAGATACTATCAAGTATCAATTAAATACTTTCAGACAAGGAGGAGTTACTTATGACAGCAGAAACAACAATCTTGGAAATTGCTCACGGAGCTTTGGGATCTTCTTATTTGGACGCGATAAAGGTCATGTACCAGCATGCTGTTGAAGATGGCGTGTTTGAAACGGTTGAAAGCGAGTATACAACAGGTGTTGATGAACTGAAGACCGTGTTTTCACCCGGACAAACAGAGCGGCTTGCAGAATATGAACACACCTGTTCCAGTATTCGTGACTATTCTGCACGATACGGATTTCTGGCAGGACTGTACTGTGGATTCAAGCAGTATTTTACGCCAGAGGTTGAGGATGATGGCGGTTTTCTGAAGTATGTGAACGACGAGATCGGCAGGATGCCGAGAATGAAGCGCCATAAGGAATATTTTGATGATGTCATACGCCGGAACAGGCTGGCATGCGCCATGGAGGAAGAAACGGATGACACGATCAGATATCATGTTGTATCCATAGAGAGCGCTTGGGGGCAGCGTGCCTATAGTGCTTCAATTGACGGCTTCTATCTCGGCTACCGCGCGGCTATTGTCATTCTGGAAACGGTTGAACCTCAGAACTGGCCCGCTCTGGCAATGGAAAGGAACCTGCTCATGATGGAGCACCGTTTGGGCTTCATTAAGAGCTATGAAGGGATTGAACGCGGCAAAGAAAGGAATCTCGCATAATAAGCAGCCCCTCTCATTTCCACTATCGAAGAAATGAGAGGGCACGTTTTTCTGGTTGCAGTTGTTTCTCACCTTAAAAAATCAGATTGATGGTCAATTCGGTGCAAATCATACCCCTTTTCGACCAGAATATCACACTTGAGCGCCACAAGGTTCACATCTGACCCCGTGCATCGTGCTATCTGAAAGGCGTCGTATCCGCAATGATAGATCATATCAAGAACCTCTACATCTGGCAGCAATATTTCCGCAGCGATCACATTGGCTTCATACTCCGGTCTGTTCTTGCGATCAAATAAACTAAATTCCTGAAGCATAGTCTGCCGTACAAGGTCTTGATGAAGCACATGATGGCCGATTTCATGGGCACATACAATTCGTTTCAACTGTTCGTCCAAGTTGTCGTTTATGAAAGCCCACGGCACTTCGTGAAGTATCATGTAAACGCCTTTCAGAACAGTAAAATCCTTTACCATTTGGATTTGCAATCCTATTTCGTCTGCTATTTGGAATGGGTCTCTGGAGTTGGCATCTGCCACCAGTTCCTCTCCTAAACGATAAATCTTCTGCAATGTCAAGGTAAGCCCCCCTTAATGAACCGTTTTCCCTTGCGGTATTTCCTCGGTATTTCCACAGTATAGCACGCAATAAGGGTAATAAACCGGTTATTTAACATTGCAGGCAACGAAAGAAATCATTTCCTGCTGTTCATTTCTTTGGACTTCGCGTATGCGTCCAGAATTGCGTGCATCAGTGCATCCTTATCTTCTTCGGGAAGAACACCTCCGGCAAAAAGCGCCGATACATCATGAACTACCTTATCAATTTCCTGCTGTGGGTCCAACTGCTGGGTTTCTTCCCCTAACATCGCATCGCTGGAGATACGCAGTTCATCGCAGATTCTTTTCAGCGTAGATGCTCGTGGAACACTGATTCCCGCTTCATACTTGTAAAGCATTCTCCTTGAAATGCCCAACCGTTCCGCAAGAGCTTCCTGGGTAAGATTGTGTGACTCTCTGTACTGAATCAGCCTTTCTGCAAAATCCATTATAACGCTCCTTTTTCATTTAGTCAAACATTCGTTTGAAATTAGTATTGACATCGAGTTCTGCTCGTGCTATAATTCGACACGAATTGAGAACTAAAGTTCCCATTAAACATATCACTATAGTTCTCATTTGTCAATAGCAGGTTTTGTGTACGGAAAGCGAGGGGCGCATATGCAGCGGACAATTCTACATTGTGACATGAACAACTTTTATGCTTCTGTTGAGTGTATGCTGGATCAGTCTTTGCGTGGCCACCCTGTTGCCGTAGGCGGAGACCCGGAGAACCGTCATGGAATCATCCTGGCAAAGAATTATGAGGCGAAGAAGTTTGGCATTCAAACCGGCGAAGCACTCTGGCAGGCCCGGAATAAATGCCACAATCTGATTATCGTCCCTCCCCACTATGAGCAGTACATGAAATACTCTCGATTGGCTCACGAGATATACCTGGATTACACAAATCAGGTGGAGCCGTATGGTATGGATGAGTGCTGGCTCGATGTTTCCGGGAGCATTCGAGGATCCGGCGAGCAAATTGGCAACGAAATCCGGCAGCGCATGAAGGACGAGCTGGGGCTCACAATTTCTGTCGGCGTTTCATTCAATAATTATCGCAAAGGCAGCATACACACTTTTTGAGCGGTCCTACTCTTGGGACTATCCAATTCGTTCAGTAACGGTCAGAGCCATCGATCTGTATGCTGCTTCCGCCCCGGAGCAATTAGATATGTTTGGCAATGTATCCGTTGTTGATAAAAAAGAGCGTTTGGAATCTGTTGTGCAGGAGATTCACAGACGCTTCGGCAAAAACTCGATCCTGCCTGCAACAATCAGTCGGAGCCTTCCGAAGCTGCCTACGGATCGGGAAGTAGAAATCAGAATGCCCACTGGCATGTTGAGTTAGGAGGTTACTACATGGTATCTGCATGGAGATTTCGGTCCAGGGCACAAGCCCCGGCACAGATAAGCAATCGCTGTGGAAGCCTGTTTGTGGTTTCGGCTTCGGACATTTGCAACAGCAGTGATCTGCAGAAAGGCATATCATTCGTGTTTGATGCCGCAAAGCCTTTCCGCACAGGAAGGCTATCCTGCTTTCTGAATCCTGACACCAAAGAGTTGGTTCTCAACCGGTACAAGCCAGAAGGGTTTATCTACTCTGGCGGACTGATTGCAGCGGTTCAGCAGAACGGGAGGTAACACACATGCAGGAACAGACATACCGGCGCGTGGATGTTGGTGTTACGCTTAAGGTTTCCCCGGAAGGGAATGTCCGGCCTCTGACCATCACTTTCGAGAACGGCAAGACTTATACAATCGACCGGCTCAAAGAGAGAAAGCGGGCTGCGGCAACCAAAGTCGGCGGAACCGGCATCCGATATACTGTCGTCATCCAAAACCGTGAAACCTATCTGTTTGAAGATGAAGGGAAATGGTTTGTGGAGGCAAAAAACTACGCCGTCTGATTTCGCAAATTGCAACTGAATATGTCATGATCCATAGGGAGACAGACATGTGTGGGGTATCCACACGCGATTACGATGATTAAAGGAGCAGCGATGATGGAGGATCATGAATGGGTGCCGTTTTCATGGCACTGCCCGAACTGTGGCAAAATTGTCACCGGTTTGAAGGATGAATCGGGGGCTATCAAGGTAACATGCAGACATTGCCAGCTGGTGATGGTCAGAAAGCTAAAAAGCAGAAGACGGGATATCATTGAATTATTTCCGCCAAAGGGCACAGTACCTGTGAGGTGCGCTTATGGGAGATAATGCTCTAATACAGGCAGCCCAGTATTACAATTCAATACCAGATAAAGAAGTGATGGTCGGGGTAGCGTTCCTCAGTAAATCCATCTCGCGGTCGTATCTGTTGACAACCGGTAGGTAATCCAGAAATATTACATGTTGAAGCCACCGGCAGGAACAACGCAGTAGCTATAGCTATTGTGTGTTCTTGCCGGTGGCTTTTTATTTTTCATCACAATCAAAAATCTAAAGCCTGAGTGATCATCAGGGCAGAGGATACGGGAGAGCATTTTCAAAATAGAAAATGCAGATTCAGTACCCTTCATTTGCTGCGCCCAAATGCAGTAATTGCGCCCTGACGCTCCTGTATCCTCACTGCTCTGCACCCAGCAGAAAGGAACAGGAAAATGGAGTTTAATCAGAAAATGTTTGGACAGCGAATCCAAGAAGCACGAATGAGCCGCGGAATCACGCAAGAGGAATTCGCTGAGGAGATCGATGTCAGTGCCAGCTATTACCAAAAGCTGGAACGAGGCGTAAGAACATGCTCACTGGATATCCTTGTGTGCATTGCAGAACATCTCCATGTGTCAACGGACTATCTGCTCACCGGGAAATGGAGTAACACTGATGAAATGAAGAAAGCACTTATGGAATCTTCCCGATTGCTTCAGAAATTGGCAGACAGTTTCTAACTAGCACTATTTGTGCTAGCAAAGTAGCACAAGCTGTTTAAGATTTTTGAGGGAGACCCCGCTGAGTTTGGTGTTATTGCGGCCTCATTCTACGGCTTGCGTCGCAGCGAAGTTCTTGGTTTGAGATGGGATGCCATCGATTTTGAAAGCAAAACCATCACAATTAAGCATACAGTGAACGAAGCGCGAGTTGATGGGAAATGCACATTGGTCATGGCAGATACCACAAAAACGAAATCCAGTTTTCGGACACTTCCACTTGTGGCTCCCTTTGAAGAAATGCTTCTTAAAATGAAAATGGAGCAAGAAGAGAACAAAAGGCTGTGTGGTAATTGCTATTGCCAAGATTATATCGGCTATATCTATGTGAATGAGATTGGCGAGATTAT
>CALXFP010000236.1 GCA_944387615.1 uncultured Oscillospiraceae bacterium | reverse complement strand
ATTCTGGCAACGGTTCCCTTGGTTACCACCACGTCATTCAGACAAACATCGTGGAACAGAATATCCCGATCCCGCTGAACTGTCACATCCAGCATCATGCGGCTGTCCAGCGTATAATCACCTTTTGCAAGGTTGGCCAGTTTGTCCAGTTCCGTACTTTCCAGCTCCGCCATAAATCCCATGGTGCCAATATTGACACCCAAGATGGGAATTCCACGCCGGGTAGCTGCCTTGGCCATGTGCAAAATGGTGCCGTCGCCGCCGAAGCAAATCACCATTTCCGCATTGGGAAGTTCCCGATCCAGCCGAAAAAAGCGCAGATCCTTTGGCAGCTCATAGGAACGGTCAACTTCAAACGGAAGGCACAATTTGGATTGAATGCCGGCATTTTTCAATACCTGAACGGCATTGCGGACAGTCTGGAAATTTTTATCCCGATAAGGATTGGGAGTCAGAATTACGGTTTTCATTCCTTTTCCCCCTTATCCAGTGCCGCATGGGCCTGCGCAACTACCGCCGCAGTATCCGGCTGAATTCCCTCCACTTGATCCAAAGACAGATGCGCCAGGAATTCAATATTCCCTTCCGGCCCTTTCACAGGCGAGAAAGTCAAACCCAAAATCTGAAAGTTCAGCTGCGATGCCAGTTCCACAAAGTTATCCAAGACTTCCTTATGGGTAGATGCTTCCCGGACAACCCCTTTCTTCCCAACTTTCTCTTTTCCTGCCTCAAATTGGGGCTTGATTAGGCACAATACCTGGCCAGTGGGTTTGAGAAGATTTTTAATGGCTGGCAGAACGATTTTTAGAGAAATAAAGCTGACATCAATGACAGATAAGTCCAGGGGCTCTCCCAACTGCTCCGGGGTAACGTAGCGGATATTGGTACGTTCCATCACCACAACGCGGGGATCGGAACGAATTTTCCAGTCCAGCTGTCCATATCCTACATCAATCGCAAAAACCTTTTTTGCTCCCTGCTGAAGCAGGCAATCCGTAAAACCACCGGTGGACGCGCCGGAGTCACTGCACACATATCCTTCCGGCTTCACGCCAAAATCCCGCAGCGCCTTTTCCAGCTTGAGTCCTCCGCGGCTGACATAAGGACATACAGCCCCACGGACTTCAATTTCTACGTCCTCCGGGTAAGACACGCCTGGCTTGTCCGCTTTCTGTCCGTCCACATAGACCTGGCCGCTCATAATAATGGCCTGAGCTTTGGAGCGACTGTCCGCGTAGCCTTGCTCCGTCAGCAGTAGATCCAATCTCTTCTTTATCTTCAACGGGACAGCACCTCCTTCGCAAATTCTGCAATGGACTGTGCATCCAGTCCACAATGCTGATACAGTTCCTTCTGTCCGCCATGGGGTACAAAGTTGGGGCCAAGGTCTTTCCCTTCCACTTTACATCCGGGGTGATATTTCTCCAATTCCCATGCCAGCGCTTCCCGAATTCCGGAATTACTGCCGGTTTCTTCCAGAATCAGGACAGGTTTACCCGGAAGCATCTGATTGGCCACCTGTTTTGCCGGCAGATCCGCAACGGTAAGCAGCCGCAAAACCGTTGCTTCGATCCCCCACTGGGCCAGAAGGTCAGCAGATTGCATAACATTCTCCAGCAGCGTTCCGTAGGTAATCAGGGTAATGTCTTTTCCGCTGCGGTGACATTTCACCAGATTTCCTTCCAGCCCCTGCCAGTCAGATTCTTGATACTGTCCCTCGGTACCACGGGGATAGCGAATCGCCACAGGCCCGGTACACTCCTCCACCGCCCAGCGAAGCATATCCTGCTGTTCCGCAAGGCTCACAGGCGCAAGAATGCGCATTCCAGGCACCTGGCGCAGGAACCCCACATCAAACACACCATGGTGTGTGGGCCCGTCATCTCCAACCAGGCCAGCCCGGTCAACCGCGAATACAACATGCAGGCCCAGCAAGCCCACATCTTCCATGATTTGGTCAAAGCTGCGCTGCAAAAACGTTGAATACAGGGCTACAACCGGTACCATGCCTTGCTTTGCCAAACCGCCAGCCATGGAAACTGCGTGTTCTTCCGCAATTCCTACGTCAAAAGTACGATCCGGAAAACGGCGCTGAAATTTCAGGATACCGGTACCGCCAGGCATAGCTGCTGTGATGACACAGACTCTGGGGTCATTTTCCGCCAACTGCTCCAGGCACTCACCAAAAGCGTCGGAAAACGTCTTTACCTTGGGTGCCAGCTTCTTTCCGGTAACCGGATTAAACTTTCCGATTCCATGGAATTTTGCCGGATCTTCTTCCGCAAAAGCATATCCCTTTCCCTTTTTGGTGTGGACATGCACCACTACCGGCTCCCTCAAATCCTTGGCAGCCGTCAAAAGGGAAATCAATCCGGGCAGATCATGGCCATCCGCCGGTCCCAGATAGGTAAATCCCATATTTTCAAAGATAGTAGCTTTCAGCAGGAGTCGTTTCAGTCGGTTTTTGACTCTGCTGCTCATCTCATAAATTGTTTTGCCGCCCGGTATTTTTTTCACAATACGGCGGTAAACCCGCTTGGCTCCCAGATATTTTTCACTGGAGCGCAGCCGGGACAAATGTCTGGACATGCCGCCTACATTCTTACCAATGGACATCTCATTATCGTTGAGAATAATCACCATCGGCTCACCGCTGACGGCGGCATCATTCAGGCCTTCATAAGCCATTCCGCCAGTGCAGGCACCGTCGCCGATCAGCGCCACAACATGATAATTCTGATGCAGTAATGTTCTGGCCCGAGCCATACCCAAAGCAATGGACACAGAATTTGACGCATGCCCTGCCACGAAGGCATCCGCTTCACTTTCCTCCGGCTTCGGGAAACCGGAAATTCCGCCATACCGCCGCAAACGTGCAAAATCCGCCCGGCGGCCAGTCAGCAGCTTATGCACATAAGACTGATGACCGACGTCAAAAACCAGGCGGTCTTTCATCGTATCAAACACGGTCTCAATGGCGACATTGAGTTCTACCGTTCCCAAATTTCCTGCCAAATGTCCGCCGGTTTTGGAAACAGAGGAAATCAAAAATTCCCGAATTTCACTGCACAGCGCAGTACGCTCATCATTGCTCAGGGACAACAAATCCTCGTGACCGTTGATTCTTTCTAAAATACCCACGATCGACACAACCTAACGTTATTTTTTCTTTTTGGCAAATACACGGTTCAGAGTATAAATTACCCATCCAACCATGTGCACAATCTTCGTGCAGGAGTTTACGGCAAAGGTTTTGCCCATCGCTTTGCCGCCTACCGTCAATCCTGCCGCCAACGCAGACATCATCAGGGAGATTCCTCTCGGCCATCCCACCTGGGCATTGGCCAAAATCAATGCCGCAATGGTTGCAGATGCCGAACCGGACACAACGCCGCAGATATCTCCCACCACATCATTACAAATGGAGCTGACTCGCTCGGCATTGCGCAGAAGACGGATCGCTTCATGTGCGCCGGGAACCTTCCGCGAAGCCATGGAATGGAACGGTTTTTCATCCGCAGATGCCACAGCCATTCCAATAATATCAAAAACAATGCCGACAAAGATAATCACAAGCAGAATCAGAAACGCTACAAGCAAACTGCTGTTTGCCATCACTTCATCGGATACAAGAGAAATCGTACCGGAAATAAAAATCGTTACAAAAAATATGGTGACAACCCATTTGGTTGTCCTGTTTCGCTCTCGTTTGGAAGCTTCTGGGTCAGATTTGGCCAATGTTGATTCCTCATTTCGAGAAGGATAAATTAAAAAAGGACGGTAACAGGCAGGATAAATCTTACGGCTTAGGTCGGGTTGTTTTTCACCAGACAGAACCTGCCGTTACCGCACAGGCCGTTTCCATTTAATCCGTCCGCCCAAGTGTTGCCAGAATAATGGGTACCCGATTGCCACTTAGACCGTACTGTAATCCCCTGCCTGCCCTGTTAAGACAGCCTAGGTGTTTTCCACGGCAGAATGTTCCATAATCTTAGCCTCTTTTGCAAGTATGGTTTCCAGAAGCGATAACGGCAGCGGTTATGGCCATAACCGCCAGCTGTCTGGTCTTCTTTTCCCGCATACCCACTTCAAGGCAGGCTACACTGCACGCAGCACACGATTCTGTGCACCGCCTTGCAGGTTCATACCAGGCCCGTACGCGATCGGGTCCCTGCTAGGGCTCGAACCGTCGTCGCACAATACCAGGTCTCCACGGAAACCGGGTCGTATGCTCCATGCCATTGGAGCGCGCCCGGAATCCTTAACCCCCAGCATCCACCCTAAACTGGGCGTAAAAAGCAGACACCAGGGACTTCATCGATGTGCCCTTCAAAGGATTTTTAGGCCCTTCCTGGAAAATGGTCACTCTGACTAGGATACTGCACCGTCATCCGTATATTAGCATAGTTTTTGTGAATATACAAGTATTATTTCAAAAATTGTATATTTCTCCGGATTGAAGCGGTTGTTTTTGTATTTTTAACGTAGTATGTCCATCGCATAAAAGCAGATGTCATTCTACTTATGGGACGAATCCTTTACAAACCAATCCTGAATAATATCCTCATGGGTGACCGCAATCTCAATCTGGGAAATCTCTTCCTTTGAGAAAAAACGCAATTCCCGAGACTCTGCACTGATGCGCAGCGCAGGCTCCTGCGGAAAATCCAATGCATACACTACAATAACCATACGCCAGACACTTCCGTCCTGATACGCAGCGATCCGTCCGGGATCGTCATAAACTGCCAGCTTCCGAAAATCTTCCTTCGGAATCCGCAGTCCCAGTTCCTCATACACTTCCCGTGCAAGGGCTTCCCGACCGGTTTCGTATTTTTTACATCCACCGCCAACCAGTCCCCAGGTATTGGAATCCCGCCGCCGTTCCAGCAAAAGTTTTCCCTGGCAGGTCAAAATCACGTTGGCTCCCAGGTGGGCAGGCATGGTTGTTTTCGGAGCGTTCTTCGGATCTCCACGGTAGAAGGTGACAATCGGCATGACTTTTCCTCCCATCCAAAAAGGTTATTGTTTCATTATACACCAATTTTACCCAGTTTTCTACCTTAAAATTCCTTTGGGACCGGCTTGGTCACACCGGTTCGCCGAAAACGGCTTAAACCGCCAGCCATGTGTTCCTCGGGATTTTGGGCAAATCTTCCGCGGCGAATGATATCTTCTCCAAATTTATCCCGCAGCGCATCCACCGCTTCGTCCAATCGCAGCTTGCGCTCATACTGCTGCGGAGATAATCCCGAAAGGAAGTCAAATTGCTGATAAGGCTCGCTGCTCAACCGGGTTACCTGCACGCCCAACTGCCGCAAGGGAGTTACACCGTCCCACAACTCCCGAAATAACTTGCAAGCTGCATCAAACAACTGCGTAGTAATATTGGTTGCTCCGGAAAGAATCATTTGGTGGGATGCCTGCTGAAAATCACTGGTACGCAAGCGAATGCTGACACAACTGCCGCATTTTCCATCCCGGCGCAGACGCATACCCACCGTTTCGCAAAGGCCCAAAAACACCTTTTGGGCCTCTTCCTCCGTAACCACATCCCAGGCAGTTGTTGTAGAATTTCCATACCCCTTATTCTCCGTCGGTTCCGGAATGACAGCGTCGGCATTTCGTCCGTTGGCAAAATGCCAAATGGTTTCCCCGTGTTTGCCAAGCCGCTTTTTCAGAACTTTTTCGTCTGCCTGCGCCAGATCTCCGATGGTGTAAATTCCCATTCTATTCAGCTTTCTCTGGGTCGCGCCGCCCACCAAAAATAGCTCCCGTACCGGCAGAGGCCAAAATTTCGCTTCCAGTTCCTCCGGATAAAGGGTATGCACCTTGTTGGGTTTTTCAAAATCTCCTGCCATTTTCGCCAGCAGCTTGTTGGAAGAAATTCCTACATTTACAGTAAATCCCAATTCCTCATAAATTCGGCGGCGCATCTGCTCTGCCGCTAATCTTGGAGCCCCCCACAGTCGCTGGGTACCGGTCATATCCACCCAGGCTTCATCAATGGAGTACTGTTCCACAACCGGAGAAAATTCCCGTAGCATAGCCATAAATTGCCGGGACGCCTGAACATACAACTCATAGTCCGGAGGGATTACTTTTAGGTCGGGGCACTTTTCCAACGCCTGGAACAGCGGTTCGCCCGTATGGATTCCGTACTTCTTGGCCGGAGGGGATTTGGCAAGAATGATACTTCGCCTGGATTCCTTATCTCCGGCTACTACAGATGGAACATCCCGAAGGTCTACATCTTCCCCCAAAACCTTGACCCGATAAGCCGCGCTCCAGCTCAAAAAAGCAGAATTGGCATCCACATGAAAAATCACCCGCTGGGCCATATCAGTACACCTTCCTCATCAGGCACCAGGTATGGCTTCGGATGGTGTATCTCAGTTCAAATAACCATTTCTTTCCCTGCACCGTTGCCCGGCACAGAAACACCTGGGCCTCAATTCCTACATACCGAATTTCTTTGCAGCTGATAATTTCCTCAATATCGATCCGCAGCAGCTGGTGTTCCCCGTCCTCCATTCTAAGGCGCAAAGGACGGATCTCTCCCCCGGCGCTGCACATAGAAATGACGTCCACCGGACACAATTCCATTCCCCACACCCCCGATTGTTTTTGTTTATTATAGCACGTTTGTTCGAATATGGCAAGCGGAATTTCCTGGTTGCAGGTTTCTGGCCAGTCTGATATAATGAAATTATATCAAACAATTTCCTAAAAATAGAGGGCGACGCTATGCTGAAATATCCCTGTCTGATACTTGACCACGACGATACTGTGGTTCAGAGCGAAAAAACCATCGGCTACCCTTTCTTTTGCACCATCTTAGAGGAGTTCCGTCCAGGAAGCACCGTAACACTGGAAGAATTTGCCCAGGACTGCTACAGTCTTGGTTTTGCCCAGATGTGCCGGCAGCGGTGGAATTTTTCCGAAGAGGAACTGGTAGAAGAGTATCTTGGATGGAAAGAATATGTCCGAACACATGTCCCTGCTGCGTACCCTGGCATCGGAAACGTCATCCGGCGGCAAAAAGAAGCTGGAGGGCTTGTTTGTGTAGTCTCCCATTCCAGCGTAGACAATATCACCCGGGATTATGATGTACATTTTGGAATACAACCCGATGCAATTTATGGTTGGGATTATCCGGAAGAACTGCGCAAGCCCAATCCCTTTCCTTTACAGGATATTATGAAGCGTTACCATCTTTCCCCAGAGGAGCTCTTGGTGGTAGATGATATGAAGCTTGCGTGGAACATGGCAAACCCACTGGGCGTAAAGGTAGCATTTGCCGGATGGGGACGGCTGGATTTTCCTGAGCTGTACTCCGAAATGCGAAAAATCTGTGACTTTTCCTTTGATAAAGCAGAGGATCTGGAAGCATTTTTGTTCCCCTGAGTTTCCGATACGAATTTGTTGAATTTTCTTTACAAATATTCTATAAATCCCTTGACATGCATGGTATAATGAGTACGATTCCAGCAGACGGAGGTGAGACATCTGGAAAAGGAAAGCGTTAAGGTTATGGCCCGGAACCGGGAAGCCTATCACGAATACTTTGTAGAAGAGGAGTTCGAGGCAGGCATTGAGCTGTGCGGTACGGAGGTAAAATCCATCCGGCAGGGCACCCTGAACCTGAAAGATGCCTGGTGCGGCATTAAAAACGGCGAACTGATTCTAAACCAGATGCACATCTCCCCTTACGACCATGGCAATCGGTTCAACCCCGACTCTCGCAGGCCACGCAGGCTGCTGATGCATCGGCGGGAAATCATGCGGCTGTTCGGAAAAGTGAAACAGGATGGGTATTCCTTGATTCCCCTGTCGGTTTACTTCAAAGGCAGCCGGGTGAAGGTCAAGGTTGGACTGTGCAAAGGCAAAAAACTATACGATAAAAGACAGGCTGCGGCCGAGCGGGACGCCAAGCGTCAGATCGACCGGGCTATGAAGGAGAGATTCCGAGTATGAACCCTACTTTTAAAATTACCATGGAAAACGGCGGCGTAGTCGAAGGTGAACTGTATCCCGATAAGGCCCCCCAGAGCGTTTACAATTTCATCGATCTGGCAAATCACAACTTTTATGATGGCCTGATCTTCCATCGCGTCATTCCCGGCTTTATGATTCAGGGCGGCTGCCCGGAAGGCACCGGAATGGGTGGCCCCGGCTATTGCATCAAGGGTGAGTTTTTCTTCAACGGTATCAAGAATGACCTGCGTCACAAGCGGGGCGTACTGAGCATGGCCAGAAGTCAGTCTCCCAACTCCGCCGGCTCCCAGTTCTTCATCATGCATGCCGACGCCAAGCATCTGGATGGCCAGTATGCCGCTTTCGGCAAGGTAACTTCCGGCATGGATGTGGTAGATGCTATTGCCAGTGTTAAGACCGGCATGGCTGACCGCCCCGTTGTGGAGCAGAAGATCGCTTCCATTACTGTGGACACCCACGGGGAAACCTATCCCGAACCCAACAAACTGCCTGATCCTTACGGCAGATTCTAAGCTTTTTCGGGTATGGCAGTATTCTCTGCCATACCCTTCCCCAGCATCTTCTATCCGGGGCCGTACTGGTTTCGACGGGGGTAGTGAGGCTGGAATAGCGGGCCGTGGCGCCTGGCCACGATAAAACGGGCATTCTTTAAAATTAACTGACAACAATACTGTTGCTCTGGCTGCCTAATTAGGCGCCCATCCGCCCCGGAAGGTCCACGAGCCGGGCTCGGGTGTGATTTGAGTGGAGCCCGTGCGTATGGTAAGCTTTGCCCATACCACGCATCATGAAGCTACCAAATTCCGTAGGGTGTTTGTTCCCGCCGGAATGAGGGAATGTAAATAACAAACTGCGCCCGGAGAAGTTCTTTCCAAGTTGCTTTCGGACAGGGGTTCGATTCCCCTCGGCTCCACCAAAGGGGTATTAAACAAACCTTATTTCTTCAAAGGTGGCTTTGCTATCGTGGTTTGGCTTTAATACCATCACAGAAAAAGACGGTTTTCCAATCACGGAAAGCCGCCTTTTTTCTTTAATTTTGGCAAGAGAAAAGCCGCCAGCTATTGCCGACGGCCTCTCTTTTGAAAGGAGAAAATCTATGTCTTACCACTTCCGGGGGTAAGTAAATTTATTCGGCTTCTTTCCTCTTTTGAAAAGCTGCCTGCGCTTCAATTCTGCGCCTACGGTTTTCCTTTGCCTGTTCTGCATTATAGAAAGCATCTAAAGCCTGTTGCGCTTTCCGGCGGTCTGTTTGATACTGACGCTGCCGCTTTTTCTTTTGTTCACGAAAACAAGCATCCGCTCCGGTGCAAGTTTCTTTTGTGCAGAATAGGCATATATAAGCGTCTGCTCGGTCAGCTTCCGGGTTTGGCTTTCTCTTTGCCACTTGGCGCGCCGCCTTTCTTAAAATCGCTCGACGATTTCGCCGTTAAGCTCGTCCCAATGGTCGATCATGGCCGGGTTATTCGTGCAACGGTGGTAAAGGTTTACCATATTGTCGAACGCCTCTAAGCGGTCGCCGCCTGTATATGATCTGCTGTTATACTCTGCTAAACGCAAGGCGGTTGCTTCGCGGTCGTTCATGCCGTGGCTTTCCCCTCTGGCCTTTGCAGCGTCGCCCGCATACTTGCCGATCATTCGTACCATTGTAGCATTGTTGGCGGCCTTTGCCTGTTCAAGCAGCTTTGTATACTCGCTCGCGGTCAAAATGCCGCTTTTCAAAAGCTCAAGGGTGTTACCGTCAAGCTGCGCCGGGTCTGCGCTGTAAGCGTCGTCAATGGCTGCCGCAAGCTCTCTGCGCATACCGTTAAACTGCGTGTCGCTATCTCTGAAAGCCCGCCTTGCTGCGTCGAATGCCTGTTTAGCCTCTAAAAAGTCGGCCTGTGCGCGTGCGCTCTTTGCCGCATAATTCGCGTCTACAAAACCGTTACGGGGCGGGTACTCTTTGGCTTTCGCCTCTGCCTTTTTATAGGCTGCCTCTGCGTCGCGGAAGGCCTTAAAAGCGGCCTTTGCCTGTTCGTCCAGTCTCTTTGCATAGCTGTTAAATTTGCTCATTGTTATCCTCGCTTTCTGTTTTAATGGCTGTAAGTGTGCAGCCCGTCTTATTGTAAAGTGCGCAATCTGTACGGCACTTAAATCGGTACTTGCTTAAAGGACATTGCAACCCCTCTGTTGCCTTTGCCGGTGGCCTGTCGGTCAATCTCGCAAGCGTGCAGCCGTTAAGGTAAAGGGCGCATTTCTCGTTTGTGCAATCGGTGTTCATGCCGTCCGCTAAAGGGCAATTCTTACGCGGTGGCGGTGGCGGTGCGTTCTTTGTGGCCTCTCGCCTCGCCTGTTCTGCCTCTTTCTTGCGTTTGTGGTAGTCTGCAAGTTGGCTTTGCGGGATTTCGATACCATCCACACGCACCATAAGTTCATATTCTTTAATTCTGCCGATCATTCGATAGCGTTCGCCCGTTTTGGGGTCTACTTGCCATTCGCCGGGGTTTTCATCTTCATATCTCATGGTAAATAGTCCTTTCTTGAATCATCCTGCATATCATCCCGTGTGAAATGATCTGCAATCACATCAATGTAAATAGGGGTTGTGTTTTCCTCTGTGTGCTTTGCAATAATTGCCCTGTTCGCCTTGTTCAGCAGTTCTACCGCCGGAATGATCATTGTTTCCCATATATCCCGGTCTATCTCACTACCACAGAGCGGGCAATATCTTACCTCTGTATCATCGGGTACATATTTGTGTACTTCCTTGACCATGCCACAATCCCCGCAATGAATCCGCATATATGCCATTGTTTACACCTCGCTTTCTTAGGCAGATACGCCCCTGTTATTGATCAATCGGTCAAGCGCGTACCGGCACGCATCCAAAATGTGATTGTTTTCGTCTGGCACATCCGCAAGAAATTCACCGTCTTTTGTGGTCAAGTATTCGTATTCGGTAAATTCTTTCCATGCGTGCGGGGTGCGTTTGGGGTCAATCACAATCTTTCGGTTTTGTAGCCATCTGATACCATATATCACGCTGCCGGGGTATTTCTTGCAAGGGTAAATCTTTAAGCCCGCTCCCCGCAAGTCTGCTATGCTTTTCGGTTCGGCGGCATCTGCAAAAATTGTTTGCTGCTCCGGGTATGAGCTGTACATTATGCCGCCGGGGGTTGTCTGTCCTGTAAGATGATACCCTTTTTCTTTAATCATTTCGGCAATTCGGGCATTGCTGCAATTCTTCTGATACAGTTCATCAAGCAAATAGATTGTATCTGTTTTGCGGTCATAGCTCAGCCGGATAAATGCAAAGGGGTCAACGGAAAAGCCCCAGTCAAGCCCACAATAGACATACTGCATCCGCTCTATTTCCTCATCGGTGATAGTTCGTGTTACCACATTCGGAAAAACTTCGCCGCCGCTGCCTGTAGCTTCGCCTAAATACTCATGCCTATATGCTTGCTCATTGATCTGCTGTAGCCGCTCCGCTTCAAGCAAGAATGCTTCGCCCAGCCATTCCGGGGGAATCATCCTATAATCAGTACGGAAAACCTTTGTCCGATCATCGGGAATGAGTATGTACTTGTTTGCCCAGTTGTTTGTAGATAGTGGCGGGTTAAACGATGTAAATACACGAAAATCACCGTTGCCACGCATAACGGACTGTAGCACGCTGCGGACGGTATTCTGTCCGGGGATTTCGGAAAGTTCTTCAAACCAAATGAATTTGAAATAACCTTGCCGGGGCTTGATAGATTTCAATTTTGACGCACAATCCAAACCACGGAAAAATATCTGTTGCCCGGTGGGAAGATAGGTAAACGCCATCGGTGACACACTACCCCGCCACAGAGCGGAAACGCCCAATTCCTCAATAGCCCATGCAATTTGAGAATAGACGGATTCCCTCATTGTACCCGCCACACGCCGGAATACAATTCCGTTTGCTTTTGGGTCATTCATAACGCCGTTGACCATTTCCAAACTGACAAAGGAGCTTTTACAACTACCACGCCCGCCGGGTAAATGAAAAGTTGTATATGCGCCTGTCATTACCTCATTATGGAGCGGGTGATAGCATGGAGCAATCAAGTCAAGAATGTCTATTCTGTCCGCTTTTTGGGCTTCCTTGACCGCCACAGCCGCCTTTACACGGGCTTTCAATCGGTCATAGTACAAACTTACTCTACCCCCTCTAAGTCCCTTAAAATGTCGTTAAACTCAGTCAGACGCAAGCCATATTCAAGTAGGCTACGGGCTGCCGCAATGCGGCTTCCTGCGCTTTCTTCGTCATCCTCGACAATTTCACGCAAAGCCGACAACGCCGGGGAAAGTGATTTTTGCGCTTGCCGTGTCGCATCGGTTACAAGCTGAGAAAAAGCCGCCTTGTATTCCTTTTGAAATTCGGGGTCAGAAAGATACCGTCTGAGGGTACTTTCATCAATGCCCGCTTCCTTTGCCGCTGCCGCCTTTGTGGGCTGCGTCAATAGGGCTTGCAAGGCTTTAATTTGTTTAGGGTTCATTTATTCACCACCTCATAAAATCGGGTTCTAACCGTGCATAATCGGTTAAAATCGCTTATTTGACAGCTTGATATAGACTGTATCGCCGCTGTCTTTGAATGTCACAATCAGAATGTTATGCACCACTTGAATGTGCATTGTGTCCGTGTCTGCTATGGTCTTAGCTGTTGTCTTGTCCTGTGAAGTCGTTTCCGATTTCTTTACCCGGACAGTTTTCAAAGTGAATGTATTGCCGCCCTCAAGGTCTGAAATGGTTGTCACAGCCCCCGCCCGCTCCACTCTGAGTAAGTCGGAATCATATAGGACAATGCTTTCCTTTGTGCATCCAGCCAATGCCACAATGAGGACAGCCGCCGCAATAAAGCTGATCAATCGTTTCATTGCTTTTAGTCCTCTTTTCTTTTATCAAAGGCTTGCATAGCAGCTCTTGCCGCTTCAGCATCCTTTTTGTGCATGGGTGCGCCGCTCAGATAGCGCAGGACTACGCCCGCCACATCTAAGCTATCAAAAAATGCCACAGTCTCGCCGCCCTCGTTTTCGATGAAATAGCGCGGCTTGCGTCCGTGTGCGCCTGTGTTTACCTGTTTAATAGTCATAGTTTTTTACTCCTTTCGTGTATCTGTGCATTATATGCAATCTATATGTAAAGTCCCTTGTAATTTCAAATAGAAAAGACTTCCCATATAAAATGCACATTTTGCACAATGGTCATAATACATAGCCTTTTACAACATTACGGACGGTCTTTCCGTCAACCGTTCCACTTGCCGCAAAGATACCCTTGCTTTTCAGTTCGTCAAAGAAATTCCCCTTATTTTCGCATCCAAAGCCGTTATCTTCACACCATGCAGAATACCGCTGATATACCGCTCCCGCTCCGCAATTCTTGCCCTCAGCCTTGGTCAAGCAATCAGATATGAAATTGCCGATCTTGTCAGAGCTTTGCCTATATTCGGCGGTGGCGGCTTGTACAGCTTCCGGCGGGTCTGCTCCGATCTCCCTGTACCACTTCAAGCCCTCAAGACACCAGTTGAAAATACCGCTGATATTCTCCGTGGTTTTGAGCTTGTCCTTTAAGTCCCTGTCCTGCTCCTGCGGGGAGAAATGACGGTCAAAGCTTATCACATTGATACGCCCGGAAGAAAACAAGCTATCATCTTGAATGAGGGGCAAATAGTTGGTGTTTATAAAAAGTTTGAAATGTGGAACAAATTCGTATTCCCGCTCGAATAGGTGGCGGGCTGTGATACTGTCCCGTCCTAACAGGGTCTTGAGCAATGCCACATCAAAAAGCATTCTTTTAGGGGGTTCTGAGGCATTGAGGAAACGGCATCCATCAAGGCGGGCAATATCGCCGCTTGCTTGCCGTGTATCCTTGTTCTGTTTCTGTGCCAGGGTCTGCGGCTGCATCGCCAAAGCATACCCGCCACTATTGCCCATCATATAAGCGATAGTTTCGATGAGGGTACTCTTTCCGTTGCGGGTAGTCCCGCCGTACAGAATCCAGCAAGTTTCAAGGTTCGTCTCTGCGGTCAGCGCATAGCCTAAAATGGTTTGCAGATAGTTGATTTTTGCTGTATCGCCTTGCATAATGTCAGATATGAATTGCTCAAAGCGTGTGGAGCGGGCTTCCGGGTCATATACCACATTGGAAACCTTAGAAAGCAAGTCCTGCGGTCTATGGGGTCTAAATTCGCCCGTCCTCAGATTATAAGTACCGTTTTGACAGTTGAATAAATCAAGGTTCTTATCAAGGTCATTTTGCGTTATGAAATACTTGTCCCGTGCATCCTTGATCATCGTTTCCCGATAGCGTAACTGTCCATAGTTAGATACTTTCTTGAGATAGTCCGCTTTCTGCCGCTCGTCCTCGATTGTGGTACAGTAAACAAGCAAGGCATTCGCAAGCTCTTTTGCACGCTGAGAAACTTGCATTGCTCCCGTGTCCGCTTTCCATATCACACCGTCATATACATACCATTCTTTAGCGGTGACATTGTATCTACAATAGTCCCGGTATATATCTGCAAAGAGTTCGCCCATGCCTTTATCGTCCCATGTGTAGGCTGTAATAGGCTGCATCTGTGCAAGCCGCTCCTGTAGGTCATTGGTGGCGGGGCGTGTGTCATATCGGATATACCGCCGCTGATATGCTTCATTATCTTCCTGCGCCGTGGTTCTCGGCATAACTGTAGGGCTGTTTGCGGTGATCTGTAAATAATCGTCCCGCTCCATTTTTCGCCTGTGTTGCTCGTCCTTGCCCATTGCAAAGGGTGATTGCTTGAATAGATCAATAGCTCTTGATACATCGGCATTACACCAGTACAAAAGCCGGGACATTAAAGCAGCGTCCTTTTCGCTTTCATTCTCCATCGGAAACTTACCGTTCCAATAGTCAGACAAGCAAGGGTCTTTCTTCATGCCCATATCAAGCCAATAATCGCCGGTCATTGTAGCCTTATGGGTGGCGGGCTTCCGTTGGGGTTTTGCTTTGGGCTTCTGTGTTGCCCGCTCCATGTACTTTTCACACACAAAGCGCAGCGGGCTTTCCCCGTCCTGTATGGTATCGCCGCTGATCTTGTTCCCGGTGATTGTGACAAACTTCTGTGTACTGCCGGAAACATAGACTTCAAGCCCCTTTTTCTGATTGTTTATGTAGTATCGGGCTTTGTCATACTTGAAACCATCGGGGACAGTTAGAATAATGCGGACACCTTTTCCGCTTGGGCTGTACTCGGTATAGCTCTTTGAGTGTGTCACAATATCGGACGCAAGCGGGGACAAAATACCATTTTCCACACAATGATCAATGTCAATAGCGGCAAAGGGCGGGAATACACCTATACCCATGCCGTCATATTTACAAGTACCAAAGGCGGCTACAGCAGTCTTAAAGTCTGAGAATGTGGCGGGGTTGTTACTCTGCGCCCTGCCGCCTGTACGGGGGTTATACGGCACTTTTGTAGGCTTTCCGTCCCTGTCCTCATACTTCCAAACACACCACAGAGCGCACTCTATGAGCTTGTCCGGGAGTGTGTCAAACTGCATCTTCATCCATTTCACCCGCTTCCTGTTCTATCAGCCATTGCTCATACTCTGCCCGGTGTTCCTTGATATAGGCTTTCACATCCGCAAAGATTGATAGTGCAAAATGTTTTGCCTGTTCCTCACCCAAAACCGCCACGCCGGAAGTTTTAATAGTGAGGGTATCAGACATGAGCTTCACCCGCCTTGATTTCCGCAATGGCGGCAAGAATCCGCTCTTGCTGTTCGGCGGTCAGCTCCTTACGAAACCAACGGCAAAAGGTGTATTCGCTGATTCCGATTTTCGCCGCAATTTCATACTGCATTATGCGGCTTTCTTTGATCTTTCTCTTGATAGCATCATTCATTAGAGAAACTCCTTTTCAGATTATTTCTGAACATGGAGCGCGCGCATCTCTGTTCTGCTATAATAATAGCAACTATTGCCCTACTTGACAAAGTTAAAAAGCGGTGGTATAATTTATTTGAAAGTACAGATTTTAAGAGGTGCAGCGAATGCTTAATATTTCTATAGACAAGGAAAATACCATTGTTCAAAACACAAAAACTAACGGACAATGGACAGTAAAAACAACAAGGTTTTTCGGGGTTGTATATGAATCCTTGGAGCATAATTTCCCTAACTTTGATCCTGCACAAATGGGAAATATGATTGCATTCCATGTGTGCAACAAGTTAGCTGAGAAAAAGATTGAAAAGCCTACTTATTTATTCCATTGTGAGGAAATTGGTACAAGCCTTTACGACTTGACAATGTTCATTGACGGGAAGAAAGTGCTGTCCCCAACTTTGCAGGATATTGAGGAATTACGCATTTCCCACAGAATGACTACAAACTATCTTCCCGTTAGCATTGAAGATAAAGACAGTATGCGCTTTGCAAACTTGAAAACCGTAACCCATGTTATGATTGCAGCTCTCTATTACTACGCATATAACGAATACAAGTTAGCACGCTGCAAGCATTGCGGACGGTGGTTTGCAACTAAAACACTTAAAGAGGAATACTGTGACGGAATCAGCCCTTGCTATGGTTTGACTGTGGCGGGCAAAAAGGTTTTAGGCTCTGAGCGCACTTGCAAGGACGCTGTAGGCATTATCAAGCAGCGGTTAGCAGACAGAAAAAAACAGATATATAACAAGTGGTATCTTGAAGATATTGACACAGACCGTATAGACGAATTGAATCGCAAATATCAATTCTATAGTTCCGCTATCAAGGAAAGCCCCACAGTTAGTAACATTACCGCTTGCATGGAATATTTGTATTCGGATAGTATGCCCAAACAAGAACGCCCCAACAGAAGAAAGTCCAACGCAGAAAAACGGAGGTTAATGGGAACATGAATGCTGTTATATATGCCCGCTTTTCATCCCACAATCAGACAGAGCAATCTATTGAGGGTCAGCTCAAAACCTGTTATGAGTTCGCACAGAAAAACGGCTATACCATTGTAGGCGAATATATTGACCGTGCGATCTCCGGCACTACAGACGCACGCCCGGACTTTCTGCGAATGATTGAGGACAGCGCAAAAAAAGGCTTCCAGTATGTGCTTGTCTATCAGCTTGACCGCTTCGCCCGTAACCGCTATGACAGCGCAACATACAAGGCAAAGCTCAAGAAAAATGGCGTCCGGGTACTGTCTGCCCGTGAGAATATCACAGATGACGCAAGCGGTATTCTTGTAGAGGGTCTGCTTGAATCTATGGCAGAATACTACAGCGCAGAGCTTGCCCAAAAAATCCGGCGGGGTATGGCGATCAATGCGGAAAAGTGCCTTGCAAATGGTAGCAATCCCGGTTTGGGCTTTAAGGTTGCGCCGGACAAGCACTATATCATAGATGAAGAAACCGCCCCGATAGTGGTTAGGATTTTTGAGGAATACGCAGCGGGTAAAACCGTTACGGAAATATGCGAAAGACTAAACAATCAAGGGGTACGGACTTCACGGGGCGCAATGTTCAACAAAAACAGCTTGCGGAAAATGCTCCAAAACAAGCGGTATATCGGTTACTATCTGTACAAGGATATAGAAACGCCTGGGGGTATGCCCCGGATTATCTCGGACGATCTCTTTTACAAGGTGCAAGAGATTATGACCAAAAATAGAAAAGCCCCTGCACGCACAAAGGCGAAACAGGAGTATCTACTGACTACAAAGCTATTTTGCGGCAAATGCCGGGACATGATGACGGGTGTTAAGGGTACATCCCACACGGGCGCAGCATACTATTATTACAAGTGCAACAATGCAAAGAAAAAGCAATGTGATAAGAAAGCTGTACAAAAGGACTACATAGAAGATCTTGTTATAGCTGAATGCCGCAAGCAGCTCACCCCGGCAAACATTGACAAGATAGCCCATGAGGTTGTAGCCCTCTGTGAGCGTGAAAAGGACAATACCAATCTCAGACGCATTGAAAAGCTCATGCGGGAGAATGAACGCAAGCAGCGCAATCTTATGTCTGCCGTTGCTGAGTGTGATATAGACAGCGTTAGAAAGTCCCTGTATGTGGAAATTGCAAGGCTTACAACAGAGCTTGACACACTCAAGAACGAATACGCCATAGAGCAAGCCGGGGCTGTGTCCTTGACCATTACTGAGGTTAAATTCTTCTTGACACAGTTACGCAAAGGCAGAGCGGACGATATTTCCTACAGAAAGACGCTGATCAATGTCTTTGTAAATGCTATCTATTTGTATGACGATAAGTTAGTAATTTTCTTTAATTCCGGGGATAAGCCCGTAACTATTGACGATGAATTGTTAGATCAGATAGAGAATAGTGCCGGGTTTGTTTTTGGCGCACTCGGCTCCACCAAAAAAGCACCTCAATTTTGATACAATGGGTATCAAGATTGAGGTGCTTTCTTTTTGCCTGAATGGGCTTATTTCAAGGGCTTTCCGACTTTTGAGATGTCTGCTGCTCCCCGGTAGAA
>CALXFP010000235.1 GCA_944387615.1 uncultured Oscillospiraceae bacterium | reverse complement strand
TTTGCCAGGCAGGTGGTGACAATCATGGGCAGCATTTCCGGCGTCAGTCCCACGGCAATGGAAATGGCGAACAGGAAAGCATCCACCCAGTCGCCTTTTGTGATGCCGTTGACCACAAACACCACCGGCACCATTACCAGCATGAATCGGATCAACACCCAGGAAACTGCGTTCACCCCTTTGGTGAAGCTGGTCTGCACTGCTTCTTCCGCCACGCCGGAGGCCATGGAGCCAAAGAGCGTCCGGTCACCGACACTGACGGTTACTGCGGTAGCGCTGCCGGAAATCACGTTGCTGCCCATAAAAGCAATGTCGCCGTAGTCGGTAATGCTTTCCTTGCAGGCACTGATCATCCCGGTTTTCTCCACAGGCTCACTCTCTCCTGTCAGGGCGGACTGGCTGACAAACAGGTCTTTTGCTCACAGATCACCCCTGCCCAGATCCGGCGCTTCGCTTGACGCATATCACTTGGTACTCAACAAACGTCAATCTCCTTTTTCCGCTCAATGAAAGACACAGCTTGCTTGTTGGTATTCCTGTTTTTGCGCTTAGGTCTGTCTGAGATATTTTTCGGTCATCAATAAAAGCCTTGATTTTAGCTCCAACGTCCATGTTATCCCTCCTTAAATTTCGATTATTTCGAAGTACACTTGCATTATATTTCGATAATATCGAAATGTCAATATATTTTTCGAAAATTTCGAAATTTCTCTTTACAACTTTTCGAAATTGTGATAATCTAAATTCAAGCAATGAAAGAAGGTGCACAAATGAGTTTTGGCAGTAAACTTAGGGCAGCGAGAAAAGCAAAACAGCTAACTCAAAAAGAGTTAGCTGCTAAAATAAAGGCTGCACATAATTCTATTAGTAACTGGGAAAATGATCAGAATATGCCTGACCCGGATACAATACAAAATTTGTGCTGGGCTTTGGATGTTGAACCAAACTACTTTTTCTCTGTTGATTCAAGTCTACCTCTACCCAGAAACATAATCCCGCTTCCCGAAATGCAAAGAATTCCACTGCTTGGTTCAATCGCCTGCGGTTCCCCTATTCTTGCTGAAGAACACATCGAGGATTATGTGGACATCCCCAGGAATATCCACGCTGACTTTGCCTTGACGTGTAAAGGCGATTCTATGATAAACGCCCGGATTTTCGATGGTGATATTGTCTATATCCGGCAGCTGCCTTCCGTTGACAACGGTGAAATCGCCGCTGTCTTGATTGATGGAGACGCAACCCTGAAGCGGGTAAGACTCTTTGACGATCATATATCGCTGGAACCGGAAAACCCAATGTATAAGCCTCTTGTATATTGGGGAGATGAAATGAACACAGTGCACATTCTTGGAAAAGCTGTTGCTTTTACAAGTATGATTCGGTAACAGAAAATAATGCATGGGGGTATTACCATGAATTGGCAAATGGTCGTTGGCATTCTCTTTATTATCTGCAGTGTCGTCAGTATCAAAGATGGCTTCTCTGTCTTTGTAACGGGAATTTTGATTGGTGCCGGATTTCTATACTTTGGTCTTAAAAAGAAAGGCTATATTCCAGGCAAGTCCCGTGAAGCTGCTCATTCCAGAACTATGCACGAGGAAACCTTTCATGCTGTTGGCATTGGATACTATGAATCCAACATCGGCAAGCTTGCCTGTGTGAATCCGAATTGGAATCTATCCGCCACAAAGCTTGTTTCTGAAGGAAAAGTTGGAAAAAAGATTTTTCACTATAACTACATAAACAAGCCGATTAAGTTAGTTCCCGAACCTGAGAATATACACGACAAAAATGCCATCTCTGTTTATATCGCTGGTGAACTTGTCGGCTACATCAGCCGGGAGGACAATCTCCATGTGCATGATATCTTGGGTAACCATGAAATCATTTTTATTTCTGGTTTTATTGGCGGAGGAGAATATAAAATTGTGTCGGAAAATAAAGATGTATTTCAGTCCAACCTTGATTTTACTGTGAATATCCGCATTAGATATATTTAACTCTCCGTTGCCACCCAAGCCCTGCTTGGTGGAAATACAAATGAAAAGAGGACATGACATGAAAAATCGGATTATCGCATTTACCCTTGCGCTGCTCCTTGTTCTCTCCCTTGCTGGCTGCGGATCTTCCGAACCCCAAACTTCCGTCACCACACAAGCCGCCACCAACTCGACCACATCCACGGAAACAACCACTGGCTTTGAGGATCTGGAAGCCATCGGGGAATTGGAAGTGGATCAGAATCTGTTTACCGTGGAGATCACTGTTCCTGCAGACTTTCTTGGCGAAGGCATCACACAGGAATCACTGGATGCTGATGCCGCCGCATCCAACTATATTTCCGCCAAGCTTAATGACGATGGCAGCGTTACCTATGTGATGACCAAAGCTGTCCATGATGAAATGATGGTTGGAGTTCGGGACAACATTCAGCAGGCCCTTGACGAAATGGTTGGATCTGAGGAATTCCCTTCCTTTACCAA
This sequence comes from uncultured Oscillospiraceae bacterium, assembly GCA_944387615.1. Classification (GTDB taxonomy): domain Bacteria; phylum Bacillota; class Clostridia; order Oscillospirales; family Oscillospiraceae; genus Faecousia. Next base: position 1,962 of record CALXFP010000235.1, on the reverse strand, counting down.
AGTCGAAGCAAACGATGATTTTACCCAGTTCACCGTCGAAACCACTTCCACAGAGCTTGGCCTTGTTGAAAGCTTCTCCGTTCTTGGCTTCTATATGTTCGGTGGAATGTATCATGCTTTCAACGGTACACAGGTTGACGATATAGCCGTTACCTTCATTAACGCCGATTCCGGCGATACCGTTGGAGAGGCGCATTCCAGCGATATGGCAGGATAACAAAAAACCGCCCCGGTGTTGGAGCACCGAAGCGGTCAAAGAAGCTCATCGGCACGCCAATGCCGATAGAGCAATGCAGCACCCTCCCCGACTAAGATAGGGACATTCTGCCTTTTTATAATAGCAGAACCGTCCCAGAAAGGCAAGGTATATTATGAGAACCCACGGCGCTTTTATTTCCGCCCGATATTCCACCGACAACCAGAATCCGGACAGCATCGAAGTCCAGGTGTCCAAGTGCTCCGAATGGTGCCAGCAGCATCAACTGCCCATTTTGGGTGTATATGCGGACATGGCCATCTCCGGAATGAAGGACACCAGGCCCCAATTTGAAGCCATGATGCGGGATTTGCAGTTGGGTCTCGCCGATACGGTGGTGATCTACGATCAGAGCCGGATGTTCCGTAAAATGTCCGCCTGGTTCACCTTCCGTGACGATCTGACCCGCATGGGCGTGTCTGTTGTCTCTGTCACCCAGCCCAGTATCGGCGGTGATCTCCGGGACCCAATGAATTTTCTGTCTGAGGGCAGCATGGCCCTATTCAATCAGATCTGGAGCTTACAGTCCCGGCAGAAAACCATGGAGAAAATGCGCTTCATGGCCCGCAACGGCCAGCACACCGGCGGAAAGCCCGCCCTGGGTTACCAGGTTGTGGACGGCCGTCTTGCCATCCAGCCAGAGGAAGCAGAGATTGTGCGGAGGATTTTCCAGGAGTACGCCGACGGCCGCAGCTACCGGGAAATTATCGCCGGTCTGAACGCCGATGGGCTGAAAACCAAGCGAGGAAACGCCTTTGGAAACAACAGTCTTCACGATCTTCTGAAAAATGAAAAATATATCGGCGTCCTGGTATACGGCGCAGTCCCCTACCGGGAGGACGGCACCAGAAACAGTCACGCTGCGCCATCAGAAAACACCATCCGCATTGAAGATGCACTTCCACCCATCATCTCCCAGGAACTGTTTGACAAGGTACAGGCCAGAATGTCCGCAAACCGACGTCAGCAGGCAGGGCGGCCGCCTAAGAATCGGGACTACCCCCTGAAAGGGAAGGTGTTCTGCGCCTCCTGCGGCGCAGCTATGTCAGTAGGTATCTCCAAGAGCGGGTATTACTACTACAACTGCACCGGGAAAAAACGGCTGCACAACTGTGACGCCTCCCCGATCCGGGTGGACAAGCTGGAAAAGCTGGCAGTGCAGTATACCCGGGCAATGCTGGGAAGCCCCACCAATGTGGACAAGCTGCTACAGATCCTCCGGGAGCAGGCCCAGACCATCCAGGGCGGTGCCGCTGCCCGGCTGAATGCGCTGATTGCCGAAGAGCGGGAAGTTACCGCAAAACTAAATAATGCCGTTGACACCCTCCTGGAAGGATTCGCGTCAACGGCACTGAAAAACAAAATTACAGATTTGGAAGCCCAAAAGGCTAAGCTGGAAAATGATATCAAGCAACTGAAGAATCAGGTTGATATGTCCATGCTTCCGGAAACCACACTCAGGGCAGCACTTGAAAAGATCATGTCCGCAGACAGTGCAGATCCAGCTGCAATCCTGTCCATCATACAGCGGGTAGAAATTGGTCCAGAGGAAATTCTCCTCTGGACCATGTGCCACGCCGCCCCAGACGGTATCATAGATACCACCCGGAGCGGCGTGACAAAAATTGATGGTACGCCGAAAGGGACTCGAACCCCCGACCTACTGATTCGTAGTCAGTCACTCTATCCAACTGAGCTATCGGCGC
>CALXFP010000234.1 GCA_944387615.1 uncultured Oscillospiraceae bacterium | reverse complement strand
AGCGTGTCACAGGGCCGCCGTCGGGTTATCCGCAGATATTTCCGCGGCATCGGCTTTCCTCACTGCATCCTGCACGCTACAATTTATTATACCAAATCTTCCTGTCGCTTTTGACTGTATTTTGTTATCCAATAAAAGAAAATGCTGCCGTTGTTTCCACGGCAGCATTTTGGTTTCATTATGCGGGATATACATTGCTGATCAGCAGCAGCAGAGGAAGCGCCAAAGTAAAAATACTGATGGCCCAAGCATACATAGCCTTACGAGCAAAGAACATAAGAAGCAAGCAGCCCAAAGTCAAACCCAGCGGCCCCATTACCGCCATATGGCGGCTGATTGTCTGGGCAAACTCACCGGTTGCCTGCAAGTTAATACCTACCTGCTCCGGCAAGTGACTGCTGTTATATGCCGCCAGCCGCAAAGCAAAGAAAACAACTGGGGCAGCCATAACCGGCTTGCGCAGACGGAACAACCACACCCCAATGAGGTTAATGATATGATTGGTTTTAGAAACCGTATTCTTAAACCGATCAAAACCATTTTGGACGGGTTTTACGGTTTCGATTTGTTCGTCTACAAATACACCGGAATCTTCCATACTCCACCTCCGGAACAAAATTTTCCTGATTATATCACAATTTCTTCTAATTTTCAACCCATGGACATGGCATGCCGAAGAATTCAGAAAATCTTCATATTTTCTGTTCCAGAACACTCCGTCTGTCCCCTGCTCAATATTTACCAGATATCCGGCAGGTCTTTCTCCTGAAGCAGGCGGCAGGACACAATATTTCCCTGGGAAATTTCAATCAGTCCTGCACTTCCTCCAAAATACCCACTGCTTCCAGGGTTCAGTACCCACAGTCCATCTTCCTCCTGATGGCAGTCCGCTTGATGGGTGTGACCATACAGCGCAATATCCACCTTGCACGCCCGGGCATCCTTCAACAACGCGCCCAGATACATTTTTACGCTATGACGATGTCCGTGGGTCATATATATATTGACACCGCCAATTTTTTCGATCAGAATTTCCGGTTGTCCCGGCCTGCACCGGAATCGGTCACAATTTCCCGGAACCTGGTACAGCGGAATATTTGAAAATTCCTCTTTCAACACCACAGCATCATCAAAATAATCCCCCAAATGCACAATGGCATCCGGCTTCAATGCCTGGACGCATCTGCGCATAAAGCTCAGCGCAGCATGGGAATCAGAGAGTACAAGAAGCTTCATGATCTTTGTTTCCTTCCAATTTTGCGCATAAATCGACAGATTTATACACGAAAAATCCGATTTCCAGTTCTTACCCAAACGATTGCAAGATCATCCACATCATGGATATTCTATCATAGAATTTCAGGGCTGTTTCCTGAAAAAGCATCTAAGGTGAAAGAAATTCGATAAAAATCTCATGTTCCTATGAGTTTGATTATAACATGTTTTAAGTCAGTGTCAAGCCAATCGAAAAAATTAAAGGACCTGAATACACAGCAATTTCCTTCTGCAAAATGTACAGCTGTATCCAGGCACGATCCTTTCTTCTGCAGCCGATTGATAAAGTATAATTCGTACCTGTCTTTCCTTAATACGGATCTACACTTGTAAAACCAAAGTACCGAAGTATGCCGTAATAAATTCCTCTGGCAAATCCTTGTGGATCATTTGCCAGTTTCTCTGCATCGGACGGATTGGTCAGATATGCCAGTTCTACCAACACCGCTGTCATGGTGGTTCGCCGTAAAACAAATAACGACGGATTCACCCGTACCCCATTGTCTCGTGTTCCAGCCTGATCTACCAATCCAATCAGAATATGCTGTGCCAGCCAATATGCCTGGGTAAATGTTTGATAGACATACACTTCACTTCCATTGATCGCAGGATTGACATTGGCGTTACAGTGAATGCTGATAAAATAATCTGCCGGCCAGGAATTGGCCATGTTTACCCGTGATTGCAGACTGGTTAAATTATTGACGCCCAGTACAGTTTCTGGGGTTGGCCTGGATACCCGAACGCTAAATCTGGGGTCTTGCTTCAGCATCTGCGCAAGATACATCCCCACCACATATGTAATATCCTGTTCCCGCAGCCCATTTCCTTCTGCTCCGGTATTAGGGCCGCTGGGATTGTGTCCTTGGTCAATGAAAATACGAATTGGCATTCCATCATCTCCTATTTGCTTATATTGTATTGTATTCACCAATCTGTATTTTTGCTAAATTCTACTGTGGTCTTCTACAAATATCCACCATGATAAATTAGTGCGACATTTCCATCTGGACTTATTCATACATATTGTGTAGAATAAATTTGTACAGCAAAACCAAAAAACAGAATCTGGAGGTGCAAGTGCATGCGTTATGAAATCAAAGGCGGAAACTTTCCCGTTGTGGTCTGTGAATTGGACAACGGCGAGAAGATGATTACAGAAAAAGGTTCCATGGTTTGGATGAGCCCGAATATGCAAATGGAAACCCACGGCGGGGGGCTGGGAAGAATGTTTTCCAAGGCCTTCTCCGGAGAGAGTATGTTCCAAAACACATACACCGCCAAGGGCGGACCTGGTATGATTGCATTTGGTTCCAGCTTCCCTGGAGAAATTAAGCCCATCACCATTGCACCTGGGCAAGAAATGATCCTGCAGAAAAGTGCCTTTCTTGCGGCAGAATCCGGTGTAACACTCTCTATTCACTTCAACAAGAAATTGGGAGCGGGTTTTTTCGGCGGTGAAGGCTTCATCATGCAGCGGCTTTCCGGAAGAGGTATGGCATTTGTCGAAATCGACGGTGCGCTGGTAGAGTATGAACTGAAACCCGGCCAGCAAATCATCGTGGATACAGGCAATGTGGCTGGCTTCACACCGGACGTTCAAATGGATATCCGGCAGGTTCCGGGGGTAAAAAACATGTTGCTGGGCGGCGAAGGATTGTTCAACACCGTCCTCACTGGTCCTGGACGAGTATGGCTGCAGACCATGCCGATCTGTAACGTGGCTGCGTCTATTCGCCCCTACATTCCCACTGGCAACGGTTGATTAAAAAGTCGTTCTGCTTCAAGTTCAATGCTTCGGCATTTCCGGGAATTGACAAAGCATCCACCAGTGTCTTTAGATGCTGTAATGACCGTTTTTCCTAGAATCCCACAGCTAACCCATGTTATCCGATTATTTCCAATTTTGGAAACCCTCTTGACAAACCCTACTGCATATGCTATATTTCGCAGTAACCGCATAGAGTAATCTAGCGAGGAATACTGGGACCACTCCTTTCGGAGTTAAGGCCATACGGACAGCCGGGTCCACTGCCGATTGGCGGCTCTACCGCCTTATTGATTGAGTTAAAAGCTCAAATTTTATAAGTTGGTTACTTTATAACCGAAATGCGTCCTGACGCAGACTTGTGAAACGGTCAATAAAGAGTAGTAAAAGTATTTTGTTGCTATATAGACTCTATGTACCATATCCCCCTATTCCGGTGTTTTTTCTGCTTTTTCATTTGGAACACATGTGGGCTTTTCCTGGTGGATTGTCGAAATATCGGAGTTCGTGGTTGTTGATTTTTTCGCAGACTGTGTTTTCGCAGTCTGCGTTTTTTATTTGCGAGGTGCTGGGTATGAACAAAACATATAAATTAGACCAGAGCAAAGCGCCCATATTTGAAGCTCTGCAAACTTTTCGGCAGATGCGCGTGGTTCCTTTTGATGTTCCCGGTCATAAACGAGGACGAGGAAACCCTGAGCTGACTGCTTTCCTAGGGCAGCAGTGCGTCAGCATTGATGTCAACAGCATGAAGCCATTGGATAATCTCTGCCACCCTATCTCCGTAATTCGTCAGGCAGAAGAACTGGCTGCCGATGCGTTTGGTGCTGCCCACGCCTTTTTAATGGTTGGCGGAACCACCAGTTCCGTCCAGAGCATGGTGTTGTCCACCTGTAAGTACGGCGATAAAATCATTCTGCCCCGGAATGTCCACCGCAGCGTCATCAACGCACTGGTCCTGTGCGGTGCCGTTCCCGTGTACGTCAACCCGGAAGTCGATCACCATCTGGGTATTTCCTTGGGAATGAAGCGGGAGCAAGTGGCAAAGGCCATTGCCGAGCATCCCGATGCGGTAGCAGTACTGGTAAACAACCCTACCTACTACGGTATTTGCAGCGATCTGCGAGCCATTGTAAAAATGGCCCACGATGCCGGTATGTTCTGTCTGGCAGATGAAGCTCATGGCACCCATTTTTATTTTGGGGAAAATATGCCAGTTTCTGCTATGGCCGCCGGTGCGGATATGGCTTCAGTTTCCATGCACAAAAGCGGCGGCAGTCTTACCCAGTCCAGCCTTCTGCTCATCGGCCCCAATATTCAGGAGGGTCATGTGCGCAAAATCATTAACCTGACGCAAACCACCTCTGCAAGCTATCTGCTGATGTCCAGTCTGGATATCAGCCGCCGGAACTTGGCTTTGCGGGGCAAAGAGGTTTTCAAACAAGTTGTGGCTATGGCGGAATACAGCCGTGAGGAGATCAATGCTGTAGGCGGTTATTATGCCTTTGGCCGAGAACTGATTAATGGCGACTCCATCTATGACTTTGACCCTACCAAGCTCAGTGTTCATACCCGGGATATTGGTTTGGCGGGAATTGAGGTATATGACTTGCTTCGGGATGAGTACGACATTCAGATCGAATTTGGTGATATCGGCAACATTCTTGCTTACCTTTCCATTGGCGACCGTCCCCAGGAACTGGAACGCCTGGTCAGTGCTCTGGCGGAGATTCGCCGCCGATTTCAAAAGGACAGCAGCGGCTTGATGAGCCAGGAATACATTGACCCGGAAGTAGTCACCAGCCCTCAGGAAGCATTCTATGCCGACAAAGTCAGCATCCCTCTGGACGAAAGCGTGGGCAAAGTGTGCAGTGAATTTGTCATGTGCTACCCTCCCGGAATTCCCATCCTGGCACCGGGGGAACGGATCACCGCTGAAATTCTGGATTACATCCGGTATGCCAAAGCCAAGGGCTGTTCCATGACCGGTCCGGAAGACCCGGAAATTGAACATATCAACATAATAAAACAGGAGGTTATGTGATGGAACTGTGGTTCAGTGAGTTTCATGCTCCCGATGTCAAGCACAGCATCCGGGTAAACCGTCACCTGTATTCTCAAAAAAGCGATTATCAGCAAATTGACATTTATGACACCCCGGAATTCGGTCGGGTGCTGACCCTGGATGGCAATGTGATGCTGACAGAACGGGACGAATTTATCTACGACGAAATGATTACCCATGTCCCCATGGCGGTTCACCCCAATGTCCAGGATGTTCTGGTGATCGGCGCCGGTGACGGCGGTGTTGTCCGGGAGCTTGCCCGGTACAACTGTATCCGATCCATTGACTTGGTGGAGATGGATGCCCAGGTGGTGGAAGCCTGCCGTCAGTATCTGCCGGAAAACGCCTGCCGGTTGGATGATGAACGGGTACATATTTACTTTGACAACGCCCTGCGTTTTATTCGCCGCCGGAAAGCCCAGTACGATTTGATTATTGTGGACTCAACCGATCCCTTTGGCCCTTCCGAAGGGTATTTTACCAAAGAATTCTACGGAATTTGCTACAATGCATTGCGGGACGACGGTATTTTGGTAAATCAGCAGGGCAGTCCATTTTACCGGCACGACGCAGAAGCCATGCAGAGAAGCCACAAGCGCATCGTCAGCACCTTCCCCATCAGCCGTGTTTACCAGGCCCACATTCCCACCTATGCTGCCGGTTACTGGCTGTTTGGCTTTGCCAGCAAAAAGTACCACCCCATTGATGACTTTGATCGGGAAAAGTGGCTTTCCTTGCACCTGGAAACCCAGTACTACACCGTGCGGCTCCACTGCGGTGCCTTTTTCCTGCCCGCTTTCCTGGAAAAAATGCTGGAGGAGGTTGAATAACCATGGGACCTAACATTGAAACCTTTATTGGCTGCGACGGAACTTACGAAGAATCCCGTATTGTTCTGTTTGGCGCCCCCTTTGATTCCACTACCAGTTTCCGTCCCGGCGCCCGGTTTGGATCTTCCGCCATGCGCCACGAAAGCTTTGGATTGGAAACATACAGCCCTTATCAGGACAAGGATCTGACAGATTACGAAATTTTTGACAGCGGCGACTTGGAGCTGTGTTTCGGAAGTGCGGAGAAGGCTCTGTCTGATATTGAAAACCGGGCAATGCAAATTCTGTCCGACGGGAAGTTTCCCCTGCTGCTGGGTGGAGAACATCTGGTAACGCTGGGTTCCGTCCGTGCGGTACTAAAACACCACCCTGACCTGCACATCATCCACTTTGACGCTCACGCAGACCTGCGCAATGACTATCTGGGAGCGGAGTTTAGCCATGCCTGTGTTATTCGTCGGTGCCATGACCTATTGGGAGATAACCGGATTCACCAGTTCTGCATCCGCAGCGGTGACCGAGAGGAATTCCGATTTGCGAAGGAGCATACTGATTTCCATCCCTTTACCTTTGACGGTCTGGAAGAGCTGGTTAATCGGCTGGCACAGGACAAGGTTCCGGTTTACCTGACCATTGACCTGGACTGTCTGGACCCCTCGCTGTTTCCGGGAACGGGAACCCCGGAGGCCGGAGGCGTAACTTTCCTTCAGCTCTTAAATGCCATTTCCCTGGTCTGCCGGACAAATGTTGTGGCAGCCGATGTGAATGAGCTGGCCCCTATGTTGGATACCAGCGGCGTTTCCACTGCCACCGCCTGCAAGGTGCTGCGGGAACTGCTGCTTGCTTTGCAGAATTAAAAAAGGAGAGAAGATTTATGAGTAAAGTATTGGTCATTGGCTGCGGCGGCGTTGCCTCCGTAGCAATCCGCAAGTGCTGCCAGGTCAGTGAGGTCTTCACCGAGCTGTGCATTGCCAGCCGCACCAAGGAAAAGTGCGATGCACTGGCAGCCGATCTGGCTGGAAAAACCGCTACAAAAATCACCACCGCCCAGGTAGATGCCGACGATGTGAACCAGGTGATTGCCCTGATTCGTTCCTATCAGCCGGATCTGGTAATGAACATTGCCCTGCCCTATCAGGACCTGACCATCATGGACGCCTGCCTTGCCTGCGGCGTCAACTACATGGATACCGCCAACTATGAGCCGGAGGATATTGAAGAACCCACCTGGCGTGCTGCCTATGACAAGCGCTGCAAGGAAAAGGGGTTCTCTGCCTACTTTGACTACAGCTGGCAGTGGGCTTACCGGGAGAAGTTCGAAAAAGCCGGCTTGATCGCCCTGCTGGGCTGCGGCTTTGATCCCGGTGTCACCCAGGCCTACTGCGCCTATGCCAAGAAACACGAGTTTGATACCATTGACACCATCGACATTCTCGACTGTAACGGCGGTGATCATGGTTATCCCTTTGCCACCAACTTTAACCCCGAAGTCAACCTCCGGGAAGTTTCCGCTCCCGGCAGCTACTGGGAGGATGGTCACTGGGTAGAGATTCCTGCCATGAGCATCAAGCGTGAGTATGAATTTGACCAGGTCGGCCCCAAGGATATGTACCTGCTTCATCACGAGGAAATTGAATCTCTGGCAGAAAATATTCCGGAAGTCAAGCGCATCCGCTTCTTTATGACCTTTGGTCAGAGCTACCTGACCCATATGAAGTGTCTGGAAAACGTGGGCATGCTGTCCACCACCCCTGTGGAATTCGAAGGCCAGCAGATTGTGCCTATCAAGTTCCTGAAGGCTCTGCTGCCCGATCCTGCCAGTCTCGGCCCCCGCACCCATGGCAAGACCAACATTGGCTGCATCTTTACCGGCAAGAAGGACGGCAAAGAGAAAACCTACTACATCTACAATGTCTGCGACCACCAGGAGTGCTACAAGGAAGTGGCCAGTCAGGCCATCAGCTACACCACTGGCGTGCCTGCCATGTGCGGCGCTCTGATGCTGCTCACCGGCAAGTGGACCCAAACCGGTGTACACACTGTGGAAGAGTTTGATCCCGATCCCTTCCTGGACGCTCTGGATCGTTACGGTCTGCCCCGCAGCGAAAGCCATAGCCCGGTGCTGGTGGACTGATGGGATACTTGGATTGCAGCGCAGCCCCCTTTCGGGGGCTGTCGTCTTATGGCGTTCCTTCTCTGTTTTCTTCCCTGCCGACTCCTTGCTATGTAATTGACGAAGCCCGTTTGCAGGCCAACGGCGCTTGTTTGTCTGGTTTAGCGAAGCGTACCGGCTGCAAGATTCTGCTGGCGCAGAAGGCGTTCTCCAACTACAATTTCTATCCCATGCTGTCCCACTACCTGGCTGGCACAGAAGCCAGCGGGCTGTATGAGGCTCGCCTGGGCAGAGAGGAAATGGGTAATCGGGAAGTCCATGTGTTTTGCGGTGCTTATCGGGAAGAAGAATTTACTGAACTACTAAACTACGCCGACCATATTGTTTTCAACTCCATTCACCAACTGAAAAAGTTCGGCCCCCTGGCAAAAGGAAAAAGCCTGGGACTGCGAATCAATCCTGAATGTTCCACTCAGGAAGGCCATGCCATTTATGATCCCTGTTCCCCCGGTAGCCGTTTGGGTGTCACACGGGAAGTCTGGAATCGGGAAATGACAGAAGATTTGCTGTCGCTTCTGGACGGGCTGCATTTTCACACCCTATGTGAGCAGAATTCTGACGACTTGGCGAAAACCCTGGAAGCGGTGGAAACCAAATTTGGCGATGTACTGCCCCGGATGAAATGGCTGAATATGGGCGGAGGGCACCATATTACCCGAGATGACTATGATATGGCGCGCCTGGAGCAGGCCATTTCCCATGTCCAAACCGCATGGGATCTGCAGGTCTATCTGGAGCCGGGAGAAGCAGTGGCGCTGAATGCCGGTTATCTGGTCAGTCGAGTTTTGGATGTGGTGGAGAATAGCGGAATTCACGTTGCCATTTTGGATGCCAGCGCCGCCTGCCACATGCCAGACGTACTGGAAATGCCTTACCAGCCTCCGGTCTATCAAGCAAGCAAAGATTCATCCCAAGGGCTTCCCTTCCGTCTGGCTGGCCCTACCTGTCTTGCCGGAGATATCATTGGTGATTATGCCTTCCCCGCTCCTCTGGAAGAAGGAGATTTGTTGGTGTTTGGCGATATGGCAATTTATACTACCTGTAAAAATAACACCTTCAATGGGATGCCTTTGCCTGACATCTGGCGTATGGACGAACATGGGGTCTTTACCAAACTCACCGACTTTGGCTATCAGGATTTTAAAATGCGCCTGGGAAAATAACCTGGCCACTTCCGCACACCTCCTGTAATGCTGCATATACTGGCTTTGTAGGAGGTGAAGCGGATGAACCGAAATAGATGCGGCCCATCCGGCTGCAGACCCGTAACGGATTTCGGCAAAAATCCTTTGGTGTTGGACATACACCAGGCTGCAAATCATAACCAGAATTTCCGCACCGCTCTATGGACCGGAGATCACTTGCAGGTAACTCTGATGTGTATCCCGGTGGGAGAAGAAATTGGGCTGGAAATGCACGATAACCTGGATCAGTTCCTGCGCATCGAAGATGGCTGCGCTCTGGTTCAAATGGGGAAGGACTCCCGTTCCCTTACTCTTCAGCGACGGGCATGTGCAGGCCATGCCATTGTCATCCCAGCGTGCACCTGGCACAATGTAAAAAATATTGGCTCCAAACCATTGAAACTCTACTCCATTTACGCCCCGCCCCAGCACCCCTTCGGAACAGTACACACGACAAAGCAGGAAGCTCTGCTTTATGAATAAACCCAAAACTGCCATTGCAGCTGCCTTTTCAGGCTTTCTGCAATGGCAGTTTTCTATATCTGTTTTGTATGAACTCCTGGCAGATCTGGCTATACTTTGGTATTCCCCAATCCAGGAGGCAGCAGTATGGAGAAGCCATATTTTGAAGGATGGTATTTTAAGCACCAAAAAGGTGATGACATGATTGCCTTTATTCCCGGCAAAGCAGATAGTGGTGCCTTTGTGCAGATGATTGCACCCACTGGTTCCCGTTTTTTTGCAATGCCAGAGCTAACACATCAGGATGGATGCATTCAGGTAGGAAACTGTATTTTTTCTTCTGCCGGGTGTAAGGTGGACTTACCAGGTGTTCATGGCGAAATTACCTACGCAGCACTGACTCCCCTGAAATCCGATATTATGGGGCCATTCCGTTTCTTCCCAATGGAATGCCGTCATAGCATCATCAGCATGAGCCATTCTCTATACGGCTCCCTTTGCCTGGATGGGCAGATGTACCATTTTGATGGAGGCATGGGGTATATTGAAAAAGACAGCGGCACGTCTTTTCCCCGTGCCTACCAGTGGGTACAGTGCAGCGATTTTCCCTTCCCCTGCTCCATTATGGTGTCCATTGCCCGGATTCCCTTCTATGGCATTCGTTTCCGGGGCTGCATCTGCGCAATCGTACTGGATGGTAAGCACTATCGGTTTGCCACATACGATGGTGCGCGGATTCTTGTATCCAGTAAAGAGCATATCCGTTTGGCCCAGGGGCAATCTCTGCTGGAAATTGACCTGAAACCATCGCCTTCTGGCCACCTGCTTTATGCGCCGAAACTTGGCCAAATGTCCGATACCATTCGAGAATGCTGCAACGCAGAAATACAAGTTCGACTCTGGGAAAAAGGTGCTTTGATATTGGATGCATCCAGTCAGCATGCGGCCTGTGAATTTGTTACTCCCGAAAAATAACCATTGCTATGGAAAGTTTGTTCTGTGAAGGCTGTTGTGTTCATCCTTTATATGTCCGAATGATATTTTCTGCCATTTCTGACTTTGAGATTCGCAAATCCATTGCCTGCTTTTCTATGTAACG
>CALXFP010000233.1 GCA_944387615.1 uncultured Oscillospiraceae bacterium | reverse complement strand
AGGCAAGAAAGGAAACCGACGTGGCCCGCAAGGCGGTGGAGAATGCGCAGAAGGCACTGGAAGGTGCTTCGGACGCCTCCATCACCTCTGGCGGCAACCTGGACATTCTGTTGATAAATGGCGGCAGTGTGGGTGCAGCTGACAATGCCGTGGGCGTGAATGTAGGCGGCGTGCTGACCGTTGCAGCAGGTGAGGGTAGAATGTTGCAGGAAGTCTGGTTGGAGAGTCCTTCTCACCAGCCGCTGCATATCGCTCCCATCCAGGCAGCAGAATCCATCGTCATCCACACGGTAGGCGGTATTGCTCCCACAGGCAGCACGGCCCCCGAATGGAATGGTCTGGATTTCACTGCACCGCACCTGGTGCTCAACAGCACCGACGGTGATACCGGAACCAGGTACCGCCCCATTGAGACTATGGCGGACCGCATTTCGGCCATGGGCCGCAATGTCTACATCCACAACCATACGGACACCGAGCTGGGCCAAATCGTAGCCACGGAGACAGCAAGCATTGTCAGCGAAGGCAACATCACTGCGGGTCGTGGCGAAGATGACAAGGTTCTGGCCGACAATGCGGAGTTGAGGGCCGAAGGTAATATAGCCAGTACGGAAGCTCCCATCCGCATTGAAACTGGTGAAGTCAGCGCCTGGGGAAGAAGCATCTACCTGCAGAGTGAAGGCGATGTGGTGGTGGATATCATCGTGGCCGACAAGGAAGTGTTTATCCGTACCAACGGTTCTGTCACTGACAAGGGAACATCTGATGCTATCATTGCCGAGACACTCACCATCCTAGCAGGCGGATACATTGGCACCTGGAATAACCCGCTGAATATCCGTGTATGGGGCAAGGTGGACCTGAGTGCTGGTCTCCCGTGGATCTACGTAATCAATTCCTATGGCCGTCACGAAAGCACCCAGCCCAAGTGGAAGAAGCTGGAAGAAGTGCTGCAAATTGAACTGGAGCCGGCCATTGTGGACAAGGAGCCTATACAGAACGAGCAGGGCAAGGATGACATGTCCCAGCCAATGCAGGGCCTGCTGCTCCTGCTCCTGTTGGCAATGATTCTGTGGCTGTTCTGGCTGCTGTGGCGCCGCCGCAAGGAGGAAGAAGCAACAGATACCCAGTGAGCAAACACCAAACAGCTAACCATGGCCCCCGATGCCGAACTGGCTTCGGGGGCCAGATTCGTAGAAAGGCAACCACCCGCTATGCGAGTGTGCCGGAAAAAAGTTCTGCTTATGGGCAGAAATGAAAGACCTCCCATGATAGAGCATTAACTGGTTTGCTGACTAAGGAATTTACCGACTCGTTTACGGCTGAGCCGGTAAGCAAAGGTAAATAAAAAGCCGCCCCCGGTAGGAGGGGGCAGCCGGAAAAAATAGCGGTTGGCGAATCTTTCGTGTGCTTTAAGGCGTGGCTGTATTAGGTTCTTTTAGGACCCGTGCAAGCCACCAGCTTAGCCGATGGTCTTGACCTGTTCAAATATATAGCAGCAGAGAAATTATAATATATCGATGAGATTTTTCAGGCTTTTGATTGTGATATCGGAGTCCGGATCGTTGCCATCCGACTTAATCCCGATGGCTCGAAAGCGACCTGCCTTGGCTGCTCGGATGCCAGATTCGGCATCTTCAATCACAATTGCATTTTCTGGAGATACTCCCAACATGGATGCTGCTAACAAGAACACTTCGGGATCTGGTTTGGATTTGGTAATCATCGTGCCGTCAGCAATGGCGTCGAAGAATTGACCCAATCCCAGCTGAGTCAGAATTTGCTTGGTGTTCTTGCTGGACGAGCCGATTGCCAGAAGGTAGCCGCGCTGGCGTAGGGTATGGAGTGTCATCCGTACTTCTTTGGAAAGATCACCAGGAGTTATGGAAGCGAGATAACTTTTGTAGATTTCATTTTTCTCAGCAGCCAGGGCCATTTTCTCTTCTGCTGAATAATCGGAACTGTGCTTGCCTAACACAATCTCCAGGCTTTCCATCCGGCTAACGCCCCGAAGCTGTCCGTTTATTTCCTCATCAAAGTAAATCCCCAGACGATCCGCCAGAGCCTTCCAGGCCAGATAATGATACTGGTCCGTGCTGCAAATTACGCCGTCCAGATCAAAGATAATTGCGTAAATGTTATTCATAATTATAACTCAAATCCGTTTCTTGCAAACACCGGCAGCTTTCCGTTCTTTCCGGCAATGATTCTTTGCCCACCGGTGTACTGTGTGCCGTCAAAGAAGTCGCTCCACGTGCCTTCGGGAAGGTATACTTCCCGAGAAACTGCATTTTCCTGGAGCAATGGGGCAACCAACAGGTCATCTCCCAACAGATACGCATCCTCGCAGTTGATGGCGTTCATATCGTTTGGCCATTCATAAACAAGCGGGCGCATAAATGGTTTGCTGTTCCGGACACATTCCTGTGCTGTCTTCCAAAGATAAGGCCGCAGCTTCTCGTGAAGCTTATGCCAATATCGCATCTCTTCCATAAAGCCAGGAGCAGAATAACTTTCCGCCATGTTCCATGGACTGCGTTCGTTGTTGCCTTCGGCACCTGGCATCAGTTCCCGGAACTGTCCGCCGTCAGGCTCGGAGTGCCACTGCATAATCGGGCAGAAGCACGCCATTTGTGTTGCTCTGCGGTACAAATCCAGGCTGGGCAGGGGACCCGCAAAGCCTGCAAGATCAAATCCCCAGAAGATCATACCGGTGGCAGCGGCAGAAAGACCAGCTTTCAGAACGCTTGCTAATTCTGCATTTTGAGACTGCTGATCGCCGGCCCAGTGGCAGGGCACGGTATGCTGGCCGGAAAAACCGGCACGACTAAATATTACCCCATTGCTTCCAACAAAGTCACGGTAACTTTCCGTGTAGTCTCTGGCATAGCGGTTGACCCCCTCTTTGCCGGTAGTTCCATCATAAAACCGGGAATCGTCACTGTGAATAAATTCGCCGCCGTCGGTTTTAAAGCCGTCAACACCAATATCCAGAAGATACTGCCGCTTTCCAAACCAGCATTGGAGCGTTTGAGGATTGGTGAAGTCTGGTACCATAGACTCTGGAAACCAGTTGCCTTTGGGGATGGTGTAAGGCGTTCCGCCAGGCATGGTAACACAGAGTTTGCGAAGGGCGGCATCCTTTCGATCCAGGTCATTCTGTACGTTCTGAATTTCCTCGTCACCCTGTTTTTTGTAAACCGGAACCTGCCACAGAAGAAGTTTCAGCCCGTTATCATGGATCTGCCGGATCATTTGGGCCGGATCTGGCCATGGAGTTCCGGAGAAATCAAAATCCTCGTATTTCAGGGGCTTGCCGTCGGGGACGGGCATGTATTTCGCACCGTTCCAAATATAGAAAGTAGCCTCATCGCTCCATGCTTCCAGAACCATAACATCGGCTGGGAAGTCATATTTCTTAAGCTTGGCCAGAGTTTCTTCTACATCCTTCTGGCAGTTCCATCGGTTGGCAGAGATCCAGATGCCCATAGTCCATTCAGGAGGGAGCACTGCCGGACCGAACAGAGCCATATATTCTCGGATTATCTGTTCTGGTGTACCGGAAAAGAGAACAACATCTGCGGTTTCGGGCAGTGTAACCTGGATGCAGTTGTCAAGAAATTGAAAGGCTGTGACCGAACAGGTATCCACATATAGTCCGAAACCAGTATCTGTCCAGAAAAAAGGAACTGCACAATAGGTTTTGTCACCTTGAAAGCAGAACTTTTCTGTTACCTGGTTTATTACAGTCTTGCCCTTTTGATTGAGACGGTCGTATTTTTCGCCCATGCCGTAGGCACCGGAATAGGGGAGCTCAATCGTCAGAGTTTCCCCATTGCGATGAAGATTTGCATTTTCAAAAGACAGTTCTTTGACATTGTACGAAATTCGTTTCATTATTTTCACCCTTTGATGCCGCCTGCCATCATGCCATACTTAAATTGCTTTTGGGCAATCACATAAATAACGATGATAGGAATCATGGAAATCAAGCTGCCGGCCATTAAAACATTGTACTCGGTTGCGTATTGTCCATTCAGCGTAGAAAGTGCGATTGGCAACGTCATTTTGTTCTTATCGCTGAGCATTAGCAGCGGCCACAGATAATCATTCCAAGACTCCATGAAGGTAGTGATGGAGAGCGTCGCAAGGCTGGGAATGCACAGCGGAAGGGCGACACGCACAAATACCTGGAATACATTTGCTCCATCAATTCTTGCTGCATCCAAAAAATCATTGGGAATGGTTCGCATTTGCTGTACCAGCATAAAGACGGCGAAGGGGCGGAAAATCGAGGGCATGATGACACTGGCGTAGGTGTCTGATAAACCCATCCGATTCATTACCACGAACAACGGAATCATGGTGACTTGCGTTGGAATCATCATGGTGGCAAGATATCCGCCCAACAGGAGCTGATTGCCCGGAAACCGCAGTTTGGCAAAAGCAAATGCTGCCATTGCAGAGGAAAGCAATGTGAGGAAGGTATAGCTGATGGAAATAAACAGAGAATTTCCAATGGTTTTGGCGAAAGGAAACTTGGAGAACACCTTGATATAAGCGTCCCAAGTGGGATTCTCCGGAATCCATTGGATGGGAATCGACATCAACGCACCCCGGCTTTTGAAGGATGTGGAAATCATCCACAGGAACGGTATTAACGCAACGACAGCCAGCAGGATGGCTACCACATAAAAGCTAAGGGTTCCGAGCTTTTTCTTAGTCGTCATAGTGCACCCACCTTTTCTGCCCCTTCATCTGAATTGCGGTAAAGACCATAATAATGGCAAACAGAATCCAGGAAAATGCCGCTGCATAGCCCATTCGGAAATAACGGAAGCCGTACTGATAGATTCGTTCCACCATCACCTGGGTTGCACCGTTGGGCCCGCCTCCTGTCATGATCATGATCTGGGGGAACAACTGGAAGCTATTGATCATGGCGACAATCACAACATAGAAAATAGATGGTGTCAACAGGGGCAATGTAATTCTGGTGAACTTTGTCCATCCGTTGGCACCGTCGATGTCTGCCGCCTCATAATAGGTTCTGTTGATGCCGATAATACCAGACAATAAAATCAATCCAAAGAAGCCCATGTCCTTCCAAACAGAAACCAGCACGATTGCGGGCATGGCCCAATTTTCATCCAACAGCCAGCCGGGGCCCTCAATACCAAAAATCTCCAGGATACCATTCAATGCACCGTATTGGGGTGCAAGAACAGATTTCCAGATCAAGGATGCAGCAACCCAACTGGTCAGTACGGGAATGTAGTATACAATACGGAACATGCCGATCGCCTTACGGGGTCTGCTCAGTAAAGAAGCAACAAGCAGGGAAGCAGCCAACATAAGAGGAATATACAGCACAATATACTCCGCAGTGTTGCCAAGAGTTCTCCAGAACTCCGGTGTGGTCAGTATGGTTTTATAGTTGTCAAGGCCGATGAAATGATCTTGAAAGAACCCCGGCTGCATCAGCTGATCCAATCCATTCCAGTTTGTCAAACTGATAAAACCGGAAATGATCAGAGGTATCAAGCTGAAGACCATCAAACCAATTAAACTCGGCAGCAGAAATGGAGAGGCAACCAATACACCGCTTCCCTGATGTTTGGACTTTTCTGTTCTGGATTTTTTCATTTTGCACCTCCGGGGATAAAAATGGGGCCGCTGCGTTGTCGCAACGGCCCACTACTGGAAAGTTAGTCAAGCGTGATCTGAGCCTCGCACTCAGCTTGTGCCTGATCCAACGCTTCCTGGACGGTGATGGTCCCATCGGCTGCTGCGGCCAGCTTCTGACTGATGATATCGCTCATCAGAGCGTAATCTTCAATAACGGGAGGCATGACCAGATAGTCCAGGCTCTCAAAGACAGCTTCACGATTATCGGGGGGCGTGATGTCCAGATAGGAGGACAGCGCGTTCAGATCCTTCAGAGCGGGCAGGTCCCAGCCGGCTTCCAGACGGATATCTGCGGAAGTGGTGGAGGATGCCAGCCATGCCAGCCAGGTGGCAACTTCGGTGGGGTATTTGGTCTCGGGATTCATAACAACACAGTTGGAGAAGAAGTGTGTTGCCTTCTGGGTGCTGCCGGGCTCGACAACGATGTCCCATTCAAAATCACAACCATCGGTGAAGGTCTGGAATGCCCAGATGCCGGTGGGAATCATGCCCAGTCTTCCGCTCATGAACATATCCCAGTCACCCATGCCGCCCTGCTGTACAGCATTGGGCTGGACGTTGGAGACCAGAACGCGGTCAACCAATGCTGTGGCGGCTGCCAGGTTCTCAGGGGAATTGATGGTAAATTCAGTCTTGTCTTCGTTCAGCAGGGCACCGCCGTACTGCGCAACGACTTTGAAGAATTCGTTATAGGTGATGGGCTGCCAAATGCCGAAGATATCATCGCCCAGAGCACGGATTTTTTCTGCAGCGGCCTGCAGATCGTCCTGGGTCCAGTCGTTGGTAGGATAAGCAACACCGGCCTGGTCAAACAGGTCCTTGTTGTAGATCAAGACCACATTGGAAAAACTCTCGGGCAGACCGTACTGTTTGCCGTCAACATTGAAGGCTCCCAGTGCAGTTTCGTTCAGACCACTGACATCCACGCCGGTAATTTCGGCGAGAATACCTTTGTTTGCGTAAGCGGCGAAGTTCTCGATGTTCAGTTCGTAGCAGTCGGGGGCAGTGCCGCCGGCTACACGGGTCTGCATCTGCGTGAAGTAGTCATCATAGCCGATCGTCTCGACTTCAACTTTGATGTTCGGATGCTCTTCTTCAAACGCTGCCACCATTTTGGCAAGGGTTTCTTCGTTGCCGCCTGAGGAGTTGAAGTTGCAGTAAGTAATGGTTACGGGCTCTGCAGAAGAGGCGTCTTCATTTACAGCAGCGGTCTCAACAGAGCCGGTAGACTTACTTTCAGTGGCGATGGTCTGTGTGGTTGCTGCGCTGCCGCAAGCTGTAAATACCATAAGAACTGCCAGCGCCATGGCAATCAGCGAAAAAAGCCTGTTTTTTTTCATTTTGTTTCCTCCTCAATGATTTTGTAATTGATTTTTTTGCTCTTTTCGCTTAAAATACAGTTTGGCGAAAAGAGTGGCATACTCGTTCTTTTCCCTGCGGTTTGCATGAACTTTGGCGAGGGCGTGCAAACCGCTTTTTTACACCTCCTCCTTTGTGATACAGGGGATCTTAATTAAGTTTTTTGACCGATCCCCGCGCCACAAGTTGGAGTGGGAGAATCTCTTCCTGCTTGGGAAGACTGGGATCTTCGATATGCTTCAGCAGTAATTCAACTGCTTTCTGCCCTTTTAAGGAGATTTGCTGACGAACGGTGGTGAGTCCCGGTGTCATGAATTGGGCAATTTCCACATCGTCAAAACCAATGATGGAGTAATCATCCGGTACTCGTTTGCCGCCCTCGTAGAAACCTTTTATAGCACCGATGGCCAGGATATCCGCAGCGGCCACAACGCCTGTTACCGAAAGATCGGACGCCATCAGCTGATTCGCAAGCTGGATGCCGCTATTGTAGTCAATCTGTCCTTCATAAACGTATTGCGTGCGATAGGGAACATTGAATTCGCTAAGCGCTTGCTGGTAACCCAGCAGGCGTTTTTTCATAACACCGTTTTCTTTCATCTGTCCGGCAAAGAATGCAATATGCTCGTGGCCATTCTCCAGCATATACCGGGTGGCGAGATAACTGCCGTAAGCGTCATCAATCCGGATGTTATGGTAGTAGTGGTCATTACAGTAACTGTCAATCAGCACGATGGGAATCTGTGTTTTCTTCATCTGCTGGTAAAAGTCATCCGGATACATGCCGATGACAATAATGCCGTCAAGGTTCCGCTTCTTTGCGAGGGTCAGGTAGCTTTCATTGGCGTCGGTTGCGGAAATCAGAATATGGTACCCTTGCTGTCGGGCGTAATATTCGATGCTGCCCAGGACTTCGCTGTAAAAGCTGTTCTGAAACATCAGCCGATCACCAGGCTCCGTCTGGGGGACCACTACGCCAATCAGTTTGGAATCGCGCATGCTCAGACTGCGGGCGTTCAGGTCAGGCACATAATCCAGTTCCTGAATCGCTTCCATGACTCTGCGCTTCGTTTCTTCGGAGATGGGACGTTTGCCGCTGATTGCGTAGGAAACAGTGGCGGTTGTGACTCCCGCCCTCTGGGCAACATCTTTGAGCGTTGCTCTTGCCATGATACCGGCCTCATTTCTGTCATAGCTGTTTAATCGGTTAAATTATCTTTCTGTGTTTATGATACTGTTTCGGGTTGGATTTGTCAATAGTTTTTTAGCATAATGTTAAAAAATATATTGACAAGCAAGTGAAATTTGTTATACTTGAATCAAAGAAAACGTTTAAGCGATTAAATACTGGACTGAGAGGTGCTTCTATGGATCGCTACATTCCTACTGGCAATGAGATGATATCGTTGCCTAAAATAAACGAATCTACCGCTGCAATTGAGGACTTCACCTACCTGTCTATGCAGCATAAAGGCTTGATTGAGGTTCGAGGCGGCCAGACCTTGCCTTTGATTGTGCCGTTTGTTCGTATAGATGACTGCGATGTTCCTCTCTCAAACATGGTCTGGAACCGGGAACATTACTGGATTCCTGCGCTTTCTGCCAAGGTGGGACTGCTTGATTTTACGATGACGATCCTCACTCCCATCAAAGAGCGGGGATTTGCCATAAAGCTTTCTCTTACGGGGCCCGAAAATGCAGAGATCGTATGGGGCCTCAAGGGCTGTTGGGACAGCAGCTGGCACTGCATCAATGAAGACAAGGAGTTAGACGGAAAGGCGCACTGCTATGAAAGTGGTTGGAATGACAGTGTGATTTTCGATTTCCGGTGCGGTGTTCCTGTGTTTGCGTTTGCGCCTATGTGTGACAAAAAAATCCACGCAGAATTTGATGTGTCGAATAACAGCGTTACATATTGTCTTTCCAGAACAGATCGGATCTCAAAAAACGAATCCAAGGAGTTGGTATTTTTCTGGGGCCTTGGTTACGAAGAAGTAGCTGCGGCTACCAGTGCAAAGGAAATGCTTCGCCGCGGGTGGGATTGGGAATATCATCGCACCTCTGTGTGGTTGGACCGGCGTGCATGTCCAATGCATACGCCCAAGCTGACAGAAATCTACAACACCAATCTGTTCTTCTGCATTTTCTATTCCACCGGTGTAACTTTGGACACGGAGGAGTTGGTCTGCGCCACCAGCAGGGGGACTCGGTATTATGTAAGTGCAGCTTACTGGGACCGGGATACTCTGCTGTGGGCTTTCCCTGCAATTTTGGATGCAGATCAGGAATTGGCCGGAGAAATCCTTCATTATATTTTCGGGCGCCAAAGAAAGAATCTGGGCGTTCATTCCCGGTATATCGATGGGACGGTTCTGGAACCTGGCTTTGAACTGGACGAACTGATGGCTCCGATCATCGCTTTGGAAAGCTATGTAACGAAAACCGGTGATGCAGAGATGCTGGAGGATGCCAACGTACAAAATGGGATTCGCCAGATTCTCAAAACACTGGATTCCATGCGCCATCCGGACACTGCGCTGTATGAAACCTTCTTGCAGCCTACAGACGATGAAATTGTGCATCCGTATTTGACTTACAACAATGTTCTGGTCTGGAAGAGTCTGAATGCGCTGGCCAGGTTGTATCCGCAGAAATACCAACACCTTTCGGTGGCTGCCGAAGAAGTCAAAGCGGCGATTTACAAGCACTGTGTGTTCCAGAGCAACGGAAAATCCTATTTCGGGTGGTCTATTGATCTGGAGGGCAGCCACAATGTCTATGATGAACCGCCCGGAAGCCTTCAGCTCCTTCCTTACTATGGCTTCTGCGATTGTATGGATGAAATCTGGCAGAATACAGTATCCATGATTCGATCTCCTGATTACGAGTACAGCTTCGCAAATTCACCCATTGCTGAAATCGGATGCGCCCATGCCCCATATCCCTGGATTCTCAGCCTGTGCAACAGCCTGCTCAGCGGACATGCAGCCCAGGCATTCCGGGAATTGGAAATTCTGGAAATGGACAATGGCATTGCCTGCGAGAGTGTGGATCCCGTAACAGGTACTTGTACAACAGGTGCTGCATTTGCAACTTGTGCCGGCTTCCTTTGCCACAGCATCAAAACCGCAGACAAGGAGGGATTTTATGCGGAATGATTTGCACTTAACTCCTTGGACCGTTTCCTGCAAAGGCACGAAATGGGTTGATGACTTCTATGAGAGCATCTTTTTCCTTGGAAATGGCCGTTTGGGGATTCGCGGATATGTTTCCTCTGACCCCACCTACCGCCCGATTCGAAAGGGGATTTACTTAGCCGGCATTTTTGGGGAGATCAAGCCAGGGATTACCGATTTTGTGAATCTTCCGACACCGGTGCATGAGAGCATCTGTATTGATGGGGAAAAAGCAGAACTGGCATCCGAAATTGAACGGTTTGTCGATTTGAAGACAGCAACACTGACCATGGAGTATACCTTGCGCTGTGGCAAAAAGATGCTGGATGTGAAATATCAACGCTTTCTTCCTAAAGAGCATCCAGCCTTGATTATGCAGCGGTTTGAATTTGTCCCGAAAGCGAACATGGAAGTATCCATAACCAGCGGTATTTTTCTGGGTAGCTGCAATAGTCCCATTCCGGATGACCAGACAAAGGCCAATACAGAAACCATTCAGCTCTCCCAGCTGATTCATACTGCTGCTTCCCAAGAGGGGGTCAGCTGCTCCTTTGATGTTGTGGGCTCCCATCTTACGGTCAAACAGGATGTCCAGTTCTGTTGCCCTGATTTCTACTATCATCACAGCAGCGCAAGTGAGGTGACATATACTGCTGCCGGTGAGGTTGGGCAGGAACTGCGATTTGACAAAGCAGCCTGCATTCTGACCTCCCGAGATGTAGATCCCCGTATCGCAAATATCCCTCAGGATTGGGACTTTAACACACTGCTGGAAGAACACAAACAGTGTTGGAAAAGCACTTGGGAGAAATGCGATTTGATTATTCCTGACTTGGATGAGGAAATGCAGACCGGTCTGCGGTACTCCATGTTTCACCTGATGGGCAGCTGCAGCGCAAAAGATCCGACTGTCAGTATTGGCGCAAGAGGACTAAGCCACGGACGATATAAGGGGTGCTATTTTTGGGATACGGATATGTTCATGCTCCCGTTCTTTTTGGAGCATGACCTGGAAGCGGCCAAGAATCTATGTGAGTATCGTGTGCGTTCCCTGGCTGCAGCCAAGAAGCATTCGAAAGATATGAATACACTGGGGGCACGCTATCCCTGGATGGCTGCACTGGACGGAAGCGAACAGTGTGAAACCTGGGATATTGGATGCAGTGAATTGCATATTACCGCCGATGTAGCCTATGCATTGGACGCATATTGCAAAAAATCCGGGGATGAGGCGTTTTATCTGGACCGGGCGGCGGAGGTGTTTGTGGAAACCGCGCGCTTCTGGATCAGCAGATATACTTACCGCCCGGAAACAGGAGAAGTGGATCTGCTGTTCTGCAAAGGTCCGGATGAATACTGCGGTATCACCAATAACAACCTGTTTACCAATGTAATGGTGCAGCACAATCTGGATTTGGCCATTCAGGCTGCAAAAGATCTCAAGATGAAGCGGCCGGAACGGTATCACGCACTTGGTATTACCCAGGAAGAAATGGATCATATGGCAGTAATCCGTAGTGCAATTAAATGGCCCCACGATCCCGTAACAGGAAGACTCCGCCAGGATGAAACACTGCATTTGCTGGAGCCGGTGGATATAGAGAATATCAAACCTGATGAGGGCGCGAGCTATCACCATATTTGCTTTGACCGGCTTCAACGCTATCAGGTTATCAAACAGGCCGATGTTTTGCTCCTGATGAGTCGGATGCCTGATTTGTTCACACGGAAGCAAAAGCAAGAAGCCTGGGAGGATTTTGAGCCAATCTGCCTGCATGACTCCACGTTGAGTTTTGCCAGCCACGCTCTGTTTGCGCTTCAAAATGGGTTTGATCAGAAAGGCTGGAAATACCTGCGCAAGGCGCTTCTGCTGGACTTGCGGGATATCATGGGCAACACCGGGCATGAAGGGTTGCACCTTGCCTGCATGGGTGAAAGCTGGCAGGCGGCTTTTGCACTTATGAAGGGATGAAAGACATAGCAAAAGCTGTACAGCAAGCAGATAATATTGAGCTGTATCTGAAGCTGGTGGATTTAAGTGCACAGACACTGGGTTTGTAAGAAGAAAATGCAAAGTTGAGGGAAGAGATTACATCTCTTAGGAAGCGTCAAGGTATCTCTGAAAATCTTGTTCGACATAAAGAGTCATTTTTACACTAGAGAAAGCCCAGATGGAACGTTCCATGGCTTCCGGGATGCCGTTAGAAGGGACGGGTGAATTTTGGTGATATGGCCTGATTTGCAGTAGGATTTTCCCCAATTTCCTAAATTAAGTGGAAAAAGAACGCAACAACTAAACAGTACGTTCAAGACATATTTACGGGACACTTTAGATGCAACTTGCCAAAGCTGTATCTAAAGTGTTTTCTTTACTCTTTAGACACTTTCGATGATATAATAGTTCTGGATTTGTGGGTAAAATATAAACATGAATTTAGTGTGTTTTATAGACGCATTCGCCTGCCTGGAAGATTTCCTGCGAGTTTTCCACGAATTAGAACCAATTTGACTGGCGCCGGCAGCACCCTTTTGAGTTTTCTAAGGAAATTTTCAAGAGAGTGTTTTTTTGCTTTGAGGAAGTTTTCAGAAAGTTATCAATTGAATCAGAAAAAATTAGCCGGAATTTTTCGGAGCAGGTCGCTCTGAGAAATTCCGGCTTTTTAATTTTCGGGCTGGATGTTGGAATCCATCCCCAGGAAAGGAAGAGATTTTATTTCCGAGGAAAAAGAGAGCAGAAAGAAAAAGTACCGGTATTTTCAGCAGGGACAGCACTACGCCAACCCACCGCCTCCTGCGGAGCCGCCGGTCTGCATGCATTCCCCTCTGTGTAAAGGCTGTCCCGTTCCAGGCAACGGCTGT
>CALXFP010000232.1 GCA_944387615.1 uncultured Oscillospiraceae bacterium | reverse complement strand
TCATGATGGAGCCGATGCCCATGGTGTAGGCGTGGGTGGGAACGTCGTCCCGGGTGGCAAAGAAACGGGCGTTGGCGTCGATGGTGGACTTGGTCAGAGCGACCTTGTTGGTGCCCTTGACGAACTCGTCGGCGGGCTCGTTAAAACCGATGTGACCGTTGGGGCCCAGGCCCAGCAGCTGCAGGTCAGCGCCGCCGAAGGCATCGATCACAGCGTCGTACCGGGCGCACTCAGCCTCGGCATTCGGATTCATACCGTTGGGGATGTTGCAGTTGTTCTGGTCAATGTTCACATGATCGAACAGGTTGCTGCGCATGAAGTAAGCGTAGCTCTGGTCGTGGTCCTTGGTCAGACCCACATACTCATCCAGGTTCACAGTCTTGACCTGAGAGAAGTCAAGATCGCCGGACTCGTACTTGGCGATGAGCTCCTTGTAAGTGCCCACAGGGCTGCTGCCGGTAGCCAGACCCAGAACACAGTCGGGCTTCAGATAAATCTGAGCGGCAATGATGTTGGCAGCCTTCCGGCTGACGTCGTTATAGTCTTTTGCGCGAATCAGTCTCATGGATGAGTACCCCTTTCGTAATGACGCAGTTTAATGCTTGCTATTTGTATTGTAACATCATTTTGTATATCTGTATAGTCTTTTTCCGCTTTTCAGTTTAATTCGATACATTTTTTCTTTTTTCCTGTTCATTGTGTTGAACTGGCCTTATTTTATAATTTAACTTTGGCACTATAATTATTACCAGATACCGATATAATAGCATAAAAAGTTCGGGAGGTATTGTGTTATGGAAAAGAAACAGTCACTTTCCACCAAAGCAATCGTTATGACGGCGCTGATGGCGGCGCTGACCATGGTAGGTTCTGCCATGCGGATTGTGCTGCCGCTGAGCATCGGGGGCACTACGGCTTTTCACCTGGGCAACATTTTCTGCGCCTTGTCCGGTATTTTGCTGGGGCCTTGGCTGGGTGGTCTGGCAGCCGGTCTGGGTTCGGCGATTTATGACATTTTGTCCATGTACATTGACGAGTGCTGGATTACCTTTTTGACCAAGGGTGCTTATGGTTTGGCAGCGGGACTGGTGTTCTGGTATGGGAAAAAGGGCTGGCATTATGGCCGGGCAACCCTGGCAACTACTACGGGAGCCCTGGTGTACGCGGCGCTGTATCTGGCGAAGAGCTTTTTCTATAACGGTATGTTTAAAGAGGGACTGGTTCCCCAGGCGGCTGCACTGACGCTGGTGGGAAAGCTGCCTGCCACCGTTTTCAATGCGGTGATCGCCATCATCTGTGCACCCATTCTGGCCCTGGCCATCCACTCCGCGCTGAAGAGAAATCATCTGGAATTAGAATAGGGGAGATAAGCTTACACTCTGTCTTTTACAGGAAGCACGAGGAGCAAGATGGTACTGAAAACACAAAGACTGACCATCCGACCGGTCACAGCAGATGATTGGAAAAGCATAAAGGAAATTTGGATAGACTTTCATAATTCCGCCTTTTCTAAGTATGATCGGCCTCATGATACGGATGATGGGGCTGTCCGCGAAAGAATATCCAAGTGGGCGGCAGCAAACAGAGGCACTGAGCATATGTTTTTTGCCATTTGTTTGAATGGAACAGTGATTGGATATAGCGCCTTCAATATTAGGGAAAATGGATATGAGATGGGCTATTGTTTCCATTCAGCATTCCATGGGAAAGGCTATGCCAACGAAAGTCACTTGGCACTGTTGGATTATATGCGGAAGTTGGGGGTTACAGGCTTACAGCAGGTACAGCACTTCAGAATGAACCTTCGGTCACGTTCCTGAAAGCATTGGGCTTTTCATTGACAGAAACGGAAAAGGTGTCATTTTATAAAGATGAGCATGGCGAGGATGTCGTGTTTGATGGTGGTATCTTTGCATTGCTGCTGTAATGACATTATTGTAGAGAAAAATACAGGTCGGCAGAACCGTTTGGATATGCCGACCTGTAACAGTGGTACTGTTTCGTAACGGTCTGCCTTCGGGCGGGCCGTATTTTTTGGGGGAATTTGGCGGTCATAATTTTTTTACAAAAAATTTAATTACTGATTACCCATGGTTTTTGCTGTATGATATGCTCACATCAACACAAAGCCTGACACACCCAGGCGAAAATGGAGTAAAAATCCGCCCAGGGATTGCCTTGGTAATCAAAAAACGACTCTTCATAACCTTAAATAATTCCTAAGATTTACCGGCTTCCTTACGCATTGACATTTGCTATGCAGATGTAGTATAATTACGCAAAGAATCTGGTAATTGGCGAAATTTTGATGGAAAATATTTATTTTTTTCAATAATCCTTGTGCAAAGTGCTGAAATGGCCTTTCTGTGACAACTGACAAATCCAATGGGCCGGTATCTTAACGGCTGTTGTGATTTTGTCTATGGCCATCGCAAGGTGTGATTTAATTTCCGCAAGCCAAACCGTGTTCCCGAGAAAGGACATCCTTTATGAAGAAGACATATCAAGTGATCCTGTCCGTCCTTCTGGCAGTGCTGCTGCTCAGCGGATGTGTTCGTGGGGAGGCATCACAAGAAAGTACGGCCCCGGTTGATACCATGCCTACCGAGACCCAGCAGATGTCTCAGCCTCACAAGCAGACGGACCCCTCCGAGACGGAAGAGACAACCCAACCGCAAACCGAAACAGAGCCGACACAGGAACTGACTACACCTACGGAGCATACCCACCAATACAGCAAGACGGTGACAGCTCCTACCTGCACCACTGACGGTTTTACCACCTATACCTGCCAGTGCGGCTACAGTTACAACAGCAATATGGTGCCGGCATTGGGCCATAGCTGGTCGGACTGGGAAACGATTAAAGATGCAACAGAAACCGAATCCGGCCTCAAGCGCCGTACCTGCAAGGTATGCGCTGCGGTCCAGGAGGAACCCATTGAACCTGGTACAGAGCCGACGGAGCATGACCATCAGTATACGGCGGTTGTGACGGATCCTACCTGCACAGCAGAAGGCTATACCACCTACACCTGCGCCTGCGGTCACTCTCATGTGGATGACAAGGTACCTGCCAAAGGACATGCCTGGGGAGAGTGGGAAACCACCAAACCGGCTACCGAAACTGAGCCGGGTGAGAAACAGCATACCTGCACGGTTTGCGGTGTGACGGAAAAAGGGGTAATTCCCGTTGAGTGTAAGCATGAGTATACCCAAACGGTGACGGAGCCAACCTGTACAACAGGCGGCTTTACCACCTATACCTGTACCAAATGTAACTATAGTTACATTGGCAACGACAAGCCTGCTTTGGGTCATAAGTATGGCAATTGGGTAGTTGACAGTGACCCGACGCCCCAGGCTCCGGGCTCAAAGCACAGAAGCTGTGAACACTGTGGGGATGTACAAAACGAAACGATTCCTTACACACCCCCGACGGAGCCGACTACACCACCCACCACAGAAGAGACGACGCAGCCCACGGAGTCTACTTGAACAGTACAGAAAAGCACCCGCCCAGTGCGGGTGCTTTTTGCTGAAAGAAGGCCGGCGTAACTGGAAAACTTCCAGAAAAACGGCGCTCAATTGCGGTATCCATAACTTCCTGTTTACAGAAGACGGTGGAATGTGGTATGATACTTAAAAGGATAAAATGAACACAGAGGTTGTTGCAATGGATTATATTGTGCTGGATATGGAATGGAATCAACCCTGGCCCGGGTCACCGTCGGCAAAGAAAGTCCTGCCGGTTTCCATCCGGGGGGAAATCATCCAGATTGGTGCGGTGCGGCTGACCCAGGAGCAGACCGTGGCAGATGAGTTCCAGATTCTGATTAAGCCTAAATACTATCGCCACCTGAACCGCCGGGTCAGCAAGCTGACGGGAATTAAGGAAGCCCGCCTTCGGGAAGAGGGCGTGCCTTTCCCGGAAGCCATGGAGCAGTTCCGCCAGTGGTGCGGGGAAGATATCGTATTTCTGACCTGGGGCTTTGACGACATCGGCATTTTGCGGGAAAATCTGGAACTGTTTGACCTGGATACGGATTTTACCCATCGCTGGTATAATGCCCAGATGATTTTCAATGCCCAGACGGATGGCTCCAATGCCCAGAAGGCACTGAAAACCGCCATGGAGATGTTTGAAATCCAGGCCACCCGGCCTGCCCATGATGCGCTGGGAGATGCCTACCATACGGCGCTGATCTGCGCCCGACTGGATTTGCAGAAGGGTGCCCGGGAGTATGACGAAGCCCTGAAGAGCCACGAAAATGGTTTCCATGGTGCGGAGCTTCCCGGCTGCATTGCCCGGAAGGTGTATTATGACTACGCAGATAAGCGCGCAGCCCTGAGCGCAATGGCCGGGGAAGAAAACAAATGCCCCATTTGCGGGGGCAGAATGCTGGGGTCTCGATGGTTTGCCCAGCCGGGACATCGGTATATGGATCTGGCGGCTTGTCCCGAGCATGGTAAATTCCTGATTCGGGTGCGGCTGTCCCAGCAGCCGGACGGATTGACCCGGGTCAGCCGCCTGACCTATGAGGCAACTTCCGAGGCGGC
>CALXFP010000231.1 GCA_944387615.1 uncultured Oscillospiraceae bacterium | reverse complement strand
CCTGATGATATTCGATCGCCATGCAAACTTAAAATATAAGTATGGCAATAGACATTTCTGGGCCAGAGGTTACTATGTGGATACGGTATGGAGAAATAAAAAGCAGATAAAAGAGTATATTCAGAATCAGCTTCGTGAGGATCAGATAGCCGACCAAATGAGCATCAAGGAGTATGTCGACCCGTTTACGGGTAGCGCGAACCAGAAGGCATAAAGAAAGCCCCTTCAGGGGCAGCCCGAAAAGAGAATGCGGTCGGCAAACTTTCGGGGCCCCTTTAGGGGTGAGGCCAGTAAAAAGCTCTTCTAGGGCTTAGTCAAGCCTCCGGCTTAGCCGGAGGTTTTGACTTGTTGCTATCTGTGATAAACTATAAAAAATTTCTATAAGGAGGAAGGTTATGCAGTGGATTGACCAGAATACATGGCCCCGGGCCGAACATTTTGCCTTATTTTCCGGTGTTTCCAACCCGTTCTACAGCACTACATTTCGGGTGGATGTAACCAATCTGTACGATTATACAAAGGCGAGAGGAATTTCCTTCTATTACAGCCTGACTTATTTGGTTACACAGGCAATCAACCGGGTTGAGAATTTCCTCTACGTTCTTGAGGAAGGAAAGGTCGGTCTGCTGGAGCGGCGTATTCCCAGCTTTACGGATATGAAAAAGGCAGTGATTTGTTTCATATCGTCACTATGGCCTGTGAAGGTACTATGGAGGAATTTTGCCATGCTGCAAGAGAAAAAAGCATGGCCCAAACTGGATTGCTGGATCAAAGCGCGGAAACAAACCAGCTGATCTATATTTCCTGCCTGCCCTGGGTGGATCTGACCGGATGCACCAATGAGCGAGACCTGGACCCGGACGATACCATCCCCAGAATTACCTGGGGAAAATTTGTCTCAGATGGGGAGCAGAAAACACTGGGAATATCTGTGGAGGTGAACCACAGAATGGTAGATGGTGTCCATATCGGGCAATTTTACCAGCATCTGCAGAAGGCAATTGACCAACTGCATTAAGCGCATTTTTTCTGATGCACTTTCCAATAGGTGTACATCCGAAACGTGGAAGAACCCAACAGGATTCCTACTGCCATAATTCCTGCAATGGCAGCGGTGTGCATTCCCTGGGAGGCGAACATCTCCATGTCACCCCGGACGGCATAATTCATGGTATAGTAAACACCGGCACCGGGGATCATGGGGAAGATCGAAACAACCAGATAGGAAATTGCCGGGTATTTCCGGATTCTTGCCATAATCTCCGAATAGACAGAGGAGAAAAGTGCGGAGAAGAAATAAGCAAGAATGTCGGTTGTTCCGCAGGCCATGGAAATCTCATACACCGCCCAGGCCAAAAGTCCGCCCAGAGCGCACAAGATGCCGCCAGGGCCGTGGATGTTGAACAGAATGGAAAAACCGATACACCCAATGAAGGCAAACAGACAAGCAGCACCGATCGAATAATCGATTGCGGGAGCGGATACCGGCGTACCCCAGAGAGCGTCTGCAATTTGCCAGGCGCCAGCAGTGCCCAGGGCTATGGCGGCGGCAATCAGAAATACTTGTACGATTCGGTTGATGCCGGAATTGGTGTCGCCATAAATCATATCCCGCATGGCATTGGTAAACAGAAGCCCGGGAACCAGCTGCATCAAAGCGCCGATGGTAACCGCGTCTGGGTTTGTCGCAATACCCAAAGCACCCATGATATAGGCAAGCAATGCCAGAAGGAAGGAAGAGGCGATGGTGCGGAAGAAGGCATTTGCCTTCCACTGCTCCATCCGCTGGCCGGCGTATCCGGCTGCCACGCCGCAAATACCTGCGCACAGACCATCGAGCCAACCGCCGCCAAAGAACAGGCCAAAGCCAGCTGCACCCAGAAAGTGACCGATGGATTGTCCCAGTTTGGAGTAGGAAATCAAACCGCTGCGGATTGTTTCAAACCACTGTACGGCTTCTTTGGGTTCCGGCTTCCGGCTGCAGAGATCCCGGCTCAAACCGCTGAATTTCTCCACCGCATCCAAATCGTTGCCATGGGCGCCGATTCGCCGCATGCGGGTAATAGGGTAGCCGTCTTCTGTCAGAATGCTGACCACCAGATAGTTGGGAATGGCAAAAACTTCTGCCTGCAAACCATAGGCCGAAAGAATCCGGCTGATACTTTCTTCAATTCGGAAGGTTTCCGCTCCGCTCATGGCCAGCTCATAACCAAGGTCGGTTGCCAAATCTAACAGAACAATATAATCCATATGGGACGCACCTCGTCAAAATCCTACCGCCATAGTATATCACAAAACCATCGAAATTCAAGAAAAATCGCCGGAATATCCGGCGATTTTCTGTAGGATACCTTATTTGCGCAGGAAAATAATGCCCAAAGTTCCGGGGCCGCAGTGGCAGGAAATGGTGCACCCTGCGGTGGCCTCTATGATATTGGTAAAATGACCGTAGCTGTGAACTGCCTCCATGACGGCCTGGTAGCTTTCGTCAGAAACCACAGTCTTCACTACAAATAGCGTCTCCTGGTCGATATCATCCCGACCATCCAGCCGATCCCGAATATAGGAAGACAGACACTTGGTAAAATTACCGCGATATTTCTTTCCAACGCTGAGCTTGTTATTCACCAGTTCAATGCAGGGCTTCAGGCTCAGCAGGTTTGCGCCCAGAGCGGCAGCAGAGGAGCAGCGTCCACCCTTGGCCAGGTAGTCCAATTTGTCCACGACGAAGCTGGTTTCCACCCGGCTTGCATATTGACGTACAGACTCTGCCAGATCGTCCAGAGAACTGGCGGTTTCCGCCAGAGCGAAAGCCTTCAAAGCAAGAAAACCTTGTCCAACCGTCAGATTCTGGGAATCAATGACCCGGACATTGGGGAAATCCTCAGCAGCGAGACAGGCATTCTGATAGCTGGCAGAGAAACCTGAGCCGATGCAAATCTGGAGAATACCGTCGTAGTTTCCGGAATACCGGGAGAAAAATTCCTGATATTCTCCAACGCTGACTGCGGAAGTTGAGCACAAATCACCACCGGAT
>CALXFP010000230.1 GCA_944387615.1 uncultured Oscillospiraceae bacterium | reverse complement strand
CCATATACCGGGAATTGCAATTCCAGTTCCTGCAAAGCAGCTACAGCGGTTTTGGCGTGATTGACACCACCATCAATCAGCAGCAGATCTGGTGGGTCACTGAATCCCTTGTCACCAGCTTTCAGGTGGGCAAAACGTCGTTTTACTACCTGATGCATAGAAGCGTAATCATCCTGATTGGAAAGTCCTTCCAGTTTAAAGCGCTTATAATCACTTTTTCTTGGTTTGCCATCCGCAAAGACAACCATACTGGCCACGATATCCGTCCCGGAAATATTGGAAATGTCGAACGACTCTATGCGGCACGGAGGTTCCATGGCAAGCATTTTCCCCAGCAGCTCTAACGTAGCGTTGACCCGCTCTTCTTTGCCGGTCACCCGCTGGGCTTCTTCAAAGGCATTTTTGCAGGCAAGTTCCACGAGACGAAGATTATCTCCTCTCTGAGGAACATGCAGCTTGGGGCGGCGTTTGTACTGCTGTTCCAAAAGCTGGGCGAACAATTCGCTGTCTTCTAAGTCAAAGGGCAATAGGATACGCTTAGGTGTCAATCCTCGGCTCAGATAGAACTGCTTCATCAGACTGGATACCGCTTCCGTTTTTTCATCCGGTCTGGGGAATACTTCATATTCCTTATCCAGCAGATTGCCGCCAGAGAAGTGGAGCACCGCAAAACAGGCTTTTGCCTCTGTTTCCCCATAACCAATTACGTCGGTATCAGCCAAGGTACCTGCCGTCACCAGCTGCTTCTGTCCCAGATTCTCAACGGCATTGAGCCGATCCCGGAGGTTGGCAGCCAATTCAAATTCCAAATTGTCTGCCGCTGACAGCATTTGCTGCCGGATCTGTTCTGCTACTGTTTTATAGTTTCCTTGCAGAAGCTGCTTGGCCTGCTGCATCGTTTCTCTGTATTCTGCACAGCTTTTATTTGGTTGGCACCAGCCGGCACATTGGTTCATGTGATAATTCAGGCATGGGCGATCTTTGCCGATATCTCTTGGAAATTGCTTGCTGCATCCCGGGAGTTTTAATGTCAATCGAATGGCTTCCATAACATCGTGGGTTACGCTCCGACCACCGAAGGGTCCATAATAATCAGCTCCATCGTCCGCAAGCTTACTGACAATACTGATTGTGGGATAAATATCTTTCATATTCAGTCTCAGATAAGGATACCCTTTGTCATCTTTCAACAGAATATTGTATTTGGGCATATAGCGCTTAATTAAGGAGCACTCCAAAACCAAAGCTTCAAATTCGCTGGCTGCCACAATTACATCAAAGTGGTGAATTTTACTCACCATTATCCGGGTTTTGGGGCTGTGGGAGGCTGTATCCTGAAAATATTGGCTCACGCGATTTTTCAGTTTTTTTGCCTTACCCACATAGATTACAGTATCGGTTTTATCCCGCATAATGTATACGCCTGGTGCATAGGGCAACGAAAGGGCTTTTTCCTTCAGTTCATCAAAAGTCATCGGATCCCCCCTAAAAAAGCACCGCCTCAATGCGGATCGTCAGCATTGAGGCGGTTAAGTAAAGCAGGTTTTAATAAACGTCCCGCTGGAGCAGAGTGTCCAGTGCGTTCACAGCAGCCTCAGCGTCAGGGCCAATAGCGCTCAGCGTCACCGTTGAACCGGTCACAATTCCCAGAGACATGATGCCCAGCAGACTCTTTGCATTCATCTTACGGCTGGCAGATTCCAACCAGATGCTGCTCTCGAATTCGTTGGCTTTCTGCACGAAATAGGTTGCCTGTTTGTTGTGCAGGCCGGACTCGCAACGAACAACGACTTCTTTGTTGAACATAGTACACACTCCTTCTCGTCACGCCCTGAGTAGGGGCAACGCATCTATGTATATGATAGCATTTTTACCGAAAAAGTCAACTCATTTTCGTCCTGTTTTCACAACGAGTCCTTTCGGATTTCAACCTTTCTTGGCAAAAACATCCTTGCTTGTTCGTTCCTGGGCTGGATTTACGCAAATTCTGCGATAGTGACGCCATCTTCACCTTCTCCGTACATACCCAGTCGGAATTTCTTTACGAATTTATTTCGTTTCAGAGCCTGATGCACCGCCGCACGCAGGGTACCGGTGCCTTTTCCGTGAATGATCCGAACTTGAGACAAATTGCTGCGCATCGCCTCATCCAGATATCGCTCCAGTACGCAGACGGCCTCCACAGCATCCATGCCCCGCAGATCCACTTCGGTCGGCATAGCGTTCAGTTTCATTTCACGACCAGAGTGCTTCGGACGGCCACCTTTTGCCTGATAAGGATCTTCGTGTTCCAGCAAGTAAATCTCATCCGGTTTGGCAGACATTTTTAGAATACCAGCCTGGAGCTGATAAGTGCCGTCCTTGTTGATGGCAATTACACTGGCCTTTGTGCCCAGCTTCAGCAGTTCGACTGTATCGCCAACCAAGATACCTCTGGTGGGTTTCGGGCGCTCCTTCTGCGGTTGGGAACCCCGCAGTTTTTCTTCCGCCTCGTTAAGGTTACGGCGCAGTTGGGTTTGCCGTTGATTGATTCCGGTGGCATCTGCACTATCAGCGAGCTGTTTGCGCAGAGCTTTCAATTCCTCCGCAGCCTGATTTGCGGCTGTTCTGGCATCGTCAATAATAGTCTGCGCTTCTCTGCGGGCAGCTTCCATAGCCTTTTCCCGCTCCTTGCGAAGCTCTGCGTGATACTGTTCGCTTTGCTGCTTGATTTTTTCTGTTTCCTGTCGAAGCCGTTCTGCTTCCTGTCGTGCAGACTCCATCTGCTGACGCTGCTGTTCCAACTGAGATAGTACATCTTCAAAGTCTTTGTCGCTTTTGTCAACCAGAGCATCGGCTTCTTTTAAGATTTGCTCTGACAATCCCAGCTTTCGGGAAATAGCAAAGGCGTTGGATTTACCAGGAATACCGATAAGCAAACGGTAAGTAGGACGCAGGGTTTCCACGTCAAATTCGCAGGATGCGTTTATGACCCCTTTTGTGCGCATGGCATAAAGCTTCAGCTCCGCATAATGGGTAGTGGCAACTACCCGGCTTCCCATTTTTCGGCAGAACTCAATAATCGCCGTTGCCAATGCTGCACCTTCAGCAGGGTCGGTACCGGCGCCCAGTTCGTCAAACAAAACTAGGGTACGGTCGTCACACTGTTCCACCACATCGACAATGGTACGCATGTGGCTGGAAAAAGTAGACAAGCTTTGCGCAATAGACTGCTCGTCACCAATATCTGCCAGAATGGCATCAAATGTAGACAGTTCGCTGCCATCTCCTGCCGGTACATGCAGGCCACATTCTGCCATTAAGGTTAACAAGCCAATGGTTTTCAACGTAACCGTCTTACCGCCGGTATTAGGGCCAGTGATAATCATACTATCAAAGTCCTTTCCCAGTCTGACCGAAATCGGAACTACCGTCTTGGCGTCGATGAGAGGGTGTCTGGCTTTTCGCAGCTCTACCCTTCCCTTGTCATTCATCAGAGGGGCCCAGGCGTTCATACGGTAGGCCAGCTTTGCTTTGGCGAAAATCACATCCAGCTGTACCAGCATTTGATAGTTCAGCACGATGGATTCCCGATAACCGGCAGCCTCAGCTGACAACTCAGCGAGGATTCTCTCAATTTCTTTCTTTTCTTTCAGTTCCAGTTCCCGCAGTGCGTTATTTGCATTGACCGCAGACATGGGTTCAACGAAATAAGTAGAACCCGTTGCGGAAACATCGTGCACCAGTCCGGGAACATCATTTTTACACTCGCTCTTTACAGGAACTACATACCGCCCCTGACGGATGGTGATGATGGGTTCCCGCAGGAATTTGGAATATGCAGGTGAAGAGATCACCTTTTGAAGACTGTCACGAATTTTGGCAGACTGAATCCGCATATGGCGCCGGATGTCTGCAAGGGCCGGGGAAGCGTTGTCCGCAATTTCCTCTTCGGACAATATCGCACCAAAAATTTTATCTTCCAGGTATTT
>CALXFP010000229.1 GCA_944387615.1 uncultured Oscillospiraceae bacterium | reverse complement strand
GGAGAAGAGGACGATGGAACTCTGGGGAATCTGGTTCGGGATGCCCACTCTCCTCAGCCCTATCAAGAATTGGTTCGGCAGGAATTGGAAAAGACGCTAAACCGTTTGTTGGCAACGCTGAATGCGCGCCAGCAAAAAATTCTGCGGCTTCATTTCGGGATGGAAGACGGAACCTGCTATTCCTTGGAAGAAATCGGAAATATGCTGGGTATCTCCAAGGAACGAGTCCGGCAGATTGAACGGCAGGCTATCGAAAAACTGCAAAAGAACGGTGCAAGCTTTGGATTGGAGGATTTTCTGAATGAATGAGTTGGAATTTTCCTTTGAGGAAAGCCCCTGGGATGCATACCGCCTTACCAAGCAGATGGGCGACAAGATTTCTGCAGCGCATCTTTTGGCCATGCTGGAAGAGGAAGATGACCAGGTACTGGACGATGCTCTGGAGGATATTGAAACCGGCTGCATGATTCTGGATATTTCTGACTTGCCCAGAGTTGGCGGCAGCGGAGAAGCATCGGTTCGTTTACGCCGGGAGATGGAATTGGTCAAAAACGGCCTTACTCCATCAGCATTGGAAGAAAGTGACCCGCTTCGTTTATACTTGGAAGAAGTGGCGCAGGTACCAGCCTTTGCTGACACGGATACCCTTGCACAGCGGTGTGCATCTGGTGACGAGGCTGCCATGGAGGCTCTGACGGCATTGGGGTTGAGCCGGGTCGTTGAGTTAGCCTGTGAGCATGTAGGATATGGCGTTCTTCTGTTGGATTTAATACAGGAGGGCAGTTTGGGCTTATGGCAGGCGATCCGCAATTATCGTTGCGGGAGCTATGCAGATCATCGTGATCGCTGGATTCGCCTGTATATGGCAAAAGCAGTGACCCTGCAAGCCCGTGCCAACGGAATTGGTCAGAAAATGCGGACAGCCTTGGAGGATTACCGGGCTGTGGACGAACGCCTGTTGGAAGAGTTCGGCAGAAATCCCACCCTGGAGGAAATCGCACTGGAGCTGCACATGGGCGTGGAAGAAGCAGCATCTGTCCGCAAGATGCTGGAAGATGCGCGTCTGCTTGCCCAGGTTAAAAAAGAGCCAGATCCAGACGAAGAAACCGAGGCAGAAAGTCAGGCTGTTGAGGATACCGCACAGTTCCAAAGCAGAGCACGGATTTTGGATCTGCTTTCCGGCCTGGATCCTGTGGACACAAAACTTTTGACACTCCGCTTTGGATTGGAGGGTGGACTTCCGCTGACACCGGAACAAGTTGGGACACAGGTTGGCCTTACTCCAGAAGAAGTTGTCAGAAAAGAAGCTGCCATTCTGGCAAAGCTTCGGAACAAACAGGAATCATAACAATGTACACAGAAAGAAGGATGCAATATGGCGAAACACATCTCCATTGCCATTGATGGTCCTGCCGGAGCAGGGAAGAGTACCATTGCCCGGCGCCTTGCGAAAGAACTGGGATATTACTATGTGGATACCGGTGCTATTTATCGTACCGTTGCCTATTTTTTCGATTTATGGGGCATCAGTCCCAAGGATGCTGACGGCATCAGCCGCTATATTGACGAACTGACTGTTGGTATCGAATACGATGACGACGGCGTTCAGCACATGATTATGAACGGAATGGATGTTACAGCAGATATCCGTACGCAAGAAATTTCTCAAAAGGCCAGCTTGGTGTCTGCTCAGCCCATTGTCCGGGAAATGCTTCTGGATATGCAGCGGCAGGTAGCATTGGAGCACAATGTGATTATGGATGGCAGAGATATTGGCACCGTAGTGCTGCCCAAAGCTACGGTTAAAATTTTCCTGACGGCATCGGCGGAAGTGCGGGCAAATCGCCGCACCAAAGAACTGCTGGAGCGGGGCCAAAAGGCAGACTATAACCGGATTCTGCAGGAAATCCAGCAGCGGGATTATCAGGATACCCATCGGGAAATCGCACCTCTGAAGCCTGCGAGAGACTCGATAAAGCTGGATACTTCTGATATGGATATCGACGGTGTAATTGCCGCCATTAAAGAGATTGTGGAGAAGAAGGTGGGCAAATGAGTATCCGCGTTGCCAAAAGCGCAGGATTCTGTTTCGGCGTCAGCAGGGCAGTGGACCTTGTAGAGCAGGCAGCAAAATCCGGTAAGCAAGTGGTTACCCTGGGACCCATTATTCACAATCGCCATGTTGTAGAGAAATTTCAGAAAATGGGCATCCGCGTTATCGATACACCAGAGCAAGCACAACCGGGAGATACTGTAATCATTCGCTCCCACGGCGTTTCACGGAGTGTATTTGAGCGTCTGAACAACCGCAAGGTTGAAATTGTGGATGCAACCTGTCCCTTTGTCAAACGAATCCATGACATTGTCAGCAAAGCGGAGGAAGAAGGCCGTCTGCCCATCATAATCGGCACACCTACCCATCCGGAGGTAGAGGGAATTGCCGGTTGGTGCCATCACTGCCAGGTTTTTGAGAGCAAAGAAGCACTGGAAGCATGGTGTGCATCACAAGAAAATCTTAAGAATTTGGCAATTTGCATGGTTTCTCAAACAACTTCTACAGAATTTTTGTGGAAAACGTGCGTTGAATTTGCAAAAAAACAGTTTACTAACTTGAAAATTTTTGATACAATATGTAGAGCAACTGAGTATAGGCAAAACGAAGCAGCAGAATTAAGCCGATCTTGTCAGGCCATGGTCGTTGTCGGAGACCTCAAAAGTTCCAACACAGGCCGTCTCGCTATGATTTGCCGAGAACACTGCAGCCGGGTATTCCTGGTGGACAATGCATCCGAACTGGATTCGGAGGATTTTTGCGGTGTCACTGATGTTGGAATCACGGCCGGTGCGTCAACTCCGGCGTGGATTATAAAGGAGGTCAATAAGACTATGAGCGAAACTATCAATGTTGAGACTGTACAGGAGGAGAACTTTGCCGAACTTCTCGAGCAGTCCATCAAGACTTTAAATACAGGAGATAAGGTCATTGGCACCGTTACCGGTATCGGCAACACTGAAGTCCAGGTTGATTTGGGCACCAAGCACGCCGGCTACATCCCTTATGACGAAGTCAGCACCGATCCTTCTGTGAAGCCTGAGGATATCCTGAAGGTTGGCGACGAGATCGAAGTATTTGTTGTACGTGTGAACGACCAGGAAGGCACTGTTCAGCTGTCCAAGAAGAAGCTGGACGGCCTGAAGGTTTGGGACGACATGGCTGCCTGGGTGGAGGACAAGACCACCGTGGAAGGCACCATCACCGAGGAAAACAAGGGCGGTCTGGTTGCCAATGTAAAGGGCATCCGCGTGTTCATTCCCGCTTCCCAGTCCGGTATTGCCAAGGGCGGCGATATGGCTGGTATGGTTGGCAAGACCGTTCAGATGAAGATTACCGAGGTTAACCGCGCTCGTCGCCGTGTCATCGGCTCCATCCGCGCTGTTACTTCTGAGACTCGTAAGGCCGCTCAGGAGAAGATCTGGGCTGAGATTGAGAATGGCAAGAAGTATCATGGCGTTGTCAAGTCCCTGACTTCTTACGGTGCTTTCGTGGATATCGGCGGTGTTGACGGTATGGTTCACGTTTCCGAACTGAGCTGGAACCGGATTAAGACTCCCGCTGATGTTGTCAAGGTTGGTGACGAGATTGATGTCTACGTTATCTCCTTCGACCCCGAGAAGCACAAGATCTCTCTGGGTTACAAGACCGCTGAGATGAATCCCTGGAACCAGTTCATGACCAACTACAATGTTGGTGATGTTGTGGACGCCAAGGTTGTGAAGCTGATGACCTTCGGTGCCTTTGCTGAGATTCTGCCCGGCGTGGATGGTCTGATTCACATTTCTCAGATCGCTGACCGTCGTATCGGCAAGCCCGAGGATGTGCTGGCTGAGGGTCAGGACGTCAAGGTTAAGATTACCGATGTTGATGCTGAGAACAAGCGTATTTCTCTGTCTATTCGTGCACTGCTGGAGCAGTCTGCCGAGGATGCTGAGTAATTTGTAAAGCGGATACCGGGGCTGTTCGCAGTCCCGGTATTTTTTGAATTATGACGGGAATATAGGAGGAAACTTCATGGTCAAGCACATTGTTTTGTACACCTTTAAAGAAGGCGTTGAGAAAAGCGAATCCGTGAAACTGATCGCATCTGTTCTGGAACCTTTGGTTGGTAAAATTCCTGGCTTGCTTCATCTGGAAATCCGACAGGCGTTCAACGGGATGGATTATGCACTGTATTCAGAGTTTGAAAGTCAGGATGCACTGCGTGCCTACGCCGTTCATCCTCTCCACCTGGAAGCGAAAACGCACTTCACCCATTTGTTAGCGCAGCGTGTTGCAGCAGACTATGAAGTCTGATGAAAGAGGAGAAGGAAATGAAAGCGATTGTGACTGTAGTAGGACAGGATCGGGTTGGCATCATCGCCGGTGTCTGCACCGCTCTTGCAAAGTATAATGTTAACGTGTTGGATATCCGGCAGACGGTTATGCAAGGATATTTTACCATGATGATGGTAACAGAAGTTTCCATGTGCAATTTGCCTTTGGGTGATTTGATTACACAAATGGACGAAATCGGCAAAGAGATGGGTCTTTCTATCCGTGTCCAGCGTGAAGACATATTCGAAGCCATGCATCGCATTTGAGGTAACATCATGTTGAATCAAAATGATATTCTGCAGACCCAGGACATGATCGACAAACGTCATTTGGATATCCGTACAATTACCATGGGTATCAGCCTGATGGATTGCTGCGATCCGGATCTGAGTGTTTGCTGCGCCAAAATCTACAAAAAAATTACCACCTGCGCCAAAGACCTGGTGAAAGTGGGAGAAGATATTGAAAAAGAATTTGGCATTCCCATTGTAAATAAGCGGATTTCTGTAACACCTATCTCTATCGTTGCCGGAGCTTGTCAGGCGGATTCCTATGTAGAAATTGCAAGGACCCTTGATGCCGCTGCTGAGGTCTGCGGAGTCAACTTTATTGGTGGATTCTCAGCCCTGGTACAGAAGGGAGCTACCACCGGAGATTGGAAGCTCATCCGTTCCATTCCGGAAGCTATGGCTGTCACTGAGCGTGTCTGTGCCAGCGTGAACGTAGGTTCCACCAAAGCCGGAATCAATATGGACGCAGTAGCCGAAATGGGCCGAATTATCAAGAAAACCGCGGAACTGACTGCTGATAATGATGGACTGGGTTGTGCCAAGGTAGTTGTTTTCGCCAATGCCGTAGAAGACAACCCGTTTATGGCAGGAGCGTTCCATGGCGTTGGAGAGCCGGAATGCGTTCTGAACGTAGGTGTTTCCGGCCCTGGCGTGGTTTATCATGCGCTGCAAAGCGTGAAGGGGCAGCCCTTTGATGTGGTTGCCGAAACCATTAAAAAGACCGCCTTCCAAATCACCCGCATGGGTCAGCTGGTCGGCATGGAAGCTTCCCGACGCCTGGGAATCCCCTTTGGTATTGTGGATCTGAGTCTGGCTCCTACGCCTGCTGTAGGCGATAGCGTAGCAAGAATTTTGGAAGAAATGGGTCTTGAAGTGTGCGGTACCCACGGCACGACCGCGGCACTGGCACTTCTGAACGACGCCGTCAAAAAGGGTGGCGTTATGGCATCCAACCATGTGGGCGGCCTTTCTGGCGCCTTCATCCCCGTCTCGGAGGACGAGGGAATGATCGCCGCCGCTGGATCCGGCGATTTGTTCCTGGACAAGCTGGAAGCAATGACTTGCGTGTGTTCCGTAGGATTGGATATGATTGCCGTTCCGGGAGATACCTCCGCATCCACCATTTCTGCAATTATTGCGGATGAAGCGGCGATTGGTATGGTTAATTCCAAGACGACGGCTGTGCGCATTATTCCGGCACCAAATAAGGTTGTTGGGGATCGTGTTGAGATGGGTGGCTTACTGGGAAGTGCTCCGGTTATGCCTGTACACGATAAGTCCAGCGATCAGTTTGTTGCCCGCGGTGGTCGGATTCCTGCACCCCTGCAGAGTTTGAAAAACTAAAAAATACGCCGGGAAACAATCT
Organism: uncultured Oscillospiraceae bacterium; assembly: GCA_944387615.1. Classification (GTDB taxonomy): domain Bacteria; phylum Bacillota; class Clostridia; order Oscillospirales; family Oscillospiraceae; genus Faecousia. Next base: position 14,194 of record CALXFP010000229.1, on the reverse strand, counting down.
TTGTTTCCCGGCGTAAAATATATCTCAGAACGAGAGGGGAGAGGGGGGGTATTTTTCAAATACCGGTCATTGCTGCAAGAACATCCACTTCCATCTGCTGAATGCTCTTTTTCATTGCAAGACCTTCCTCAATGTCCACATCCGTAAAGCCGCCGTCATGGGTACAAACAATACGGTTGGTTTTGCCCTTCAGCAACAGCTCCACAGCCATATAGCCCATCTTCGTGGCATTGACACGATCTCTTCCAGTAGGAGTGCCGCCTCTCTGAATATGGCCCAAAACGGTAACACGAGGGTCCAGATCGATGGCATCTTTTATCTTAGCAGCGATGTCAGCGGCAGAGCCGGCACCTTCCGCAACAACAATCATGTAATGCGTGAATCCATTGAAGCGAGCTTGGCGGATTTTCTCAATGACATCCCGTTCAAAGTCAATGGGTTCTTCCGGAACCAAGACTGCTGTAGCACCCACAGCCAATCCAACATACATGGCCAAGTAGCCCGCGTTCCGGCCCATAACCTCAACAACAGAGCAACGTTCATGAGACTGCATCGTATCACGCAGCTTATCGATGCACTCGATTGCGGTATTGGCTGCTGTATCAAACCCAATGCAGTAATGAGTACAGCTGATATCATTATCAATCGTTCCCGGAATGCCGATTACGTTAATTCCGTATTTGCTCAATGCCTGGGCGCCACGGAATGTGCCGTCACCACCGATAGCAATAATGCTGTCAAGGCCAAGGAACTTGCAGGTGGATACAGCTCTGCGCTGACCTTCTTCCGTCATAAATTCCTTGCTGCGGGCAGTGTAGAGGATCGTACCGCCGCGGTTAATGGTATGGGAAACACTCTTTTCATCAAGGCGGATAATATCACCGGTAATCAAACCGTTCCATCCACGGCGAATACCATAACACTCCAAGCCATGATACAGCGCTGTACGAACTACAGCACGCACACAAGGATTCATGCCGGGGGCGTCACCGCCGCTGGTAAGTACGCCAATTCTCTTTACACTCATAAATTGACCTCCCAAGTGATGATGTCTGCTTATATTCTACCGGGAAAAGTAAGAAAAGTAAAGCGATTTTTTACTTAAACTTTATCCTGGTAATATCACAGTCAAATTATATATTGCTTTTAGGGAAAGTGCAATATCTCGTTAACAGTTTGGAGCACTTTTATAGGATAGCGGGCCCGTATGCGTTCAGCGGGGAGCCACCGCTGCTTTTCTTGCGAGCCGGTGAACGCAACAAAATAACGCCTTTGTGTATGTGTCCATTTTGAGGGTTTCGCAACATTTCGCCATCTGACCAAGTATCGGTTGCTCTGCTGGAAGCGAAAAAGGCGCGCGGCTGCGCTGCCTATTTTCGCTTTCCAGCTGTCGCAACATAAACATTGGTGACAGACTGGGGAAGGGGGTCTTTGAAACCCTCTTTTGCAAGGGTATGAATGACTTTATAAGTATCGTAGGCACTCCGGAGCTCGTCTGTGTGGGTAAAACAGTACATCCCACGGTATTTCATCTCAATGACATTTCCCTCGCTATCAAAGACCGGCTTCCGCTTAACAACGATAGTAAAGCAGCCCAATAACGTAATTGGCTGATAAACCAGGGTGACTTGTTCCCGTAGGCCTTTGTTAACCCGAGTAAATACCTGAGCAGTGCAGCACAAAATCCGGCAGTTCTTCCGGTTCTGGGTAGCGACTTCCAGCATACCTTCCGGCAGCTTATTCAGTCCGGACATAAACCAGTTTTGAATCTCATCAATGCCAACAATCACGCCCTTGTGACCGTTGGTATACTCAAGCAGCTGCTCCCAACGTTTGAGCTCATCATTTTCAGTGGTAACGCCGAAATTGGTAATCATCTTGGATTCTGGAAACTGCTTCTGAAGACGCAGCATCAATTCTACAGCTGCTATAGTCTTACCACAGCCCTGTTCACCGCAAAACATATGGATGCCCTTTGGAGTAAAGAAGCCAGGCTCACGGGCATACAGATCAGCGATATACCGCCGGGGAACATCATAGAAAAGCTGCTTATATAACGGCCTGCGCCGCTGGATCACCTGACCGGAGGGACGATACTCAAGTTTAAAATAGAACTTGAATACCAGGAACCAGCTGAGACAGAGCAGGGCAAAGATACCGATCAGGATAGCCACAGGAATCAAAAGATAGCCAACTACCTTGAAAATCTGAAACACAATCTGAAAACTATACCACAACATGAACAACACCTCTTTGGGAAAAAGCCCCGGTCAGGCCGGGGCTTTCCGTAGTACCAGGGAATCAAGCGGAATGCAGCACATTCTGCAGGAAGCTGATACCCTTACGCAGAGCAATGAAGCCGATCATAACAGGGACGATGATAGGCAGCAGGCCGGTAACCTCAGACAGAACACCGGAGAGCATTTCAGTGGTCACGATCTCGCTCAACTGAGTAACGGCAGTAGTAGCGGCAGTAGTGGGTTCCATATTTACCTCCTAAAAAAATATTCTGAAAAATTTATAACAAAAGTAGCAGAGACAGACCACAACAGCAGCGAGAGCAAAGCCGGTCAGCAATCGGGATGCATCACCGATAAAACCAAGCCGGGCAATAATCTCATCGATTTGCTGGGTGTAGTCAATGACTTCAACCACTTCTATTACTGGGACAGTTTCCCCAATGGTGGGAATCGTTTCGGCTGCAATGGTTGCAGCAGTTGTAGCAATGGTAGTTTCCATAGTTACCCCACATACTCATTGATCAAACGGGTTTGGGGAGTACGATCAAGGATAGCTTGCTGGACCTTGAGAAGCTCCTGAATATCATTGAACTTGACAGCATCAGACAGTGGGCCAAACCTTACAGGACAAAGGTCATCTTTACGGAAACCACAGAAATAAACAGGCGGATAGCGTAGGCTATCGTCCAATTTAATGACAAACATAAAAACCTCCTAACTGAAGTTTCCAAGTAACCAATCAATTGACACCTGATAATACCTTGCGAGAATACCAAGTGATTCTAAATTTGGTTCCAGAAAACCCGTTTCATACTTGCTAATCGTACTCTGGGGAATACCGGTATCTTTAGAAACCCGGTTTTGAGAAAAACCAAGTCCCAATCTAACAGCTTTTAAACGGATAGGAAAAACTCGATTACTCATTGGTACCACCTAAATCCCGAAGGCCAATTAACTCCAAATTAAGCTTTTGAATTTCTAATTTCATTTTACGAATCTTAACTTCCAGGGACTCGTCATTATGGCAGCCACATAGATCTATCAGCCTTTGATACTTTGGCGAACGACGGACAGCCCGAAGATGAATCTTGTCCATCAGATCGTCCAGGCCGTAAATATCTGACCAGCAGGAAATGGCAGCACCACACTGATCCACAAGCCAGCGTTCAAGGCGGAAGATATTGTACTCTACACCAGGATCAGACCACAGTCTGATGGCTGCCACTGAGTTGATAAGCTTTTGCCAATAGTCAGCAATAGGCCAGCGGGAAATATTAGAGTCTTCGCTAGGCTCCCGGTAAGTGAGGTAATTCCTAAGAATACCCGAAAAGGTACGTCCTACATCGTTATCACGCAAAATCTCAGCAACGGCAGCGGAAGCATTTTTATGGCGAAGCTGTGCTTCGACACGAACCCAATGGGTGTCTTCGTCCATACCACGCTCGGCTGCCTTGTCATAAATACGAAATCTGATATCAGATTTAGGCGATCCGTGGTAAACACAAGTACCTTCAGAACCAATTTCAACCTTCCACCAACGGGATTTGCTCACGTAGTAATGATCGTAAGTATCGTCAACGAGAGCCTGGAGCGGAATAATTCCGCTATGATCATCAAATGCCAGATCAAGACGGGTTATGTTGTAATCTGAAGGGTTAGTACTAAACACAGAAAGAAGCTCGACCCAGGACACCGAACTGTGAGACTCAAAAGTTCGGCAGCCGGCACCGGACATGTTAAGACAAACGCCCATGTCTTCCCGGCCACCATAGAGCAGCGTAACACCTTCCCAGGTTTTGCGCATCGGGTAACCGTTCATGTAGGCTTCCTTTTCCTCCCAGGCGATGCCGTGAGCATCCATACCAAGGAGCTTGATAAACGTATCTACTGAATCGACTTTTGAAGTGACTGTAAGCCAGTCAATTAAGACTAAGTCAGGCTGATTTTCCAACTTTTAGAACCCCCTCTATGTATATCCTACCCCCCTGTTAGTGAGGGGGGGCAGGGCCGGAAGCGAACTTTCGGCCCGATTTTGAATGAAAGGGGTACACTTCACAGCCAGCCCAAAAGATTGCTACAGAAAAGTTTTCAGTTCACCAAATTCTTCCATGACCTCAAGAAACTGCGCTCTGAGGGCCGTGTATTGGGTCCTGAGACTTTTCATTTCACCTCGAAGTGATTCCAACTCCTTGGCAGCTTCCAGCAGCTTCATAAGGTCAGAATATGGAATCATAACAGCCCAATCCATGCTTATTTCCCAGACGGCAGCACTTCCACGGATTCGACTTTACCGTACTTGTTGTAGGAAACCCGGATCTGATCATCAGGATTGGGGATCACCTGGTTGACGAACTTGGGATAGGTGACGAACAAACTTTCGCAGCCGAAGCCCCGGATCTTCTCGTCCTGAAACACGCAATAGAGGGTAAGACCTTCAATTTTTTGGGTAGCATCCTTGGGCTGAAAACTCCAGGCCCGGACTCCAATTACCTTGTACATATAAACCTCCTTAATATTTCATTCGTTCGAATGAATCTTTTAATATTATTCATCCAAATAAATGAAAAATCAAGAGTTCATTTATACGCATGATAAAATTTGGTTATCTCAACAAAAGAAAGAAGTGTTAGTTTGTGTATTACTATCAAAGATTAAGGGATCTGAGAGAAGACAAAGATCTAACACAGAAAGATATTGCAACTATGTTACAAACAACACCTCAACAATATTCCTTATGGGAAAGAGGAGACCGCGAAATTCCTTTCCATCATGCAATAACCCTAGCAAAATTTTACAAGGTAAGCCTAGACTACATAGCAGGATTAACAAGTAAAAATAAGAAGGTATAATCTATGGAATTATTGTTAATAATTGGACTAATCATTTACCTAATTAAACAATCTAAAAAATATCCCAGAAAACCGAACAGAAGATACAAAATGAACCCCTATGAACCTAATAAACCAATTAAAATAGAACCACTGGAAACACAAACACCGGCTGAAACTATAAAAAAAGAAGAACCAATACAAGAGAAAGATTTTTCAAAAGCATATCAGGCAAAATACCTCTTAACCCAAAATGAAATGCATGAATTCCGCAAATTGCAAAAGCATGCTGAAGAACATAGCCTCATGATCTGCCCCAAAGTCAGAGTTTTAGACATTATTGAGCCACGAGGCTATCTAAAGAAGTATGATTCACTCAGATATAAAGTGCAGGCTAAGCACGTTGACTTCCTCATCTGTGATCGAGATTTAAGAATAAAAGCCATAATTGAAATTGATGATAATAGCCATAATAAACCTGATCGAATAGAACGTGACCAATTCTTAGACCAAATTTTCCAAAGCGTAGGATATCGAATCATACATACACGATCAATAACAGACGAACTATTAGAAACATTAAAATGAACCTCCCAGCTGGAGCCAGCCCACAGAGTTGACCACACCACAAAGGGCGTGGACAACTCTATGGACTGGTGCGAAACCATCAGCTGGGAGGGGCCAAACCTATGATAGAGAGAGAAATTTTCTGAATTAGGAAAAAAGAAGCTGTCCGCTTGATGCGGACAGCTTTTGACGTTCAGAGGGGAAAACGGGCAAAATCAGCAATGGCAGCGGCGCAGATCGGGGAGCCTGGAAGTCTCATCCAGGCGTGAAAAGAGCGGAAAACCTGGAAGGAAGACGGAAACAGTACGCTAGGGGGATGTGGCTCTGTCTCCGAAATTTACAGGGAGGACACCTACCATCTCCGGCCGGAGAAGAAGAAATAATAGAACAGAGCCGTAAGCATTCCGGCACCGGTCAAAACAAACAAGAGATCAGACACGAGCTGGGAAATATGTCTTTTGATCTTCCAGCGGATTCGCCGGAAACAACGGAAAACAGGGGGGAGATAAGACAGCACGAAATATTCCATAAGAACCTCCTTCAGACAATGGGGAGCAAGTCCCATATCGTTTTCACCAGGGCAATTACTGCCCGGAATATCGAAATACTGAGAGTCAGACCGGCGATCACTGAGACCGTGCCCATTGGCAGCATATAACACACGCAGCTGAGAACATCCAAGAAGCTGGAAAAAACACCGGTGCCAACATCCCAGGAAATGTCCGGCAGAATCGAGAACATACCCTCAACCAGAGCAAAAATGATATTCAAGAAAAACTCAGCAATCATAGAAAACCTCGATTCTACTTACCGGAATCTATTGAATCAAATGTGCGGACTGTACCACCGACACCGGAAATAATACTGGGCAGCTTAATAAAGACACGCCACAAAAAGAAAATCCAGATCACACCGGACAGGAAAGCATCACCGGCAGCCTTATACCGAGAATACCAGGTCATGTCCAGGACAGCAACTGTGCCGCCCCAGTTGAATGCGCCTTCCGCATTTTCAAAGTGAGCATATATGACCGGGGGAGTTCCGGACAGGTTAAGAGCTGCTATGATGGCATCGCCGGTGGCCAGAACGGAATCCATAAACTGAAACCTAGCACGCAGCGCATTAACCTTGGCAGAAAGAAAATCCTGAGAAGGAACAAATATAGCCTTGATACCATCGAGAATGAAGTTACCCAGGGCACGTAAAAGATCGCCAATACCCTTAAGAAGAGAATTAACAATCCAGTTAAAAAGAGCACCCAAAGCTTCTAGCAGCCAACGCAAAGCCTCAATCAGGATTTGGAATAACCAATTAAAAAACTGAGTAATAGGAGAATCACCAAGAGCAGAATCGTCACCAACAGACGGGGCCGGAGGTGTAGGAAAATCAAAATCAGGTAAATCTACATCAGGTGTAACAATAGCAGAACCACCAGGAAGCAGCTCATCAGGAACAGTATCAGGATCCAACTCAATCGGGAAATCTAAATCGATATAATCACCAGATCCAATATTAGAAGATCCACCGCCCTGAACTTCTTCAGGAGTCAAATCCGGAAACTCATCCGGCGAACTAGGCAGCTTGATAGGAAAGAAGGGAATCCGCTGTGGCTCCTGGGGCTCGGTTGGATCTTCCGGATCCGGTTCAAAGCCAACACCGAAGTTAATAGAAATCACCGGATCTTGTACCCAGGTTTTGTATTTCTCATCATCCAGGTTTTGGCCGATATCGGCGGAAAGACCGGGTGAAGAAGTAGAAAAAGAAAGAGGAAAAGAGCCAATCGATATAATATGATCACCCTTAATAAGGATTCCTGCAACACCTTGACTATATAGAGAATTACCCAAAACATCTATAGTAATAAAATTTTGATTAGGAACACCCGTATTATAAAAAGTACCTTGATCAACAGGCGGCCGGTCATTCAGGTAAATACTAAAATCAAAATAAGGTGAATTGGTGGTTGAAACAATATAAAATCTACGACCATACGATTGAGCTATCGGTAATGCAACGGATAAGGCACCTGCTACAGTAGATGAACCTGCAGAAAAATCAATGTCATCAGAACTAGAAAGAGAAACAGAAACTAAATCAGAAGACTGAATAGAGGATAAAACATCAGAAGCCAAAGAGGAAGGGATATAGTAGTGATCGTCAATACTAAGACACTTGATAAATTTCTCACCAGCTTCCGAAACATAGGTATAGGCAGAATCAAGACCGTCAGAGATACTGGAAACCAAATTATTAAAAGCAGCTGATCCGGCATCAGATGCCAGGTACAAGCCGCAAGCAATAACAACAGCACCAATCACAACCGGAGCCGACACAGCAACAGAAGCACCCACAACAGGAAGAGCTACAGAAGTAGCCCGAGCCCGAAGAGGGGAGCAGTTCACCAGGATGCAAAGAATCAACAGCAGGCAAATTAGAATGCGGAGAAAACGAAACATTTTCGGGTCAAAATCATTGAAGCAAAACATACAGATCAGACCTCCAAGCGGTTGTATTTATAACGCAAAAACGGAGCCTAAAAAGTTTGATTTATACAGATAAAACAAGGTAGAAAGCAAAATACGAAAGCCAGATTGGGCGAACGCAACAAAAGAGCAGGCTCAGACCCTGGAAAAAGACCGAACATTTCAAACCTGGAAGGGGTGGAAAGCCTGGTAAACCCATAAAATGAACGAACGCAACAAAATAAAAATTTTGTTGCGTTTAGAATATATTTGTGTTACAATATAGCCAATATCCCGCAACCGTTCCATCTATAGCTTTCAGGAGGTATTCCCATGCAGCGCTATTCTGATTGTCCGCAAGTATTGCGAGAATTTCTAATCTATCACGAAAACATTAAAGGCCAATCTCCGCTAACCATATCAGAATATTATCTGGACCTGCGTATGTTTCTTCGCTTCATAAAATTGATGCGCTGTGATATGCCCATTAATACACAGTTAGATGATATCAACATCAAAGATGTGGATCTCGCTTTTATACAAGAGATTGATACCTCAGATATATTTGACTTTCTGTCTTATCTTGCTAATGACCGTCAAACGAATTCTGAGCATGCTGCGCCAGAATATGGAATTTCCGCTTCCTCCCGTGCAAGAAAATTATCAGCGATTAAATCATTCTATAAATATCTCACAGTCAGAACAAAACAACTTACAGAAAACCCTGTTGCGGATTTGGAATACCCCAAAATCCGCAAAAGTCTACCAAAATATCTAACTTTTGAGCAATCCGCTTCCCTATTACAGGCTGTTTCTGGTCAAAATGAGAAACGGGATTATGCGATTTTAATGCTGTTTCTGAATTGCGGTATTCGTCGAAGTGAATTAGTCGGTCTAAACCTGACTGATGTTTACGAGGATAGAATCCGGGTTGTTGGTAAAGGTAATAAAGAACGTTTTGTGTATTTTGGTGCCGCTTGCAGGAAAGCCATTGATGCATACCTGGTTGAACGTAATCAGAAAGTTCTGACCGATAATCGGGCGCTGTTTGGTTCCCGTGACAACAATCGCATCAGTGTTACTGCGGTTCACCGTCTAGTCAAGAAAGCGCTTCTTCAAGCAGGACTGGATTCTACACAGTTTTCGGCACACAAACTGCGTCATACCGCTGCAACTATGATGTTGTCCGGCGGTGTAGATGTTAAAGCGCTTCAGGAAGTTTTAGGTCATGAAAATCTGAATACTACCCAGATTTACACCCATATTGAGAATACTGAGCTGAAAATTGCAGCTGAAGCAAATCCACTTTCAAAATTGGATTTTTCTGAAAAAGAATAAAACAAACAAGCATTGTGCGACAAGGTGGGGGGAAATTGCTTCACTTCCCTCCCCTTGTCGCACAATGACTTAATTTTTACCACGCAATTCGATAATTTGGTCACGCAGAACTGCTGCATATTCGTATTCCATCATACGCGCAGCCTCCTTCATCTGCTTTTCCAAGCGGGCAATCTCTCGTTCCTTTTCAGCCTTCGTCATCTTGATTCCACTGCGGCCCTTTCGCTCTGCAGTCGGCGAGGAAATCTCGATCAGATCTCGTACGGACTTGATAACCGTCTTTGGCGTAATACCGTGCTCCTTGTTATAAGCATCCTGCACACTGCGACGGCGCGCTGTCTCGTCAATCGCGGCTCGCATAGAAGGAGTAACAGAGTCGGCGTACATAATAACTTTTCCATCGGCATTTCGTGCAGCTCGTCCGATAGTCTGAATCAAACTGGTCTCACTGCGCAGGAATCCTTCCTTATCTGCGTCCAGAATGGCAACCAAGCTGACCTCAGGCAAATCCAAGCCTTCGCGCAGCAGATTGATACCCACCAGGACATCAAACTTTGCCATCCGCAAGTCCCGAATAATCTCCATCCGCTCCATGGCACCAATATCGGAGTGCATATATCGGACTTTAATCCCTGCTTTCTGCAGATAGATTGTCAAATCTTCTGCCATTTTCTTGGTGAGTGTGGTTACCAAAACCCGTTCTTCTTTGGCTGTCCGCTGATTGATCTCCCCAATCAAATCGTCAATCTGTCCATCAATGGGGCGAACTTCCACCTCCGGGTCCAACAGCCCAGTGGGCCGAATTACCTGCTCTACGGTCTGTCCGGAGCGGCTGCGTTCGTATTCTGCAGGCGTGGCAGAAACATAGATCACCTGGTTGATTTTCTGGTCAAACTCCGTAAAGTTGAGCGGACGATTGTCATAGGCAGAAGGAAGCCGGAAACCATAGTTTACCAAAGCGTCCTTACGACTCCGGTCCCCAGCGTACATAGCTCGGCACTGTGGAAGGGTCACATGACTTTCATCCACAAACATGAGAAAGTCTTCCGGGAAGTAATCCAGCAGCGTGGTAGGTGGTGTACCAGGGGCTCGTCCCTGGATTACACGGGAATAGTTCTCAATTCCGTTACAGAATCCGATTTCCGTAAGCATTTCCAAATCATAAGCGGTTCTCTGGGCGATGCGCTGGGCCTCAATTAACTTATCATGTGCCCGGAACCATGCCACCTGCTGATCGCACTCTTTCTGAATTTCCAGCATGGCACGGTGCAGTTTCTCCTTGGACGCAACATAATGGCTGGCAGGATAAATGGCAACATGATCCACAAATCGTTCTGCCATGCCGGAAACGGCGTTTATTTCACTGATTCTGTCAATTTCATCACCGAAAAATTCCACACGAATGGCTCGCCCTGACCAATATGCGGGATAAATCTCCAACGTGTCTCCTCGCAGGCGGAATTTATTTCGGGAGAAATCCAGATCATTTCGCTCATAACGAATTTCAGCAAGCTTTTTTAATACGTTCTCCAAAGGATACTCCTGCCCTACCCGCAGCGAAATTACCATGCTCTTATAGTCAATCGGGTCACCCAGACCATACAAGCAGCTGACAGAGCTGACCACAATCACATCACGACGTTCAAATAATGCCGAAGTTGCAGAATGCCGCAGCCGATCAATCTCTTCATTCACCGAAGCGTCCTTTTCAATGTAGGTATCCGTGTGGGCAATGTAGGCTTCTGGCTGGTAATAATCGTAATAAGAAATGAAATATTCTACAGCATTTTCAGGAAAAAACTCCCGAAATTCACTGCAAAGCTGTGCCGCCAAAGTTTTATTATGGGCCAGGACCAGGGTAGGACGATTTAATTTCTCGATGACAGATGCCATGGTAAAAGTTTTACCCGAACCGGTGACACCTAAAAGGATTTGTTCCCGCAAGCCCCAATTTACACCGTTTACCAGCTTTTCAATTGCCTGAGGCTGGTCGCCAGAGGGACGATATTGTGAAACAAGTTTGAATTTGTCCATATTCTCCTCCTAAGTCAACAAATACTCGTCCAAGCGATAGCCTGACTCAACCATGGAAACATAGTCTCCTTCTGCAACCACAATGTGGTCTGCCAGATGAATCTCTACTGCCGATAGAGCCGCAGCAATTCTCCGTGTGGTTTGTACATCTTCTCCCGATGGGACAGCGACTCCGCTGGGGTGATTATGGGCCAAAACCACGGTTGTGGCACCAGAATTCAAAGCAACCTCCACAATTTTGCGAACGGAGATACTTGCGGAATTCACACTTCCCTCCCCTACTTCCCGGCAGCACAGAACTTTGCACTTGGCATCCAGGCAAAGCAAAAAGACAGTTTCTATGGTGCGGCCGAAGAAATACGGCAGCAAGTATGTCCCGCAAGCTTCCAAGGTCGTCAGGCATTCCACTCTTTGTGCACAGTCTACCTGATAGAAGCGGCTTAATGCTGTAACCAACGATAGCAATGTAGCAGAATGGTCGCTGATTCCCTTTACTTTTTTCAGTTCCTCTACAGAGGCGTCCAAAACCCGCGACAAACTGCCAAAGTGGTCCAGCAGTGCATGGGCGATGGGATTGGTATCTTTCTGGGGAATGGAATAAAACAGCAGCAGTTCCAGTGCCTGGATATCCGTAAAGTTGTCCAATCCTTCTTCCAGAAACCGTGCTTTCAGCCGCTCTCGATGACCTCTATGAACGGAAGCGTTCGGCATATTTTCACCCCTTAAGATTTTATTCTTGCTATTTGCGTGGAATCCAGGTACAATAGCGGTAACGGTCGAAACCCGCCGGGAAAGTTTTTTCTCTTTCTGCACATGCTAGAAGCTGTAAGGAGGGCCGTCATGGAAGAGAATCAGGAAATATTCGGGATGCTGGACTTGATGCTGCGTCCTGGATTCTGTGTAAAAGATAATGTGATTGTAAAAGTAAATCCCTCCGCGCAGGGACTCCCCATTGCTGCCGGAACAGATGTACGGACACTATTGCAGACCGGAGAGAGCGAATACGCAGCGTTTGAAGGAGGCTGTCTGTATGTGCAGCTTTCCTTGCTTGATGAAGCGTGCGGTGCATCCATTACCCGGATGGATGGATGGGATATTTTCGTACTGGACCCCCAGTGGAGTTCCGAGCAGCTGCAAATTTTGGCACTGGCAGCTCGAGAGCTGCGTCAAAGCCTAAGCAATGTCATGATTGCGTCGAACCAACTGTTTCCCTTGGTAGAGCAGCGCCAGCCTCAGATTCGGGAGCAGAGCGCCCGATTAAACCGCAGTCTGCACCAAATGCTGCGCGTGATTGGCAACATGTCCGATGCAGGACGTTACGCAACCAGCTCCAGGCAGGAAATTCGGGATGTTGGGCAGATTTTCCTGGAAATTATGAGTAAGTGCCAAGCACTTGCTGAACAGTCTGGTATTGTGCTCTCCTACCAGGGACTGGACGAAGAAATTATGTGCCTGGTAGATGCAGAGCAGCTGGAGCGTGCGCTGCTGAATCTGCTGTCCAATTCCATGAAATTCACCCCTAAAGGAGAAAGTATTACCGTTTATCTCAGCCGAAGCGGCCGCATGCTGCGGCTCAGTGTACAAGATTGCGGTTCCGGTATTGCAGAGAACATCCGAAACAGCTTGTTCAGCCGCTACCTGCGTCAGCCCTGCCTGGAAGATAGCCGGTATGGGATCGGTCTGGGTATGGTTCTGGTTCGCAGTACTGCAGTCAATCACGGCGGAACCGTATTGATTGACCAGCCCAACGGAAAAGGAACGCGGATTACAATGACCTTGGCAATTCGTCAAAACAACACAAGTACCCTCCGCTCCCCTATATTGCATCCAGATTATGCAGGCGGATGGGATCACGGCCTGATAGAACTGGCAGAATGTCTGCCTTTGCAGGCTTACGAAACAGATAGATAAGCTCTCAATCTCCCGGTCGTATAACGACCGGGAGATTTTATCGTGAATCTGGAAACTATTTGTTCTCCAGGTAGGGTTTCAAGTATTGTCCGGTATAGCTCTGGGAAACCTGGGCTACTTCTTCCGGTGTTCCGGATGCAATCACATATCCGCCTCCGTCGCCGCCTTCCGGGCCAAGATCAATGATATGATCCGCAGTCTTGATCACGTCCAAATTATGTTCGATAACCAAAACCGTGTTTCCTGCATCCACCAGTCGCTGAAGAACCTCAATCAACTTGTGAACGTCAGCCGCATGCAGGCCAGTGGTGGGCTCGTCCAGGATATAGATCGTCTTTCCGGTAGCAACACGAGCCAGTTCTGTAGCCAGCTTTACACGCTGAGCCTCTCCGCCGGACAAAGTCGTACTGGACTGTCCAAGCTTTACATATCCCAGTCCAACTTCCACCAAAGTTTGCGCTTTTCTGCGAATCTTGGGTAGATTTTCAAAGAATTCTACCGCTTCCTCCGCAGTCATATCCAGAACCTGTGCAATATTTTTCCCTTTGTACTGGACCTCCAGGGTTTCGCGGTTATACCGTGCACCATGGCATACCTGGCAAGGAACATATACATCCGCCAGAAAATGCATTTCAATTTTCACAAGGCCGTCGCCGCTGCAGGCTTCGCATCGACCACCTTTTACGTTAAAAGAGAACCGTCCGGGGCCATAACCACGGATTTTTGCATCGTTGGTAGAAGCAAACAGATCACGGATATCATTGAACAGGCCGGTGTATGTGGCGGGATTTGACCGCGGCGTTCTGCCAATCGG
>CALXFP010000228.1 GCA_944387615.1 uncultured Oscillospiraceae bacterium | reverse complement strand
ATTATAGCATATTATCCCCGGACATTCCAGCCCGTGGGGATAAAAATCTCCTTGTACTTATCCACGGCATAGTTATCTGTCATGCCGGCAATATAATCGCAGACAGTCCGCTCCATACCATCAAAGCTCAGCTGAGGCTGAAAATCTGCCGGCAAAGCTTCCGGGTGGGAAATGTAATACTCAAAAAGGCGCCCCAGCATTGCTTTGGCTTTGCTCTCTTCCCCTTTGGCTATGGGGTTGCGGTACACCCGTTCAAACATAAACGACCGCAAATCTTTCAGTGCTTTGTCTACCGGAGCGGACAGACAAATATACCCGGCTTCCCGTGAGGTCCGAATTAAATCCGTGACCAAGGAATTGATGCGCTGGCTGTGGGTATTTCCCAGGACATCTGAGATTGCCCGGGGAATATCTTCGTTCGTCAGAATATTGGCTCGGATGGCGTCGTCAATATCGTGGTTTACATAGGCAATCTGGTCGGAACGCCGAACAACCTGCCCTTCCAGACTTTCCGGCCAACTAGGGCCAGTATGTTTCAAAATGCCCATGCGTACCTCATGGGTAAGATTCAGCCCCTGACCATCTTTTTCCAGATAGTCTACCACTCGTAAGCTTTGCTCATTGTGGCGGAATGGCTTCCCTAAACAATCGGTAAGGGCTGCTTCACCAGCATGTCCGAAAGGAGTGTGCCCCAGATCATGCCCCATGGCAATGGCTTCCGCCAAATCCTCGTTCAGCCCCAATGCCCGGGTCATGGTGCCGGCAATCCGGGAAACTTCCAGTGTATGGGTCATGCGGGTGCGATAGTGATCCCCTTCCGGCTGCAAAAACACCTGGGTTTTGTGCATCAGACGGCGAAAGGCTTTGCTATGTACAATGCGGTCGATGTCACGCTGGTAGCAGGTCCGCACGTCTTCTATGCGCGGCTCTTCATAGCGGGGACGTCCCTGACTTCTGTCTGCAAAACAGGCCAGTGGATTCAGTCTCTTGTGTTCCTGACGCTCGATTTCTTCCCGCACTGTCATTCTGACTCCCCCTTATGCATCCACCGGAAATGCCCGGTACTCCTTCCCGGTCTCCATACCTTCTACATTCCCACTGGTCAAATTTGTCAGACGCTCAAGAAAAGGTTCGGCCCGCTGTTCCGGGAAAAGCAGTTCCAGCTCCACTTCCGAGCCGAAATCCGTCTGCCGAATGATACCGCCAAAAGCTGTGACTTCCAGCTTGACCCGTTCATAAAAGGTATATGGACATGGGACATAAAGAACTGTCCACACCCGCTTCATGGATTTTCCTGCGGCATCCACACCGATTTTGGCACCTTTTGTGTAAGCTCTTACCAGTCCGCCGGCACCCAGGAGAATCCCGCCAAAATACCGCGTTACTACGCACACTACGTTGAACAGGCCTTCCCGCTGCAGGACTTGAAGAATCGGCATCCCGGCTGTTCCGCCGGGTTCTCCGTCATCCGAAAAGCGAACTGCGCCGTCACGAATAATATAGGCCCAGCAGTTATGTGTAGCGTCGTAATGCTGCTTTTTCATTTGCTGGATTCTGTCCAAAGCTTCCGCCTCGGTTTCCACGGGCCAAACCCGTCCGATAAAGCGAGATTTTTTTTCAACAAACTCCGCTTCTCCAAATTGGGTAGGAATCAAATATTCCTCCAAAGCCTCAGCACTCCTTCACAACGTACTCCCGCAAGCGGCCGAAAAGAATTTCGTCGAGAATGGTGTCTACAACAATGCCTTCAGCAGTATATTCCACACTTTTTACTTGGGCGTTGTCATGCAGCGTTTCTACCATGCCGCCCATGGAATAAGGCAGACACACCTGCACATGGTGACGGCGACGATCCAACGCCGTTTCGATAGCACGGAGAAGCTCATCCGTATGGAGGCCCCGTTTGGCAGATATGGCAACGATATCGGAACCGACGGGGATATCTTCGGAATACACCAGATCCGCTTTGTTATAGCAGCGAAGTACCGGTGTTTCCGGCTTTGCCAGTTTGGCAATCAGCTTATCCACGACCGCGATGTGGGCTTCCAGATAGGGATCTGAAGCGTCAATCACATGCAGCAGCAAGTCTGCGTATTCCAGTTCTTCCAGCGTGGCATGGAAGGCATTGACCAGGTGATGGGGCAGCTTGGCGATGAAACCAACGGTGTCTGACAGAATCACATCCAGATTGTCCGACACATGCAGCAGCCTGGAAGTGGTATCCAGCGTATCAAACAGCCGGTTGTTTGCCGGAATACCGGCGCCGGTCAGCTGGTTGAGCAGCGTGGATTTTCCGGCATTCGTGTAGCCAACAATGGCAACCACCGGAACGGAATTTTTCATACGCCGCTCCCGCTGAATGCTGCGCACCTTCCGCACCTGCTCCAGTTCCTCTTCCAGGCGATTGATCCGTTCCCGGATGTGACGCCGGTCTGTTTCCAACTTTGTTTCACCAGGCCCTCGCGTGCCGATGCCGCCGCCCTGGCGGCTCAGGCTGGCACCCATACCGGATAGACGCGGCAGCAAATATTTATACTGAGCCAGTTCTACCTGGAGCCTGCCTTCCTTGGTTTTGGCGCGCTGGGCGAAAATATCCAGAATCAAGGCGCTGCGATCCAAAACAGTAACGCCAATAATTTCCTCCAAGGCGCGAATATTGCCGGGAGAAAGTTCATTATCAAAAACTACCATGGTGGAAGCCGTAGCTTCTACCAGCATTTTCACTTCCAAGGCTTTTCCTTCGCCAATAAAGCTGTGTGAATCCGGAGTATGCCGATTCTGCAGCACTTTTCCTGTGCAGAAGCCTCCTGCCGTTTCCAGCAGCGCTTCCAATTCTTTTAAGGTAGCTTCTGTGGCAGTCTGATCCTCGGGGAAGCAGTCTGCATTCAGACCCACTAACACAGCACGCTCCTGTACGGATTGTTCAAAATTGGATTCCATAGTACCTCCGTGACACATCCCAATAGGGACAGCAAATCTGTTTTTCCTAGTATACCATACATTACTTGACAGACACAACTGCTTTCCTATGGAAAATTTGTAAATAAATAAAAAAATCCGCACCACGTTTCCGTAGTGCGGATTGCAGATGTCTTACTTCAGGCCAAAACGCTTGTTGAAACGATCAACGCGTCCACCGGTGTCAACCAGCTTCTGCTTGCCGGTATAGAAAGGGTGGCACTTGGAGCAGATCTCAACACGAATGTCCTTCTTGGTAGAACCGGTGGTAAAGACATTGCCGCATGCACAGCGAATGGTGGTCTGTTCGTACTTGGGATGGATACCTTCCTTCATCTTCGTTCACCTCTTTCTTATCAGTTAAAGGGCATAACTGCCCCAAGCAATCTTTAATCGCCCGGATATAATATCACATTGCGACAAAGATTGCAAGTGTTTTTTTTGTTTTTTTCAAAAAAACAGGAACAGCCAGAAAAATAAATGACAGAAATCACTGGAATGGCTATTTATAGTAATTCTGCGGGGATTTTTCGGTCTCGAAAGTAGTATTCCCGATCGTGCTGGCCGATACTGCGCATTACTCGGCAGGGATTTCCGGCCGCAACAACGTTTGCAGGGATATCCTTGGTGACAATACTGCCAGCTCCGATAACGGTATTATCACCGATGCTGACACCAGGTAAGACAATTACGCCAGCACCCAGCCAGCAGTTTTTGCCGATGTGTATAGGCATGTTGAATTGCAATCCTTGCTGACGGAGCTGCGGCAAAATGGGATGCCCCGCGGTGGCGATGGTTACATTCGGGCCAATCATGGTATAGTCACCAATGTAAATGTGCGTATCATCTACCAGCGTCAGGTTAAAATTCGCATAAACGCCTTTGCCCAAGTGCACATGCCGTCCACCAAAATTAGCGAAAAATGGGGATTCAATATAGCACCCATCCCCTGCTTCAGCCAGCATTTCTTTCAGTTTCTGCTCCCGTTTTTCCAATTGTACATGGGGAATATCGTTGTACTGTTTCAGACTGTCCAGAAAGATCAGTTGTTCTTTCAGAATGTCGGGGTCCATCGGCAGATAAATCTCGCCACTGTGCTGTTTCTCTTTCATATTCATAGTGCTACATTAAAAAGCCCAGTTGCCATTGCGGAAGATGGGAACAACTTTACCGTCGGCGCAGGTTGCGTCGATGTTCATGCTGTCGCATCCAATCATAAAATCCTCGTGGATCATGGAATCATTCAAGCCCATTTCACGGCACTGCTCCAAGGTCTTGTTCTGGTAATCCTGAATAGTGTCAGCGTAACCCATGCCCAGAGCCAGATGGCAAGCCGCATTTTCATCAAACAAGGTATTGTAGAACAAAATTCCGCTCTCGCAGATGGGGCTCTTTTGTGGTACCAGTGCGCATTCTCCCAGATAAGCAGCACCTTCATCCATAGAGATCATTGCATTGAGCAGTTCCTCCCCTGTTTCGGCCTTGGCTTCAACAGCTTTCCCGTTCTCAAAGCGGATAGAGAAATTCTCAATCAGCTGACCACGGTAAGAAAGGGGTTTCGTGGAGTAGACGATGCCTTCTGCCATACCTTTCTTGGGAGAAATAAAGCACTCTTCCGTGGGAATGTTTGCGTTGAACGCAATCCCCTGAAGGCTGGTATCTCTGCCGCCCCGCCAGCAGCCCTCGTCCATCATTCCCACCGTCAGGTCGGTGCCATTTTCGGCGGTGTAGTGCAGAGAACGGATCTTCAGGCTGTTCAGGTAATCACAGCGCTTTGCCAGATCTGCATTGTGTTCTTCCCATGCTTTTACCGGGTCATCTGTGACACGAGCGGTATCCAGGATGGCTTCCCAAAGCTTCTCTACTGCAAGGCTTGTGCGCATTCCGGGAAATACTTTCTTTGCCCAGGCTTCACCAGGCACGGCGGCTATGCACCACTGATCCCGGTTTTCCCGACGGTCCCGATAGGGCTTCAGAATGGGATAGGACATCTGTCTGGCCTTGGTGACTTTCTCCATATTGATGCCCTTGAGCCCGTCGGGATCAGAGGATTCCAAGTGAATCCGAGCGGGCAGTACCTGACAGAAATGTTCCTGGCGAGCTTCCTGCCAAGGCTCGACGGCACCCAGGGTTTTGACGGATTGGTAACGGACATGAAGCTTCTGCAAAGGCTGATAGTTCCACTCAACAACAACCTTTTTCGCCTTTGCTTTATACGCTTCTTCTACCACCATTTTCACAAATTCCGGCTGATCCAGATCAGCATAAATCATGACTTCCTGGTCTTTTTGTACATTCACGCCACATCGGACAATGAGACGGGCGTATTCTCTGAGACGAGTTTTTTTCATAATGAGCGCTCCTTTGCTGTAACTTTTGCTATCCTACCAGATTTTACCCAAAAGGTCAATCTTTCTTGCAATCAATTGACAAATCGTTTATAATTACAAAATCTAATTTCGGATTTGAGGGATTGGCTTATGCTGACAAAAGAACAATTTCATCAAAAGATTGCAGATGGTCTGCATATTCTGGACGGTGCCACCGGTTCAAATCTGCGCAATGCCGGGATGCCAAAGGGCTGCTGTGCTGAACAATGGATTTTAGAAAATCCGGAGCCGCTGGTATCTTTGCAGCGATCCTATGCAGAGTCTGGAAGCCAGATTATCTATGCGCCGACTTTTCAGGCCCAACCCATCGCGTTAAAAGCGGTAGGTCTGGAAAAGCAAACAGAAAAAATCAATGCTGCATTGGTTGGGCTCAGCCGGTCTGCGGCACCGGGATGTCTGATTGCGGGAGACCTGACAACACTGGCAACATTTTGTGACAGTTGGGATCCGGATAGTTTCGAGCTGCTGGTGGAGAATTACCGCTGCCAAATTCGCGGGCTGATCGATGGCGGTTGTGATCTTTTGGTAGGAGAAACGCTGCTGTATCCCCAAGAGGCGGAGGCAATCCTTACCGCCGCAGAATTGGAAGGCGCAGGGGCCGTGATGTACAGCTTTACGATGCAAAGTGATGGGGCGCTTTTATCCGGTACCGATGCCGTTCCCGTTTTGCAGGAGTTGGAGCAGGCCGGTGCTGCAGCAGTCGGATTTAACTGCGTAGCGGCGGATGTACTGACACCTTCTCTGGTCAGTCGGCTTCGTCGGTATGTAAAAGGGCCGCTGATCTGCAAACCCAATGCGGGCATTCCTGTAATTGACGGCAATGGAATCGCGGTCTACTCACAATCGCCCGAGGAGTTTGCTGGGATTATGGCGCAGTGTTCCGCCAACGGAGCAAATCTTTTAGGAGGCTGCTGCGGCACCGAGCCAAAGCATATCCATGCACTGGCTTCAATCAAATAACTGAAAATCCCTGCTTTTAATCTTCAACTGCAGGCCGGAATTTTGCGGAAAAGAACCAGCAATTTTTCCTTTCACTATTGCCTATTTCGTCGAATTTTGCTATAATATGGCACATGAAAACTAGAATTCATCTTTATGTCAGCCGCAAGAACGCGCTGACCTGGCTGATGGCCTTTTGCATGGTGGCGTCGGCAGTGACCCGCATTGCGTTTCCCGGTTTGAAAGGGTCCGGTGATTCGCTTTATGTGTGGAGTCAAATCGTTCTGCCTATTGTGACGCCCTTGCTGTATGCAGCCATCGTCCTCACGAACGGTGATGAACTGTTCTACAAAACCGCTATTCCCGTCTGGATGATGATTCTGTATGCCAGTATTTGGATCAACCAGAATGTGGCAAACCGGATGACGGTATTCTTGTTCTGGATTGCACTGGTATTCTTTGGCTGTGTCTATACGGATATCACCTCTGGACACAGAGGGGGTGCTGCCTTTTTGCTGTTCCCTCTCTTCCTGTTCCCCTTGGGATTCTTGCTGTACTTTCATCGTGTCGGATTGGTAGGCAGAGATATTGAAGTCATTCATCGCTGCCTGCCTGATGCTTTGATGCTGATAGGGCTTTTGCTGCTGTCTTTTGCAGTTCGTCTGCATCCGCTTGGAGAGTACCATCCAACCTGGGGAGATCGTTCAGACGGCCGCCGGATTCGGTCGTTGCCGCCCATGAGTCAGGTGTCCCCTTATATCATGGTTACGCGGAACACCTCGGCGAACTACTACGAAGATGCTCTGGAAATCAGCCATGTGGATCGCTATATTCGCCAGAAGCGCCGGGAAGGTCTGACCAATTTCGGAATTCTTCATGTTCTGCTTGCCAGTTATGTTCGGGCTCTGTGCAAATATCCCGCGCTGAATCGCTTTATTTCTGGACAGAGAATCTATTCCAGAGGGGACGATATTCAATACTGCATGGTTGTCAAAAAAGAAATGACGACGGAGTCCCCGGATACGGTTATCAAAGTTCACCTCTCCCCAAGAGATACCGCGGATGATGTATACCGAAAGCTGCAAAGCGCAATCGAAGATGCGAAACACACCTCTTTGGATTCTACATTTGACAATACCGCAGGAATGTTTACCTTGATTCCTGGTATTTTCCTGAAGTTTACGTTCTGGCTGTTGAAAACAATGGATTATTTTGGATTGCTTCCAAAGTTTCTTTTGGAGGTCAGTCCATTCCATGGTTCGCTGTTCTTTACCTCTCTTGGCAGTCTGGGTATTCCGCCGGTATTCCATCATTTATATGATTTTGGTAATCTGCCGGTCTTTGGGGCATTCGGTATGAAACGCCGGGTTTATGAGCTGAGTGAGGATGGTTCCGTTGTACAGAAAAAGTATGTGGATGTAAAGTTCACGCTGGATGAGCGAATTGCGGATGGATTCTACTATGCCGCTTTCCTCAAACACTACAAGCGGATTTTGCAGCATCCTGAGATTCTCAATCATCCCCCAGAGGAAGTACTAAATGATATCGATTGATACAGAAACAGATATTTTAGCGCATCTGACAGATGCTTATCGGTGGAAAGCAGATTTCCATTTTGCGAATCAGGTGGACTCAACCAATGATCAGCTGAAAATCATGGCACGGCAAGGTGCTCCGCACGGTACTGTCTTCGCAGCTGGGGCACAGACTGGCGGGCATGGAAGACTGGGCCGCAGCTTCCACTCCCCTCAGAGAACCGGGATATATCTCAGCATTTTGCTGCGTCCTCAGTGTGTCCCTACGGAATTGATGCACCTTACCTGTGCTTCTGGTGTTGCCATGTGCAACGCCATTGAGCGTGCGGCAGGATTTCGTCCCAATATCAAATGGACAAATGATTTGGTGTATCACAAGCGGAAATTGGGCGGCATCTTAACGGAAATGGGACTGACATCTCAAGGCACTGTGGACTATGCCATCGTTGGGATTGGAATCAACTGCAGTCAGCAGGAGCCCGATTTTCCGGAAGAAATTCGGACTGTGGCAGGATCTTTGGAAATGGTCACAAATCACCCGGTATCTCGCGGCGTTCTGGCAGCGGCCATGATGGAGGCGCTGCAGGAAATGGCAGATGCCCTCTTTGACCGTAAAGAGGAGCTTCTGGCACAGTACCGCAGGGATTGCATTACCATCGGAAAAGAGATTTCTCTGATTCGCGGTGAAGAGGTACGTCGAGGTACTGCCCTGGATGTAGATGAAAACGGTGCGCTTGTGGTGGCTTTTTCGGACGGAAGCGTAGAGGCGGTAAATTCCGGCGAGGTCAGTGTTCGCGGAATGTACGGCTATGTTTAGTGCGATTTTGCAAATCACGAGAATTGTTATTGCTTTTTCTACATATATTGGTTATACTGAGTAACAAGCATAAGAAATACTTTTGGAGGTCAATATTATGAACAAAGCTTTTAATACGGTTTTGAAAGTTCTCACTGCCTTGGCTGCCATTGCGGGTGTGATCTACATTGTTGCCACCTACGGTGAGCAGATTGTTGCATGGTCCAAGCGTATGCTGGCCGCCATGTCCAAGTGCCCCGGCGTGGAGTTCGAGGCAAAGGTCAACCTGGTGGATCAGGATGATTGCGCCGAGGAAGAAAGCGCTGTAGAGCCTGTGGAAGAGACCGTCACAGTCCCTGCTGAAGAGCCTGTCTCTGAAACTGTTGTTTCCGAGCAGGAGCCTGTGGCCGAAGAGAAAGATTTCGCCGAATAATTGATACTTTAAAGTATCCCGGAACAGTGTGTGGTGCTGTTCCGGGAATTTTTTGCTTCAAAATGCAAAGTGCGCTTGACATATCATGCAAAGCTTGCTATACTAATTTTGCAAAGTTAACTTAGCGTTTTGCACACATTGAAGAATGGGATGTGTTTGCATTATGAAAACAAGAATACGAGAGCTTAGGAAAGCTAGGAAACTCTCCCAAGAGGAACTGGCGGATGCTGTTGGCACTACGCGGCAGACCATCACCTCAATTGAGGTCGAAAAATATACCGCTTCCCTCCCCTTGGCCTACAAAATTGCACATTATTTTGGACTTACGATTGAGGAAGTATTTGACTTTTCTGACTTGGAGGGATAATTATGGAAGGATACAAAGTAAAATTGAAACTCCAGAACTGGATTCTGGGAGTTTCCTGTGCCATTCTCGCTTGTTTCTGCGTTTTGGGCTTTTTGGCAGAAATGGGGGTTGTAGAACTTACGCCCATCTCCGGGGATAGTCACTGGAAATCACAATGGCGCGGTGGCATCAGCGGTGCATCTTTTGGCCTTTTTGTTTTAATGCTGATTGGTCTGATCCGGAATCTGATGGCGATGAAGGACGAGAAAAAACTGAAAAAACAATATATCAAGGAGAATGACGAACGAAAAATCCAAATCCAGACCGCAGCCCAGGCTGCCAGCTGTCGTACATTCCTGATTCTGGGATTGGTAGCGGCCATTGTAGTGGGCTATTTTCATATGATCATAAGCCTTGTGATTCTTAGCTGCGTTTTTGCCCAGTCTTTCCTTACCCTGATTTACAAGCTGTATTACAGCAAGAAATTCTGATTCATAAAAATCCCCTGTTTCCTCAAAATCCAGGAAACAGGGGATTTTATTTTAGTCAAATGCGGTTAAAATTTCCACCAACATCTTTACGCAAAGTTCCATGTCTTCCACAGGAATATATTCAAATCTCCCATGGTAGTTCTCGCCGCCGGTGCAGAGATTCGGACACGGCAAGCCTTCGTAGCTCAGCCGGGCACCATCGGTGCCTCCGCGAATGGGAACCTCTTTTGCGTCCATGCCGACTGCCTGCATAGCTGCTTTTGCTCGTTCAACCACAAAGAAACAAGGTTCAATACACTGCTTCATGTTGAAATAGCTATCCTGAATGGAGAGCTCCAAAGTACCTTCGCCATATTTGCGATTGATAAAATCAGCGGCGGCAGATATGGCAGCCTTCTTTTGCAGGAATTTTTCCATGTCATGATCCCGAATGATATACTGCAGTTCAGACAGCTCTACCTGCCCCTTCATATCTGTCAGATGGAAGAATCCTTCGTACCCTTCCGTGCATTCCGGACGCTGGTGAACAGGAAGCAAGCCGGCAAATTCCATGGCAATCAGCTGAGAATTGACCATTTTTCCTTTGGCAGAACCGGGATGGATATTGAGTCCGTGGACGACTACCTTTGCACCCGCAGCATTAAAATTCTCATACTCAATTTCCCCGATGGTGCCCCCGTCTACGGTGTAGGCATATTCGGCGCCAAAACCTTTGACATCAAAATGATCTGCGCCCTGGCCAACCTCTTCGTCTGGGGTAAAGCCAATTTTCAAAGTAGCATGCCGTTTGCCACTGGTTAGCAGCACCTCGGCAGCGGCCATAATTTCTGCAACGCCTGCTTTGTCATCTGCACCAAGCAGTGTAGTTCCGTCCGTAACAACCAGTTGCTTCCCGTGGTGGTTCTTCAGAGAAGCGTAGTCTGATTCTCTCAGATAAATCCCCTTTTCGGGATTCAAGCAAATATCCTCTCCGGTATAAGGAACGATTCTCGCCTTGATATTGGCACCGCTGGCATCCGGGGAAGTATCCATGTGCGCAATCAATCCAATGGTCGGAAGAGTGGGATCACCAGGTACAGTGCCATAGACATAACCATATTCGTCCATATGGGCATCTGCAATTCCCATCTTCCGCATTTCATTTACCAAAGCTGTTCCTAGCAGCTTTTGCTTTTCTGTGGTAGGACAGGTGGTAGAATTCTCATCTGACTGGGTGTCAAAGGATACATAGCGTAAAAAACGTTCAGTTACACATTCCATTCCAGTTCACTCCATTTTTAGTTTGCGTTTTCTGCTTCGTACAACTGACGCGCGAGATTGGTGGTGACTTTTGCGCAGCGATGTGCCGCAATCGTTTCAAAGGTAGGATAATCCATTTCCGCAGTATCATCCGCCTTGTCGGAGATTGCGCGGATAATCACATACGGAATCTTGTTGCGGTATGCTGTCTGTGCGATACCAGCTCCCTCCATCTCCGTACACAGCGCCCCGGTCACGTGGACAATTTGCTC
This sequence comes from uncultured Oscillospiraceae bacterium, assembly GCA_944387615.1. Lineage (GTDB taxonomy): Bacteria > Bacillota > Clostridia > Oscillospirales > Oscillospiraceae > Faecousia. The sequence goes on along the minus strand of CALXFP010000228.1, from coordinate 9,506 downwards.
TTTCTGTGATTTTTGGCAGACAAACTGATCGCCGCTGGCAACTCTGCCGATTTTGGTATGTCCAGGATTTTCAGATTCAGCTGCAGCAAAAGCGTAGCCAATCAGAGCGTCGTTTGCCGGAAATGCCAGGACGTTCAGCCCCGGTACCTGGCCTACGGCATAATTCTCATTGATGACAGAGCAGTCAAAATCATGGTACATGGCATCCTGGCTGACAACCAGGTCGCCGATATCCAAATCGGCGCACAAGGACCCGGCAACACCAGTATTGACAATGTGGGTGACTGCAAAACAATCGCACAAAATCTGTACACACAGGGCTGCATTGACCTTTCCGACACCACATTGGACAACTACAACCGGCAAATCTTCCAGTGTTCCTTCGTAAAAGCTGCTTCCTGCCTTCTGGGTTACGGTTTTGTTTTTCAGCTGGCTTACCAGCGTTTCAACTTCTACCTGCATAGCGCCAATGATTCCGAGTTTTGTCATAGTTCCTCCTAATATCTCTCCAGGGACAGGTTTTTCATTCCGGATATACCAGTCTTTCCGGTGAAATGGATTCCAGCACGGATACGTATTTTGCTCCCCAATAATTCGCCATACCAAGGTTCATGTCCAAGTAATTTCCGCAGTCTCTTGGACTGGCGCCGGGCACATCGCCTCGATAATCCCGAATAAAGCAGAAGCAGCCGTGAACCAATGGAAGTATTTCCCGGGAATGATACGAGCCTGCCAGCAGAAGATAAAATCCAGTCCGGCATCCCATGGGGCCAAAGTACAGAACTTTATCTTTCCACTGTGGTTCATTGCGTAAATAAGTCGCTGCAAGATGCTCAATGGTGTGAACCTCTGCGGTATTCATCACAGGCTCCGCATTGGGCTGGGTTAACCGCAGGTCAAAGGTTGTTACGGTTTGATCTCCGACTTGGTCTTTGCGGGAAACATACAGCCCTGGTAAGAGCCGCAGGTGGTCAATGGTAAAGCTTGTAATTTTTTCCATATAATTCTCCTAATCTTGTTTCAGGAATGGTCAGAGCAGTTTGCGGCATCGATTGCCAGTACCAAAAGCAAGCCTGGCATTTCATTGGCCGGGTTGTTATAACGCAGGACATAGGTATCGCTCCAGTTGAAAATTTCCTTGGAAATAGACATTATTACTTGGTTTCCCCCTGTAACGCGGTAGTCCCAGCCCATGAAGTCTCCTTCCACATCCCAGTTTCGATAGTCAATGCAGTATCGAGGCTTGAAAAAACTGAATTCCTTTCGGATTGTTCCGCAAACCATCCCATTTATTACGATTTCAAACTGCGGGAGAAAAGCAAATAGTTTTTGGTGAATGGAGCCTACTTCTTTGCCGCTTCGTTTGTCAAATACATGTATTTGATGCCCAAAAGAAAATAATTCAGCTCGCACCTCGTACCGAGGTTCTCCCGTTTCGTCGTAGACGTCATAGCTGTCTGTCCAGGAAAAGATTCGCTGCTTGATATATAGCTGCATTCAAATCGCCTCCTTTCCCCATGATAACACAGCATAACAGTCATTGCAAGGAAAATCGGAATCTCACTATTCGAGGAAGATACGGCGGCTGTTGTTGTCATCCAAACTTTTTTATGTGGAAGAAATCGGGTGGTATCGCTTTATTTTTGCAAATGTGCCAAATGTCCTTGCATTTTTTCATCAGGAATGATAGAATATGTTTGACTATACCATATGCTGGTATCAAAAAGGTAGGGATGCATAAATGGGTAAGAACGATTTTGATATCGATTTTGATTTTGAAAAAGAATACGGCTTGGATCCCAAGGATTTCCTTGATTCCGATGAGCATGATGATATTGACCTGTCTGAATTTTCTGATGAGGATTTGGGACTGACTTCTTCTGATGAGGACGTAGATGCAGATATCTATGGTCAGGATTTTGCAGATGGAGAGGCTTCAGATGATGCTTATGGTCAAGAAGATGATCTGGACGCATTCTTGAATATGCGCAAGGAAAGAGCGGAGGAAAATCCACAGGATACCGACGATTACTCGGAAGAGGATTTTAATCCGGAAGACGAATATCCGGAAGAGGAAGAGCTCCGTGGCGATGCGTTTGGCCAGGATGACTATGCGGAAGACTATCAGGACGATGAGGAAGAGTCCGCACAGCGTCACAAGCAGCATGCAAGAAAAGAGCGCAAGGTACCAAAGATCACGCTCCCCAAGATTGCAATGCCAAATATTTTCGGCAAGTTTGTGGATGTGTACTTTGCCCCCATGCTGAATAAAGAGATGCGGGAAGGTCCGGTAGATCCGGATAATCCTCGCCGCCGGCGGCGGAAGAGCCCTGCCCAGATCTTTAAGGAAGTGTACCTCCCCCCTCTCATCGCTTGTGTGTGCTTGATTTTGGTTATGTCTTTTGCGGTTGGTTCCTTGTCTGATTTTATTCAGGCGAAACGGGATGAAGCGGATCGCAAGCAGAGTCAGCAGAGCTCTTCGATCAGCGCAGCAGAGCAGGAGGCCCAGCGCATCCAGCAGATTATGGATGAGGCAGAAGCGCTGGCTATGGGATATGACTACAATGGCGCCATTGCCAAGCTGGAAACGGTTGGTAACTTGACAGAATATACGGATGTTGCAGCAAAGCGTTCGGAATATGTACAATCCCAGCAGCAGTTGGTAGAGCATAATGATCCTATGCTGATACCCAACCTCAGTTTCCATGTGCTGATTGAAGATATGACCCGCGCTCTTGCGGATCAGGAATTGGGAGGCAGCTATAACCGGAACTTTGTTACCACATCGGAATTTAAAAAGATTCTGAATCAGCTGTACAATAACGGATATGTTCTGGTGGATTTTGACAGCTTTGTAGGAGCCAGTGTGGACACGGCTGGAAACGACTTGTTCGAAAAAGTTCCTGTTGCCCTTCCTGCTGACAAGAAGCCCATTATGATCACCGAAACCATGGTAAACTATTTTGCTTATATGATTGATGGTGATAACGATGCACAGAAATTGCCGGATGCCAAAGGCGATGGCTTTGCAAGCCGCTTGGTGGTCAAAGACGGAGAAATCAAGGCAGAGTATGTAGATGCTTCCGGTCAGACCTTGGTGGGCGATTATGATTTGGTCCCGATTTTGGAGTCCTTTATCACAGAGCACCCCGACTTCTCTTATCGCGGAGCCCGGGCTGTCTTGGCAGTCACCGGTTATGAGGGCATTTTTGGTTATCGGTGCAACACCAGCTATATCTCTGCGGTAAGCCAGGAATACTACGATCAGGAGGTTGCTGGAGCCAAGGAGATTGTACAGGCTCTGCGGGATAAAGGCTATACCCTCGCCTGCTATACCTATAACAATGCCACCTATGGCATCTATACTGTACAGCAAATTACGGCTGATCTGCAGTCTTGGAAGCAGCAGATTGTACCCATTATCGGCGATGTAGATGTGTTTGTGTTTGCTAAGACAAGCAACATCTCTGATTATACTGGCCAGGCTTTCCAGACAATGTACAATGAGGGTTTCCGCTATTTCGTTGCTCATGGCAATGAGCCTTGGGCAGAAGTTAACAAGACCTATGTTCGTCAGAACCGTCTGATGGTAACCGGCGAATATATGCAGTGGTACGCCCAGAACTTTAACGGTATCTTCGATCCTGCTGCGGTTTTGGATCTCACGACTCGTGGCAACATCCCGAAGGGAGCTTAAAATTTATCATTGTGCGCCGGGTTTTTTCCCGGCGCATGTTTGCATTATAATAGCCACCAGTAATGTTTTACTGGTGGCTAAATTTTTTAGGAACACAAAAATTATTGCGCTATTGTATTAAAGGAAATTCCCAAAACAGAACCGATCCCGCTTAACAACGTCAGCAAATCCTGAAATGACCAAGTGTCCAGATTTTTGTATTCGGGAACTGAGATGCTGCTCCCTTTGGAAACGTGCACAGTACACGCATAAGACTTTTGACTGTCCAAATCAAATAATTGAGCAAAATCGTTTGTTTGTATATAAAAACCGCTATCCCCTTCCCTTAGAACCAGGTTGATTTGCTTTTTTCCGGGAAGAAATAGTTCCGTATTTCCATTTGTGCTATTCCATACATAAGTCAGGGGCGCATCTTGAATGCAGAGCGTTTCTTGAATCCTGTCCGCATCTGTTTGCCGTGCGCTGAGGGAAATGGAAAATTGGTTGGTTAGTCCATTTTGCTTTTCCATCACTATCAGAGAGAGGGGACCTGTTTGTGCGTCTTTTCCCAATGTGAGACTATAAGATGCTTCATTCTCTGCGGAAGTTCCGGTGAATTCTATCTTTGCCAAAGCTTTCTCAAACAGATAAAATGACGCAGAGACGTTCCCTTCATTTGTAGTGGGGACATTTAAAACTTGGGTAAGAATATCCGCAACCTGTGCTCCGCTGTCTGAATAGGTTAGCTTCTGACAGTTCAGCGTCTCATCTCCGAGGGTGATTTCTGCTTCGGATATATCACATTTTAATGCCAGGATGCCCAGTGTAATCATTTTCATCTGTTCCTGGCTGATTTGTGGGATTTCCGGAACTGTGAAGGATCGGTTTGAAAACGCTTCCAGTTTCTTTACAGATGATTCCCAGGAATGCAGTGTTTCCTCGGGAAGAAAGAAAGTCAGCAAGGGGATACTTCGAAGATCATCAGAAAACGTATCGAAAGTTATTCCGTAATACCCGCCTTCTAAAAGTTCGTCGGATGTCAGTGCGGCAAACTCTTTATTCAGATATGCAGAGAGATTCAGAGATTGATTTGCGGTTGCAATCGTTCCGCTGGCGGTAAACTGATTGCTTTTCCAATCCGCTTGGAGCAGCATATCGTAGGAAACTTCCCCCAATAGCTCGTCGGACGAAGTTAAATCTAATTGTACCGTGTTTTGACCTTGCGGATCGTAGGCCTTTATTAGAACCTCCATTGGGCTATTCTGGAAACGATATGTTAAATCTGCCATAGAATCCCGCAGCGCAGCCGTTAACGCCGCTTTGGGCGTTAGATAGAAGGATACAACACCCCATAGCAGCACCACAGCGGCAATGCCAATCAACAGAGCCAATACCCACCATTTCTTGATTTTATTTCCCAACAAAACCGCTCCTTTCCAGGATATGGGTTAGTTTACCACAAAAGTATGAAAATAATGTTAAGGTAAGAAAAAAGGTCTGCCAACATGCGGCAGACCTTTATGCTTTGGGATGACACTTGTCGTATACGGATTTCAGCTTTTGATTGATCATGTGTGTGTAAACTTGCGTGGAAGAAATGTCACTATGCCCCATCAGCTCCTGAAGGGATCCCAAGTCAGCGCCGTTTTCGAGTAAGTGTACAGCAAAACTGTGCCGAAGTGTATGAGGCGTAATTTCCTTTTCTATACCGGCTTTGGCTTGGTAATATTTCAATATTTTCCAGAAGCCCTGCCGGCTCATCCGTGCACCACCAATATTGACGAAGAGTGCTCGCTCTGCTGGGTCAGCCACCATCAGCATCCGAATTTCTTTGATGTACACGGTCAATGCGCGAAGCGCTGCGGGATACAACGGAATCGTACGAGACTTCTTTGCACTGTTGCATTTCAGAATGCCCAGTTCCAGGTTAACATCTTCGATATTCAAATCAATCAATTCTGTAACGCGGATTCCGGTGGCGTACATGACTTCAAGCATCGCTTTATCCCGGAACCCTTTGGGGTCATTACAGGACGGCTGAGACAGCAACAGCTCCACTTCCTTGCCGCTTAACACTTGGGGAAGTTTCTTTTCCCCGCGGTCAACGTGAAGCTCTGCAGTCACAGGAGAAACCTCTAAAAAACCAGTAGAAACGGCATAGGTGTAAAAATTCTTTAAGCTCGCCAACACACGAGAAATCGTGGCAGCAGACCTTCCCTGCTCCAGCAAATAGTCAAGGTAAGTACGAATATTCTGTTGGGTCACATTCAGCAAATCAGTAGCCTCACATTGCTGCAGCCAGTCCGAAAACTGCCGAATATCCCGCAAATATGAAGAAATCGTATTGCTTGATGCTTGCTTAACCTTGGCAAGATAATTTTCATAGGCCTGAATCAAATCCAACATGAAACTGTTTACCCACTTACCCTTTCTAAGTAAATATCAAATGCGCCAGGAATGGCGAAATGATGCGAAAATCTACACATCCCAAAACCAGGAAAGAAGCCAAAAATAATATATTTTCTGCAAGGCTTGCCTTTTGGCAGCCGGGGAGATGACGCAGCCAAAAACAGTAAAGCAACGGCACCCCAACATTGTCACTGAATAAAAGCAAACAGCGCACCAACCAGCCAGCGTCTGTATAAGACTGAAGGATACCAAAAGAGATAAAGATAAATAAAAAAGCCTTGCAAAAACAAAGAAGGTACAGAAGAGAAGGGAATGAAATAGAAACTGCAAAAGCAGAAAGTAGAAAAGGCAAGATAGATATGCACAGCAAACCGACGATCGACATAGTGCCGTAAACGGAACTACGCATCAAAGGGAGAAGTGTACTTTCTGCTGATACATATCCAATGATTCCACAAGCGATCCCGAGACTCCAACAGCATGCAAGAAGAGTCTTACCAATCTTGCGTTGCAGCAGCGCAGAAGCAGACGCTTTCTGCTCGGTCAAAACAATTCCCCCCTCTCCCTAAATAGCGGATGTTTATCAAGCTTAAGGAACCGATCAAGGGGGTGTGAAAAAGTGGTAAAGTTATCAAATTTTGATACAACCATACTATACTCCATTTTTTACAAAAATTCAAGCTTTTTTAGCCAAAATAGCGTTTTTTGTAGATTATGACAAGAATTATGTTAACATTTTTATGTCAACTCCGTAAATCAGATGGCTGGTTTGCTTTATCATTTTCGATTATTTGTCAACATCTAGCGTTTTTGAGAGCAAAGATACACCAAATATAGTTTTTGCAATATCTCATGCAAAAACTATATTTAGGGTAAATGCTGTTTACCTGCAGCATATATTTGTATACTTTAACGAGTGCGCTTCCCTATTTTTCGGTGAGATCTTCTGCTTGCTGGCTTTACCCCAAGAAGGCCTGCAGTTCCGCTACCTGCCAAAATGAGCACAGATGTCACACCGACTGCTTGATACTGCCCGCCAAAAAACAATGCAGTTAATGACAGCAATACCGCCAGATATGCGACACCCGAAAGCAAGCAAACCATCAGTCGTTGACGCTTTGTCTTTTGGAATGACAACAACGCTCCCAAGAACGATGCCATTAAAATGACGACCATGATTCCATATCCGATTTTTTCCCATTGCATTTTTTCGTTGTCCACCATCCAGGCAAGAATTGCACAGGACAAAATGGTTACTGTCATGCTCAGACACGTTCCCATCGCAATCCCGCCCGGAATGGATAACGCTCTTCCTGTTGGCTTTTGGTTATACACTGTCCATCTCCCCTTTCGCTATAGACTATTCCCACAAAAATAAAAAAAGAACCCGGACAAGCACAAATGCTTGTCCGGAAGATCAGTCACTTAGACTTCAATGTCCACGTTAGCTGCCTTACGCTGTTCTTGCGCTTCTGTTACGCTGCGGAATTTCATACGGGTATCACGCACTTCTGCCAGAGCTTTGGAGATGGCTTCTTCCGTTTCGCGCAAGGACTCGTCCATATAATCATTGCCAGCTTTACGCAGCTGATTGATCCGATTTTGGGTTTGTCCCACCAGCTCTTCACTGCGCTTTTTGGCTTCTGCATAAATTGCTTCTTTTGTGAGCATCTGATTGGCTTTTTCCTGGGCTTCCCGCAGGATGCCCTCTGCCTCTCGGCGAGCCTGACTGATCAGTTCATTTCTGGATTCGACGATGGTACGCGACTGCTTAAGTTCACTGGGCAGCTGTGCAATGATCTCATCCAGCATATCCAATACCCGGTCCCGCTCCAAAATGCATTTATCAGATGCCAGCGGCATGGAACGCGCATCCTGCACCATATCGTACAATGCGCCAATAATGTCTTCCGTATTACGCTCACTCATGTTCATTTTCCTCCTTGAATGGTATGTTTCCTCTGTTCTATTCTTTCCTGAAAATCCGGAATAATTTCACTGGGTAAAAAATCCGACAAATCTACCCCGTAGGAACCGAGCTCTTTTACCGTACTGGAGCTGAGGTACATGTACCGGCTCTCTGCGGTTAAAAACATGGTGTCCAAATCCGGGTTGATTTTGTGATTGATCAGCGCCATCTGGAACTCATTTTCAAAATCCGATCCTGCGCGCAGGCCCTTTACAACAACGCAGCTCCCCCGACGCTTTGCGTACTCCGCCAACAGTTCGTTGGAACCATCCACCTCTACATTGGGAAGATCCTGCGTGACTCTGCGAATCAGGTTCACCCGTTCGTCTAAAGTAAACATCGGATTCTTTCCCGCATTCACCATCACGCACACAATCAGCTTATCAAATATATTTGCAGCGCGCCGGATGATATTCAGGTGCCCGCTGGTAACGGGATCAAAGCTGCCTGGATAAATTGCAATCTTCATAATCTCTCACACTTTTTACATCTTGCGGTACAACGCAAGCAGTGTCTTTCCGTATTTGTAGTCCTTGGAACGGGTATAACCGTCAAACTCCATAGAGAGGTCCTTTCCCAAGGGACGTTCTGTGACTATTATACCATCGGATTGCAAAATGTCAATTTCGGTTATGCGTTTTAATGCAGTTTCCAAGAAATCTTCTCCATAGGGGGGATCTAGGAAAATGATATTGTATTTCTCCGTGCAACGGTTCAGGTAGGCCAGATAATCGCTGCGGACCACTATCCCCTCCCCTTCCAGCTTCGTACGCCGCAAATTTTCCTGAATCAATTTGCAAGCTTCTTCTCTGGCATCAACAAACACGGCATGTCTGGCGCCCCTACTCAAAGCTTCGATTCCCAGCTGTCCAGTGCCGCCAAATAGGTCAAGCACATTGGCACCCGGAATGTCAAAATTCAGAATACTGAATAGAGCCTCTTTGACCCGATCGGCAGTGGGGCGAGTCAGCATACCGTCAGGTGTTTTCAGCGAAACACCTCTGGCTTTTCCTGTAATTACGCGCATAGCTATTCTTCCTTTGTTTCGTGAAAGTGTTGGTACACAGCAGCTGCTGCATCTTTGGGCAAAAGGCGTTCCAGTTCTGGAAGCGTTGCCTGTCCAATGGCAGTCAATGACTTAAATTGCCGCAGGAGTTCCTGTTTCCGCTTTGGACCAATTCCAGCAATTCCATCCAACTCCGAGTAGCGCAGCCGTTTGCTGCGAAGCTGACGATGATAGGTAATGGCAAAGCGGTGGGTTTCTTCCTGAATATTTCCAATGAGAGAGAAAATGGCCTGATTATTGTCAATCCGGATTTCCTTCCCATCTGGCGTCACCAATGCCCGTGTACGATGTCTGTCATCCTTTACCATGCCATATACCGGGAATTGCAATTCCAGTTCCTGCAAAGCAGCTACAGCGGTTTTGGCGTGATTGACACCACCATCAAT
>CALXFP010000227.1 GCA_944387615.1 uncultured Oscillospiraceae bacterium | reverse complement strand
TTCAGCCGCCCGGTTTTTTCAGCGGGATCTCCTTTGGTTTTATCAGCATACCACACCATTGCCAAGAATGCAATCGGCTGCTTCTTTCGTCCGGTGAAAAAAATATTTCTTTTTTGTTTTTTTGTCGAAATTTGTGTAACCTTTTCCCTTCCTGGCGCATCTACATAACAGATAAGCAAACAGCCCCGGCCCTTCCGGGAAAATGTCGGGGTTTTCCCCTGGATGCGTCGCTGCAACACTTATCGATTATCCCTGCATAACTGTGGAGGAATGCAATGTGATCACAACCAATGATTTTTGTGAAAGAGTCCGGGCCTGTCAAGGTTCGATGTATGCCTTGGCATACGGAATTCTGCATAATCAGCACGATGCCGAGGATGCCATTTCCGATACCATTATGCGGGCATACACCAATCTTTCTCAACTGAAAAACGAAGGTACCTTCAAACCCTGGCTGCTGAAAATTCTGCACAATGTGTGTCTGGAATCCCTTCGCAGCAAACGCCCCACCGTGGATATTGAGGAACAATACGACCTCAAAGACGGTTTTTCCTACCAGGATGTCAACACAAAGCTGGTTCTGCGGCAGGCGGTTTCCAAACTCCGCCAGCCCTACCGCACCATTGTCATTCTGTACTACTATGAAAACCTGTCCTTACAGGAAATTGCGTCCGTCACCGGTCAATCGGTGATGGCCACCAAAACCCAACTATCCCGGGCTAGAACGATGCTGAAAAACGCACTGAACAAGGAGGATTTTTACCGTGAAACAGTTTGATGACATGATTTTCGATCTGGCAAAAAAAGAACAGCAGCCCATTCCGGAACACACCGCCCAGAGAATCGAAGAGGTTCTGTCCAATCTTCCGCCCCGGAAGGAGAAGGTTGTCCGCTTCCGGTTGATGCCCCGGGTGGCCGCCGTAGCTGCCAGCCTGGCCCTTGCCCTGCTGGTAGTGATGCCCAACGTCAGTGTGGCCTACGCTGAGGCCCTGTCCGACGTACCGGTAATCGGCGCCATTGTGAAGGTCGTTACCATCCGCAACTATGACTATGCCGACGGCTACCACGATATGCAGGTGGAAGTTCCCAATGTGGAAGACGATTCCCTGGGTGATGCCGGCGCCGCCATCAATAAGGACGTAGATGCTCTGACCGAAGAGCTGGTCAACCGGTTCTATGCCGATGCCGAAGCCATTGGCGAGGAAGGCCACACCTCTTTGTCCGTAGACTACGAAGTCCTCACCGAAACCGACAACTGGTTTACTCTGAAGCTGACCGTATTTAACGCCACCGGCAGCGGCATGGTGACCTACCACTACTACAACGTAGACCGCAGCACCAATGAAGTCGTCACTCTGGGTCAGCTGTTCTCCGACAGCAGCTATTCCGAGGTTCTGCGTCAGGACATTCTGGCACAGATGAAGCAGCGGATGGCTGACGATCCCAGCCTGGTTTACTGGACCGAGGACAGCGACATGGGACAGGACTTCATCGACCTGGGTGCCGAGCACAACTTCTACTTTGACGCCAACGGCAACCTGGTAATTCCCTTCGACGAATACGAAGTGGCTCCCGGCTATATGGGCACTCCGGAATTCACCATTGACGCTTCCGTATTCTCCGCTCTTCTGAATCCTCAGTACCAGAATCTGTTTGCTTAAGATTTCCCATTCTTTTCATTACAGGAGGTATCCCTTGTGAAGAAAACCGACATGCAGAATTGGTTTCTGTCCTCTCTGCCGGTTACTCTGGCAGTGCTGATGGCCCTGTTCCTGACCGCATAACAACTGGCCCCCAAACCCGATGGGTTTGGGGGCTGATTTTTGTTTTACAGGCCTAACGCGTGCCGTTTGATTGCCAGAAAAGATTCGTCACTGATGGCGTGCTCCATTTTGCAGGCATCGGCAATGGCAGTCTGCTCTGAAACGCCAAGCTGGATCAGCAGCCGGGACAATACCGTGTGGCGCTCAAAAATTTTCTCCGCAATGCTCCTGCCCTGCTCCGTCAGGGTAATGGCACCATCTTTTTCCACGGAAATGTAATCTCCTTTGCGCAGGATTCCCATGGCCCGGGATACGCTGGGCTTGGAGTAGCCCAAATATTCACTGACATCCACCGCCCGGACATAACCATGTTCCTTGGACAGAACCAGTATGGCCTCCAAATACATTTCCCCGGATTCATGGACATTCATAGCGGTTCCTCCTCTCGCCAAATACATTTCTGTTAGCATACCATACAATGCCGGGAAATGCAAGACAGGAGCCATGCAGGCAAGTTTTTTCTTCTTGCTACTTTTCAACTGAAGAAAAATGTAGTAAAGTGTATGCAGAAATTGATATGGAGGTTTTTGCTATGGATTACGCAAAAGAGTCCCTCCGGCTGCACGGCCAGTGGAAGGGAAAAATTGAAGTGGTAGCGACCGTTCCGGTGTCCAACAAGGAGGAGCTGTCTCTGGCTTATACCCCGGGAGTTGCTCAGCCCTGTCTGGAAATCCAGAAGGACATTTCCAAGTCTTACGAACTGACCCGCCGCCACAATCTGTGTGCGGTGATTACCGACGGCAGCGCCGTGCTGGGGCTTGGAGATATCGGCCCGGAGGCGGGAATGCCGGTGATGGAGGGCAAGTGCGCCCTGTTCAAGGCCTTCGGCGGCGTGGATGCCTTCCCTCTGTGTGTCAAAACCAAGGACGTGGACGAATTCGTCAACGCCGTGTATCTGATCAGCGGCTCCTTCGGCGGCATCAATCTGGAGGATATTTCCGCCCCCCGGTGCTTTGAAATCGAGCGGAAGCTGAAAGAAAAGTGCGACATTCCCGTTTTCCACGACGACCAGCACGGCACCGCTGTGATTGTGCTGGCAGGTCTGACCAATGCGCTGAAAGTGGTGGGCAAGAAAAAAGAAGAGGTAAAAATCGTCACCGCCGGAGCCGGAGCCGCCGGAATTTCCATTGTGAAGATGCTCTTGAACGCCGGATTCCGGAACATCACCATGTGTGACCGCCAGGGTGCGCTGTACAAGGATGCCCCCGGCATGAACTGGGCCCAGGCCGAGATGGCCCAGCTGACCAACCCTGACCAGGCCAGCGGCACACTGGCTCAGATGCTGGTAGGAGCTGACGTGTTCATCGGCACTTCCGCTCCCGGCATTGTCACCCGGGAGATGGTGGCCTCCATGAACCGGGATGCCATTATTTTCGCCTGTGCCAATCCTACGCCGGAAATCTTCCCGGAGGAAGCCAAAGCTGGCGGCGCCCGGATCGTGTCCACCGGACGCAGCGACTATCCCAACCAGATCAACAATGTTCTGGCCTTCCCCGGCATTTTCCGTGGTGCCTTCGATGTCCGGGCATCGGATATCAACGAGGAAATGAAAATGGCTGCCGCCTATGCCCTGGCAAGCCTGATTCCCGACTCAGAGCTGAACGAAAATAACATCATCCCAAAAGCCTTTGATCCCAGAGTGGGCGCCGCCGTTGCCGAAGCCGTGGCCGAAGCAGCCCGCAGAACTGGCGTTGCCCGGATTTGATTGCTTTTCTGATTTTGCCAAAATCCTCCTGTCTTGGTTTTCATTCACACTCATAGCTTTTCTCTTCCGGGAAAAGATAGGGTTACGGAAAGAAAAGTCGTTTTCCACCGGAAAGCGTCTGGCCTTTCCGGAAAACGACAAAAGGAGAAACAATAGGTATGAAGAGCAACAATCAGATCAACATTCCCCAGGCTCGTGAGGCTATGGACAAGTTCAAGATGCAGGCCGCTTCTGAGGTCGGCGTAAACCTGACCAACGGTTACAACGGTCACCTGACCTCCCGGGAAGCCGGCTCCGTCGGCGGCCAGATGGTCAAGAAAATGTGCCCCACACGAACTGCGAACTTTGTCAGGCAAAGCCGCACCTCCCAGGGGCACATACAGACAGTGGAGTACATCGCCGCCATTACACTTTAGTGCATAAAACTATCGGTTCGCACCGGCCGGTGAACCGGCTGGCAGGCCGCCAGAGCGTTCCAGCGGCAGAGCGCCGCAGCCATGTACGATACCTGCCTCACTTTTATCAAAAATCGCTTCCATAGAAATTTCTGTGGAAGCGATTACTCTTATCTTTTCCTGTTCGTTCTTACTGCTCCTGGGTGCTGTCCAACTTCTGATAAAGGCGGATTGTTTCATCCACGATACGATCCCAGTTGTATCTGTGGCATATATAATCCGCAGCAAGGGTCTTATAGTTCTGCACAACGGGTTCGTTGTCAACCAGATACTGCAGCTTTTCCGTCAAGTCACGGATATCTGCTTTGTGAAATGTGACACCATTGTTTGCCAAAACGTCTGCGCATTCTGCAATGTCTGAGGTCAGGCAGCAATTGCCATAGCTCATAGCCTCCAGCAAGCTCAGGGGCATTCCTTCCAGGTCGCTGGGCAAGACATAAAGGTAGCTGCTGCTGTACAATTCCCCTAACAGTTTCCCCTGCACAAACCCCGTAAATAAAATGCGGGGATCTGGGGCAGCCAGCTTTTTCAGCATTTCCAGGTAGTCCTCCGTGTCGGAAACACCGCCGGCGATTACCAGTTTTTTATCAGTGCGGACATTTTGAAATGCTTCGATCAGATAATGCACGCCTTTTTCCGGAACCAACCGGCCCAGGAACAGGATATACCCATCTTTTTCCAGGCCATAGCGTGCTGTGATTTCTTCAGGTGCAACCTCTTTCGGCCGATTCACACCATTGGGAATGAAAACGGTATCTCTTCCATATGTGACCTGAAAATATGACTGCACCTCTTTGCTCAGGACAATGATTTCATCTGCATACTTTGCCGCCACTTTTTCACCAATTTTGATATATTTGGCGCCAAGGCCCTGTTTCCACTTTGCTCGCTGCCAGTCAAGGCCATGTATGGTGGCAATACAGCGTTTTCCCAAAAGTTTGGGAAGCCACAACATCGCGCACGGCCCTTCTGCATGAAAGTGGACCACATCGTAACGGCCAAACCCAGCTTCTATGGCGGAAAACAAGCTGGAAGTCATGGCCGCGAGTCCCTTTTTGTCAAGTGTCCAAACGGTTTTCAGCCTGACTCCCTGATAAGTTTTTTGCTTTTGCACATCGTATTCTCTGCCGCTGACGTGGTGTCCGCCTCTGTTGTAGCATGTGACAGCATGTCCTCGCTGCACCATTCTTGTGCTTAGCTCCTCCACCACCACTTCCACGCCGCCCTCGCGGGAGGGAATGCGCTTATGGCCCAGCATGGCGATCCTTAATTTTTTGTCATTCATCATCGGGCTTCAAACTCCTTGTGTGCAAATGATACAATTTGCATTTTGAAAGAAGAAAAGAGAGCAGGGAATGTGGACTATCCTGGATTTACGCCAAGTGCACACAAATTCACCTGCTCTGTTTCCCTTTTTCAAGAATTTTACGAAACTTTTGTGTAGAATAAGGATAGGACTGCATCCTGCACAGACTCCTCATCTGCATAAAACTCTATGAACTCCTCTCCCTGAATGGCTTCCCCATCCAAGGATCTGATAGGATTCACCGAGCATTTTTCCAACAGATCGCTCAATTTCTCCAGTTGATTGACCGTACAGTCTGATTCGAAATCATCATTCACCTTGAGGAGGGTGGAGCTCAGGAATCCGCTGACCTTTCGATTGGCTTCCATCAGCTTCTCATAGAATGCATTCAGATATTGTCTCTGCCGTTCCATCCGGTGCAGGTTGCTGCTGTCTTCCAGCTCTCTGCGTGAGCGGACATAGAGCAATGCCTGATCGCCCTTCAGCGTAATTTCTTTTCCCTTCTCCATTTCCGGGTCCAGATCCGTAAAATCATCCAGCATGGTCACTGTCACGCCGCCTACCAGATCGTTGATCTTTCCAACCGCATCCATGGTCAGCGTCATGTAGTGATCGATTTTCACACCGCCCAGAAAGTTGGATACCGCTTTCACCGCATTCAGACAGCTATCGGAACCACCGCTGCCGTAAGTATGCGCCAGTGCCAGCTGCCCCACAAAGGTACCGGCGCTGGAGCCGCCGAATCCCAGTCGGGGAATCTCTGTCATGGTGTCTCGGTTCAGATGCAGCAGATCACACGTCTGGGCTTCTTCATCAATCACCACAAGCAAAAGGAAGTCGGACTGCATCTTATTTGTATAGGCCAAGGTCTGCTCTTCCCGTTCAAACTTATCAAGGCCCATGATCAGAACCGTCTGCAAATCATCTTTGGGAGCATAATACGCTCCCTGATAGTTGATTGTTCCCTCCGGCATTGTAGGTTCCGGCTCGGATACGGCAGTGGTTTCCACCGTTGTGGGGACGGTTGCTTCGTCCTGCTTTGCGCAGGCGCTAAAAAGAGCTGCCACAGAAAAGATGCTCAGGGCAAGCATAGCCGCCCTGAGCACAATTTTCTGTAAATTATGTTGCTTCATAACTACAGGTTCGCGATAGGCTATGCGCTTACTTCTGCTCGGTGACAAAAGCGACGGGGCCCAGCGCATCGAAGGTAACCTTAACTTCGCCATTGGCAGATACTTCCACCTTTTCGGAGTCAATAACTACCCATGCGTCGTCAACAAACACCATGACAATCAGCAGGTCGTCAGCGGCAACGCCCTCAGTCTCGAAGGTCAGAGTCTTCTCTTCACCCTCAGCCAGAGGAGTATCCAGCTCTACATAGAACATATCTCTGACAACCAGGTCAGAAGCCTTGACCTCAGAACCCATAGCGGTCAGGGTCTCGGACAGGGCGGGGACAGCCTCTCCCAGGTCCTTGGCATCGGAGATCACCTTGGCGGCTTTCTCAACAACAGCCTTAACCTCGGCAGAAGCCTTGGTCAGATCCACCATAGCGGTAACCTTGACGCCGGTCTCCTTAACCGTGGGTGCGCCCTTCTGCTCCACACTGGGAGTGAAGCCTGCTGCACTGACAGGAATTGCCAGCATAGCAACCACCAGAAGAACGCAAATCATTTGAATTGCTTTTTTCATGTGAATACCTCGCTTTTTTTAAATTTAATTACGCCGTACCTTCCAAAAATTCCGGAGAGATATGGCGGTAATTACGCATACTCTAAATGAACACCATCCGTGTTCAATCCCTGCATCATCATGCTGGCAGAGTTGGTCATCAGGACGTTCTTTACCTGGTTTGGAACCCGGTCCCATTTGGGGCAGCGGACTGTCCGATCATGGCAGTCAGAGCCCATAAACTGGATCTGCCCCCGTGTAAGTAAGGATGCAGCTTTGCGTTTTGTTCTCCAATTCTCAAAAAAGGAAATATTGCTCTGCATCCAGACCCCATAAGCCCGCAGCCGCTCCCAGACGGCATCCGTCTGCATAGGCATATACCGCTCGATATGTGCCAAAACAACTTGCAGGCCCCACAGACCATTTAACTCAATTACATTTGAAATGATCCGATCCGTCCAACGGGAAAACGGCATCTCAAGCAGCAGTAAATTTGTTCCCACAATCCGCAGGTGACGAATTTCCTCAACCGAGCAAATACCGTCAAAATACTGCACTTCCGCCCCAAGCCGAAGGGCGGGCAAGCCCGGTTCCAAGCACGCGGAAAGATTTTTCCAGGATTGGTTTCTCCTTTTCAGAAACTCCATTGGACTGTTCTGGGAAGCGTAGAAATGGGGTGTAAGGAAAACTTCATCCACCCCCTGAAGTGCCTCCTGACGCAATAGCCAGAGGCTTTCTTCCACATCTTTCGCCCCATCGTCCATACCAGGCAAAATATGGGTATGGAAGTCAATCAGATACTTGCTCTCAGACATATTATTTGTAATCACCGTAAGTTCTGCCATAGCGCTTGTATGCCTTCTTGGTGGTATCTGCACCGGTCATAACAAATCCGAGGATTTTCGTCTCCACAAATCGCAGCTGACGAACCACCTCATCCAAAGCGCCTTTCTCGCAATAGTTCTGCCGGACAACGACGATCATGCCGTCCACCATTTTGGATACAATAACCGCGTCTGTAACCGCTGTAATCGGAGGCAGGTCCACCACAATCACATCAAAAATTGTCTTCATGGCTTCAATGGTCTGTTCCATATTAACCGATCCAAGCAATTCCGCTGGATTTGGTGGAATATCTCCGGCAGTAGCCACCCACAAATTGGGTAACAGTTCCGTCCGCTGAAGAACATCATTGCCGGAGCACTGGCCAACCAAAAGGTTGGAGATTCCGGGCCGCGGTCTGACCTGAAGCCGTTTGGCCAAAGTGGGCAACCGCATATCCGCCTCAATCAGCAGGACTTTTCCGCCGCTTTGCGCCATAGTATAGGCAATATTGATGGAGGTAGTGCTCTTTCCTTCTCCCTTCAAAGAACTGGTAATGCCGATCACCCGGCATCCAGAGTCAGCAGGCAGGCTGAAATCCAGGTTTGTACGCAAAAGCTTATAGGCCTCTGCCGCTGCAAAACTCAGCTCCTTGCCCAGGGTTTTTCTTGACTCTTCCGGAGTCATATTGTCCCGATACTTGTTTTTGTTTCTCATTTTTTGTTACCCCGTCCCTTAGCAACCTGCTCTGCTCTCTTGTAATAATCGTTGGACGACTGGTTAGACAGCAAATCCGGAATCACCGCCAGAACTGGGATTTCGTAGGTTTGCAATAAGTAATCAGAATCGTGGATCTGGTCATCCATCAGTTCCATGGAAATAATCACGCCGCAGCTCAGTATGAATCCCACAACGAACCCTATCATGGCATTTTTCGTAAAGCTGGGAGAAGCCTTATGTGCAGGTTCTACTGCATAATCTACAATCCGGGCAGAACTTCCCTCCACAATGGACGCAATCTTTTCCGGCAAAACCAGCGCAATCGTATTGGCCAGCAGCTCCGACTCCTTGGGGTCCGGACTCGTCACCGTAATGGAAAAAACCTCCGTGCCGTTTACCGATTCTGCCGAAATCATTTCCCTGAGCTGTTCATATGTATAATTGACTTCCGATTTTTCAATCACATCATTCAAGGTTGTACGGGTATTCAGAATCACAATATAGGTTTCTACCAGACTTTGGGCGGCGCTCAGCTCTGCTGCGCTGATGCTCAGCTTGGTACTTCCTACGGAAATATCATTGCTGTTAACATACATCAATGCCTCTGCTTCGTACATGGGTGTTACGAACAGGCCGGTAAAGCCCAGCGCACAGCCTGTGAATATAACGGACACCAGCACAATTGCCCACACTTTATGCCACAATGCCTGTGCTAATTGAAGCACATCAATCTCAATTTCATCGCTCTTATTCATGATTATTCTTTCCTTTTTTGCGGTACTTGGCAAGCTCCATAGAATAATATCACACCCATATGTTTATTTCAAGCTGTTTTACCCAAAATTGACCGGTGATACCCTTCCTCGTCTTGCGCCAACACGGATGCGTTACATAGCCCCTTTTTTCTTGAATACAACATAAATGGTCCGGACCAAAATACGCAGATCCATCCCAATTGTCCAGTTCGTGATATAGTCCATGTCCAGCTTGAGAACTTCATCAAAATTCGTAATTTTGCTTCTCCCGCTTACCTGCCACATTCCGGTAATTCCCGGGCGAAACGCCATACGGGCACGCTGATGCAAGGAATACTTATTCCACTCATCCAATGTGGGTGGACGGGTCCCCACAAGGGACATCTCCCCTCTCAGCACGTTCCAAAATTGCGGCAGCTCATCAATGCTCCAATCCCGAATATAGTTGCCGATTCCTTTTTTAATGGTTCCATCCGGCATTTGCTTGGCACCCACAATTCTGGGATCAAAGTCCAGCTTGAACATCATGCCGTCAGATATCCGATTTTTGTCCTTCAGCGTTTCCTTCAGTGCCTCCGCATCGAGAACCATACTGCGGATTTTATACATGGTAAACAGTTTGCCATTGCGGCCGACACGCTGCTGCTTGAATACAATCGGTCCCGGTGACTGTATGTACAAGATTGGGCCTACCACCAGCAGTGCCAGAATGGCAATGACGCTGCCAATCAAACCACCCACAATATCCATGCTTCGTTTGAAAAACGCTTGGCGCAGAGATACACTTTTAATCACGCTTGTCAATACCGGATAGCCGCCAATTCGGTCCACCATTTTTTCCACTCCGGCGCTCTCTTCCCCGAAATTCAGGACAGAGTGCACCGCAACACCAGATGCGGCAATGCGCTCGGTAATGCTTCGCAGTTCCGGTATCCATGTGGTATTGCGTTTTACGATGAGCAGTTCATCTACCCAATTCCGGCAAATATATTCCTCCATCGTTTGGACGCTGGCAACCACGGGATATCCTCCCATCGTCTCTTTCTCCCGGGGCGTTTCATCCAGCAAAACAATGCCGGCAATCTTAGGCAATCCGTAACAATTTCTTTTTAACTGCTCCAGTGCTGCCGCTGCGCAGTCCCGTTCCACCGCCACAAGCATCACCGCATCTTCACGCATCAGATCTCTTGTTTTTACAGCATACTTCCAGCCGATTCGGAACAGGTAATTAAACACGAAGTAAAAGGCGCCTGTCATATAGCAAACCAAACGGGAATACTCTTCGCCTGTTTTCATAGAAAACAGATACCATGCAGTCACCAAAATAATCAGGACCGCACTTTGGAAACATTTTTCCAACTCTTTCCAGTATCCCCGGTACATCACACCCCGAAGGCTCTCAGAAAAAAACAAAAAGACCAAGTCAGCGGAAAGCAGCACAAGACTGATGCTCCGGTATTCCTCGCGCACATAGGGATTGGACAGCCCGTGACGCACACAATAGGCAACCACAAAGGCAATCTGTAGTGCCAGCAAATCCAATATTGCAAAATCCCAGTGTTTCATCCACCCGGAGGTACGTTGCCGATACATCGCATTTTTCCTTCTCTCTACTACCTTTTTCTACATGCGCAGTATACATGAACGCAGGGGCAAAGTCAACCAAGCAGCGGCAAACTCAGCTAATATCCTCAATTTACCCTGCTGATACATTGTAAAATCCGGAGTTTTATATAAACAATTCCGAGCAAAGAGCGTGAAAAAGTACATAAAAAATTTTTCCGTCGTAACGTTCTGCGCAGCAGTACGCAACGGCAATTGGCCTCCCTCCGGAATCCCCTGCCGCTGTCTTTTGCGGAACACTGTATTCCAAATTTGGCATTGTATACCTGCATTTGGGGAAACTCCGTCTTTCTGCATTGCCCATGGCGTATGCTGCCAACCATGCCGGCTTCCCTGCTTTCCCGATACCGGTCAACGGGGACTTGGCTCAGCTGCCGCTCCAGGCACAAAAAGCGGCGGGGCCATCGGTCTAAAAACTCACAAGCGCTTATATTTGGAAAGGATGCTCTTTCCGGCTGCCCAGAACGCGTTTACAGACTTCGGCAGAAACAGCACCATCATGACGAGCGTGGCAGCCGCATATATCAGGCACCCTGTAATCGCAGGAAAGAAAGCTCCGCAGAACAGGAAAACAATCACTTCGGCAAAGATATACACATAATGCCTGGGCGAATAGGGTATTTCCTTAAAATCCATGTTGCACAGAAAAAACCAAACAATGGACGACAGCAGCGTACCCACCGCGAAGGACTCTTTCACATGGTAAATTCCATAACAAACAACATTAAAAACAAATGCCACAACTACTATGATACACAGCTTGGAAAAATATTTGCTTTGAATTTTCCTGGCCTTATAAAGATTTACATAGACACTTTTAATGATGACATAGAAAGCCTGAGCCGCAAACAGCAAGAAAATGATGTTGATGGAATCCAAATACTGGGTAAGGAAAATTTCCAGAATAAATTTTACAGGAAACGCAGCCATGATAATCACTGATGCAAAAGCAATGATCCATTCCCGAATACGGGCAATGTCATCAACTGCATCGTGCCTGCAGAAATAATTATACATGGTTACGGAAATCGGTGTAATGGCAACATTCAAGAAATTCTCCATGCTGACTGCAAAGGCATATTGCGCAAAAGAAAAGCTTCCAAGCAAAATCTTTACAAACCATCGATCCATGCTCGTCAGCAATTGCGAGGAGAAATTCCCCAGAAGCAGCAAAATTCCTGAAGAAATATTGTCTTTGAGTTCTTTCCAGGAAAAACGCAGGCGAAAACTAGAAAAATGCTTTGCCTTTCTCAAAGAATATTCCAAAATGAAGCACAAAGCAAAATCCAGTACCACATAACCAATCAGGTAAAGCAAATAATTGTCTGTCCTGACCACTGCAATCAAACAAAGGTTAATCAAAAAGGTTAACCCTGTTGTCATGTTCATAATGCGGCTGTATTTTTTAAACTCGCCGGTTGCCTGGTAAAAATTCTTGAAATACGCAATCAAATTCAGGGGCAATGTTGCCATTGCCGCCATCCACAGCGCCTTGTCTCTGACGAAGAATGCAAAAACTGTGGTACAGACTGTTATAAAGAACTGGAATATTCTGAGGGTTGAAATGCTGGTCTGAATTTCCTCACTGGGAATGGCCTCAATGGATTTCCCGCCAAACTTTAAATACATTCCATCATTATATCCAAAATGCAGAACCGCCGCATAGGTGATATATAACTGGAAGGTTTTGATTTGGGAGTAGGACTCAATTGACAAAAATTTCGGCAGCAGGAAGTTTGTCCCTATGCTGAAAAACATGTTCAGTATATTCGCAATCAAAATCTGGAGCATTCCTCTTTTTAACCCATTTATCGACATCTTCTCCTCCATAAATTCTAAATTGCTTCATAATCAAACTCTGTCGGCAAACAAGTCCAGCGTCAAGCAGCGTTCCCAGTCAGCAAATTTCTTTTTCCAGGCGCATACCCCAAGACAACTGGGCGCAGACTTGCCGTACATTATCCCATTGGGCGGATGCTCTGCCCTCGTTTGGATTTTCCATGTTCCAGCAGGGACACGATCAGGAAAATCGGGAAGCAGCGGAAACCATTCAAGCCATGTACTTCTGTTATGCCATACAGTGTCCAGATAATGATGAATACACTTGTTTTCAAATTATTCTTTTTCGCAAGCAGGTAAAATGCCAGACTCAGCAGCAAAATCCAGACGATTCCCTGGTTGAATGCCAGGAATGTATAGAGATTATCGAAGGTAAACCCATTCAGTCTCCATTCCGCGTCCCACACAACCTCATATCTTGAGATATCCTGTCCCAGGACAGAGTAGCCAAAATGCGAAAGAGCATACGCACCCAATTTAATCCGGCTGGAGAGCAGAGCGTTGAGCAGCAGTATCAGCGCATTATTCGCTAGATACAAGTGAACAGCCGCCAATGTACTTGCTGCACAAAGTGGGAAAATGAACTTTGCAATGCCATTCAAACCTTTTTTGATGGAATACTTGCTTTTCGACACCAAAACCAGCAAGCAAAAAAGGATGCTCGTCAGAAAACTTGTCCTGGTCTTTGTAAAGATAGCAGCAACTACCGCAATTAAGAAGATGATAACAATGTGCCTGCCACTGATTTTTTCATAGTTTAGCCAAGACCAGAGAAGCAAAACATTAAATAAATAGATTGAAAATGTATTCGGATGCGCAAATCCAAAGCTATAACGAATAACACCATATATATTCATTTCCAGCGCATGGACCCCAACCAGGTCCAGAAATGCCGCAGCAATGGTGTGAACGACCAAAAAGGCCAGCTCAAACTGATAGATGAAACGCAATATTTTGTCCAATTCTTTTTCCCGTGCTGCCAAACACACGATGATGGTAACCAAGAAACCATAGTTTCCGGTCTGGATCACGCTGAAAAGGGACAACAGCGACAGTACCAGGTATGTCAGCAATGTGTTGATGGAATACCCTTTTTGCACAATCGCAGCCACAAGGCAAATCGTTGCCAATGCCGTTAAAATATTGTCTGCCAAATCCGAATACGGAACAATCGCAGACATAGAAAACGACGTCTTCAGGCACATGAGCAGGATGCCCCATTGCAGAAAGGTTTTCACCCTGGAAACTCTTATGATGCGCATTGACTAATCCTCACTATTTCCTTTTAGAACACCGTCCAGTTGCTGCACAAACATTTCAATGGAAAAATGCCGGGCTTTCTTCACTGCCGCTTGTCTCATGGCAACTGTGTTTTCGGTATCATAATTTTCTATACAAAAGCGCAGCTTGTCAGCAAGCTCCTGTACATTCCCTTTTTCAACCAAATATCCGTCTACCCCGGAGTCAATAATTTCCGGTATGGCACCGCTTTGGGCACAAATGCACAGCAGTCCCGCTGCCATGGCCTCAATAATGGTTATTCCAAATCCTTCTTCACACACCGGAGTATGTACGAAAAGGTCCGCCTCCGCCAGACGCTGGGGAACGTCCCGACAAGTACCATGGAATGTCACCCTGCTTGTCAGATTCAGTTCCTGTGACAGTGTTTCTAGCTCTCCCCGATACGATCCATCGCCTATGATATTCAGATGCCAGCTGGACAGATCCGTTAACTCCCCCAATGCCCGCAACAGGATTTGAACGCCTTTTTGCTCAATCAGCCTTCCCACATAGACAATCTGGATAGGACTGTGTCCGGGGTGAAAATCCGCTTTGATTTTTTGGCAGTCCGTTCCATTGTAAATCACCACAATGGACTCTTCCGGAATTCCGTAATATCGAATTAAGCTCTTCCGAACAGCGTGAGAAATCGCAATTACCCGGTCTGCTTTTTTCAAAGATTGCCTGATGAAAAACCTGCGCAGCTTCAGCCCGCGTTTTTTTGCCCCGCCGCGCATATTTTCAGCAACTCCATGGGCATAGGCAACCGTTTGAATACCGGGAAACTTTTTCTTCAGTAACAGCAGATACAAATGGGCAACGGGAGATGCGTGGTGTACCACAACAGTGTGAATATTGTGTTCTTTACAAAGTGCACAGATGCGGTTCCAAGGCCCAATCAAATCCTTTTTGGATGCCCCCAATACCAGCACCTGCATTCCTGCAGCCTTCATCTCTTCCGCCGTAATCCCGCCGTTCCAAAGAAACAGGAAATAATTGTCGTTTTGGGAATATACTCCATAATCCTTTACCAAGGATTCTATGCCGCCTGTACCGCCGGAAGCCAGTAAGTGCAGAACACTCATAAATATACCTCACTTATTTCTTTCTCCATACCGCTGCAGACGGCACCCGCCTAGTTCTGACCCAACATCTGCTGCAGACGGGCCAGTGCCGCTTCCCGCTCCTGAGCAAGGATTCGATTTGCGTTAGAGAAATCGATTTTCTTGGTCAGGCCATCAAAATCATTCAAATCGCAAACAATCCTGTCGGTCAGTCCCGTCAGTTCCAGAATGCTCTGATTTCTGCTGCTGGTTCCGGTATTGGGCAGAACCTCCACAAACTGGGTGTTAAAATTGATGGCAAACGCCGTGCCGTGGAAGGAATCCGTAATCAGCCATGCGGCATTGTGAATCAGGTCCAAGAATCCACCAATATCCGGCAGGTATACCAGCTTTCCGCTGCGTCTGATCTGGTGAAGCAGAGGAGATACCCGCACCAGCGGCAATCCCACATGCTGCGCAAACTGCTGTGCATAACGATCCAGCGCCGGATTGCGATGAATCTGATATACCAAGATGTACTTTTCCGGCTTTTTCACCGGAAAAAGATAGGATTCCCACTCTTTTGCAGTCACCAAAAGGGTCGGGTCCAACACCTGGTGTGCATGCAGTCCCATTTTTTGCACAATGTCAACGGCGCTTTTTTCTCGAACCGCAATGCTGTCATACTTTTTTAAATAATCGGCATATTCGTCCAGGGTCTGCGTATCAAAAGCGGCTTTTCCGAAACTGGAAGCAAATGCCAGTTTCCGGGCGGCTTCCGGGGCAAAGTTCAGAAAATATGCCGGGTCATAGCGCCCGGTGGAAATCGGCCCCCAGACTTGATCGCTGCCCGTCAGAAAAACGTCTTCGCTTCTATGAGCATATTGTTTGCGGAGATCCTCTTCCGATTCACACAGTGGCCCCAGAGCCAGATAGTTCTGACGCATGGAAGAAAATTTGCGATACATCAAAAAATTTTCCGGTTCTCGTACCAGCAAATACAGCCATTTCTTCCATGGGTTCTGATTCCACTCCGGCTTTTGAGAAAGCTGAGTCCTTGCGATTCTGGCAGCGGACTCACACTTTGGAATATAATGGATGATCTGGCATTCGTATCCAAGCGCTGTGATTATTTTCTGCGTCGCAATTGTTTGCAGCAGCGAACCATAGTTCGCGGGAGCATGCCTGGTTATTACATTTACAGCCATTGCGCCTATCCTTTCAAAACGGTTTTCAGCCAATGTCCCAATTTACGCGGCATCTTATCGTAAATGGTATATGCGGCAGTCTGGGCAAAGTATCGCTTCCGGAAGTACTGTTCCACACCGGCATATCCATGGTTCTGATACAGCTGCAAAATGACCTGCCGCTCTTCTGGCTTAACCGAAGGCGACTTCAGCTGGGCGTTGTGTTTTGCGACCTTTACGATTTCGGACGGCGTGATATGAATGCTGTTTCCCATCCGCTGCATCAGTTCAGCGCCCTTTTCTGTATTGACAAGGAGGCAGGAAACGCCGTTTTGTTCTGCGTAGTCAGGGTTGTTCTTCAGCTCCGGATGTTCCTGGGCAATGCCCCAGTAGTCGCCAATAGTCAGATCACCCGGCCGCCGGGGACCGGCAAAGGGACAGCAGTAGCAGCTGTCACGATATATCTTGGACCGCAGGAAAAAAGCACCGTAAGATTGTGCCATTGCTTTTTTGTATACTTTCCGTGTTTTCTTTCCATCGTTTATCTCCAGCAGGATATTCGAGCCCCATCCCTTGGTCTTGTCCCGGAAACGATACGATACCACTTCCCCGCGATAGCGCTTCTTCAGCTGCTGGATATACCCATCAAAAAACGCCTGGGAGGGCACACCATGACAAATCAAATCGATGCAATACAGATTGCTGTATTCTTTGCGCAGGTATTTTTTCAGTCCGGCAATCTGACACGGCGTTCCGGAGTACAGAACTTTGCGTCCTTGTTCCAGGCAGCATTTGGCCTGCCGATAGGTGTCACCTACTGCGCTCTGCACATACTTGGAGCCTTGCAGCTTCCAAAGCTCCTGCTTGTCCTCAATCATAATATGATGCACATCGGCGTGCCCCTGGCTGAACGTCAGTTCAGCGCCAAACACCGCCCCGCCATCCTCCAGGATACAAATGGCGGCGGCAGAAAATATTCCGCCGGAGGCGGCCTTTTGAATCTGGTCTTTATCACAGATGGCAGCGGCGTATGTATGTTTCACCGTCCCCAGTTCCGGAGAGCGGAGCGGGCATACGCGGATACACGCGCCGCATTCCACACAATCCCGTGGGTTAATTTTCGGATAAACAAAGCCCTGCTCGTCAGGCTCCATCGTAATTGCCTGGTGTGGGCAAATCGTCTGGCACGCACCGCACCCGCAGCAATTCTGTTTGTTGTCAAATAACACAATTCCCATTTTTCTGTCCTTTTCAAAGCCCACTACACCAGTTCCGGCGTCTGTGCAGCCATGGATTGCATCAAAAATGCCTTGCTTTCTGCACGGCGTTCATTCAATTTCTCTTCCACAGCGCTGTAGTCAATCTCCTCTTGCAGCTTTTCAATGATTTCCTTCCCACAGGGGCCGCACTTTCGATCTTCCAGGCCCAGCTCCTGCAAAAGAGAGGTAACCTTCCTGACTCTGCTTGGATTCGTCAGATAGCAGGCAAAGCGCCTGTGATTCAGGATAGAGAACACTACCCCATGAAACGTACCTGTGACCACATACTGTGCATTCCGAAATAGCCACACCCACTGAAACGGCCGCAGATTCACCGTTTCTTTTGTATAAGCTTTGTCGCACTCACCGCCGCCGTATACATCCATACCATGTTCTCTGGCAAACTCCAGGATCATCCTTTTTTCCTTCTCCGGAAGACCGTCACAATAGTAAAACAGAATGAAGGGGCGTGTAATTGCGTGAATCGGTTCGTCCGGGATTTTTACAAGAAAAGTGGGGTCCAATACCCGGTGTATTTTCTCCCCGCGGATGGTCTGCGCCAGCTGCTCCGTCAAATCGTCTCTGGCAGACACCGCTCTGAATTTTTTGATTCCGGTTCTGACGTAGTCCGGCAGGTCTGTCTGATCGGTTTGCCCCACACTTGGAGCATAGGCCACCAAAACTTCCTTGTCAAGCCCGATTCCAAATTTGACTTTGGAATTGCCCTTCCCCTCCCGGAAGTTCCAAACCTCATCGCTGCCCACAACAATGAAATCCAGTCCCAATGTCTCGATTTCCTTCGCTGTAAAGCACACTTTTGAAAGGTTCAGATAGCTTTTTCTTGCCTTTTGAAACGTAATTGGCAGGTGTATTTTGGCAAACCAAGTAGAAGCAGCCTCCCTGTTTATGTAAAAGCGAAACCATCCGCCGGTATTGATGACGAAGTGCTTTACATTGACAAAGTTGACGATACACACCTCATCATCAGGAAATAGTTCCCGGAGTGCTTCCTGCAAAGCGTACGCCTGAAGAAATGCGCCGAAATTATTGATATAGTGATGGGTTAAAATACCTATTTTCACGGATTCACCTCATACAATTCCAAATATCGCTTCTGCATTTTCTTCGCCTCAACAGCAATGTTGTAGCCCCGCTCTGTGAGGATTTGTGTATTATCCCGGCGGCTATCCCGTTTCATGCTCTCCATAATTTCTTTTGCCCAATGGGACGCCGAGGCGCTGAGGGGAAGAAATTTTGCTGTTGATAACATTCCGACTTCCCGGGTGATCCGGTCGGAAAATACGCATGGCAGATCATTTGCCTGGGCTTCAATACCAACAACCGGAAGGCCTTCCCAGACAGATGGCAGGACGAATGCATCAAACGCGTGATACCACGCATCTACATTCCCAACGTTCCCCATAAAAAGGACACGCTCGCCCAATTTCCGCGCTTTCACCTTTTTTTGAATCTCCGTCTGTAACCCGCCATCGCCTAAAAGCACCAGCATTGCCTGGGGATCTTCGCCTGCGATTTTCTCAAAAACGTCAATCAAAAAGGTATGGTTCTTCTGCGCGCTGAAACGGCCCACATGCCCAATTACATGTTTGCCGTCGAGTCCGTACCGGTTTCTCATTTCCTCCCGAAGGTGCTGATTGAAAACGAACCGTTCCACTTCGATTGCATTGGGAATAAACTCATATTCTCCCCGCTGTGCAATGCGGCTGCCAAAATAGCATCTGGCGGCGGCAGCGCTGCAGGAAAAACGGTGGGTGGAATTTGCTGGGATTGCTGCTTTGCACACCAATTTAATCGGCAGTTTCCAGTCCTTTGCGATGCTGGCTCCATGTGCATGAAAAATACGAACGGGTATATGATTTACTTTTGCGGCACAAAGCGCATATACCCCCAGTGCACCGTTGTGGGCCTCTACGATGCGGTACTGCGGTTTTTCATCAAACAGCTTCTTCATGTAAGCCAGATATTTGGGATATTTTACAGGATTCAATCCCGGAGTGCGATAAATTCTTCCTCCAAGCTTGATAATTTCGTCCTCATATGCCCCTGGCTTTGCCTTGTTGCAAAGGAAATCAAATTGGATTTGCTCTCGATCCATGTGTCTGTAGTAATTCATCAGCATGGTTTCGATGCCGGCTCGATCCATATTGCTGACGGAGTGTAAAATTCTGATCATGAATAATCCTCTTTCTTCACCGAGTTCTCCGCTGCCGAGTACGGCCCAGGATTTCCTGCTCCTCTGAGCCGGGGAGATAGGCACATAACGAATCAGACAAGCCCAACCTTTGCGGGCTTGTCTTTTTTAATTGTATGACGATCCTTTTGGGAAAGATGATGGCCGGACCAGCCGAATTTGTCTCCGTTTTCCCAACCGTTCACACCAGAATCAGGAAAAATCGGCAGCATGAGCAATCTTATCCCGTCCTCAAAATTATTTGAACAATTATATCACACAATCGCAAGAGATTCAACCCCATAGATACGCAGCCAGCAGTTTTACAGCACAAATACCGGTTTTTTCTGCACATTTGCGTCTGCTTTCAGCGTTCCCTTCACGCAAAAAAACAGCGGCAGCTTTTGACAGCTGCCGCCAAACAATGCCGCATGACAGGATATTATCCCTGGTATGCTTTTCCTACAATTATGCCGTATTCCTGAGGCGTAATCTTTCCTTTTTTTACGGCGTTTTCTACCATTTTCTGGTTCCAAATGCCGGATTTGTAATACTGTTTGATTTTCTCAAACCACATAGAACGTCTCCTCCTCAGCCGGAATTTCCACATCCGCCATCATGGCAATGTAGTCCATAATACCGGCTTGCTTTGCCAGTTCCGCCTGCATCCGCTCTAACTGGCGTTTTGCCGCGAAATTTTGTACGCTTTCCAACAGTCTTTGCATTTTTCTTCCCCCAATCAACAAATTACACAGGCAGGTACGCAGGAAAAATCACTGACTGCAGAGTAGGTAGTGACACCTCCGTCCTCATAAATAACCCACGGGTTATAAGTCATTGTTCTGCGGGCAGAGCGTAAAAAGCAGCTGACCTTTGATGTCTTAGCATTCAAAAGCAGAGCCACCAGATCCGGGTAAGTGCCAAACAGTTTGAATCTTCCGCTTGTGTCCAGATTCCCGGTTGTATCCTCGGAAGCAATGGATTTCCAGTAATCCAAAGCGCTTCCTTCCACACCTGCTGCTTGGGGAGCGGCATTCATTTGCTCCAGGCTGATGGGGAAGAAATAATCATAGGTTATATCGGTTCCGCCGTCAGATAGGACAGTATCCCGGCTTGTTTGTACTTTCACCGGTTTGATTACGGACAGAAAATCTGCGTCAAAGCCAGACATATAACCGGGAACCATATGGATAAAGGCAGATGCTCTGTCCCACCGATCCTGTTTTGTCCACCACTGCCCCGCCGGCTTGTCGCTGTTGAGGTATTGGCGCAGCATGGATGTTTTCCACCGGCCGCTTCCCATGAATGCACGCTGATGATGGTTGAGATCTCCCCTGCCATCCGTGATTCCCAAATCAATTCCTCCGCTGCCTTCGGACAGTACAACCGTTTCGATGGCATCGAAACTGTCAGGCCCGGAATATGTACTGATCTTTTGTCCGGCAATCGGTTTGTTATAACCGTTCAAATTGCTGTATACCAACTGACCGCCGGCAGGGATGGGCTGGGTCAGCGTGAACTGAATCACCTTGCCATTTTCACTTGACAACCATGTATTACCAGCGACTGTAAAATGATATGTTCCCGCAGGCAGTTCTTCATCTGCATCATACAGCGCTTCCCGGGCATCAAAGGGGCAGGCATTGACGTTTGCGTAATGCTGTTGCAGCACCATACCGTGAATGGTTTCGCCGGTTTCCAATTCTGGATTTCCTTCCAGCTGTACAATATCGAAGGGGTTTTCGTAAACGGAAATGCCGTCCGTCCAATTTGGCTTCAGCTGATCGCCAACGGAAAAGTACCGGGAAGCTCTGCCTTGCTCCACGGCAAACCGAATTTCCTCAAACGTTGTCGGCGCATCTTTCCCCAAAATGATATCAATTTCTTTGGAGAGGCTATCCATCCGGGAAGAAAGTTCGCCAACTTCCTGGCTGACCTTTGCACCGGACCAGGGGTGATCCGGACTCGCCTCCGTGTCGTCAATCTGAGGGGCATCCAGGCCATTTGCTCCAGGGGCGCCGTCTTTGCCGTTAAATGCACCGGAGTCAGCACGCTGTTTTACATCGTTTGCAGTATTCACAGCCGTCTGTACCATACCTGTCAGCTGCAAATACACACTGGGCGTGGGAGCTCCCGGTGTCTGACCTTCCATGTATCCGCTGGGGCGAACCGAAACATATGCACAGGTAGTGGTGTGCAAGTCTCCGCAAAATGCCGAAACCGTCACCTTCCCCGGATTTTCCAGCACCTCCCATGGTACAAGGCATTTCCTATTCTCATCCAGCACCACGGCATAGTCGTTAAAAAGTGCTGTGATGGGCGCGACCCAGTCATCGCTGAGCAGCTCAAACTTGGCTTCCAGATAGTTTCTGGATTTTGCAGCGACAACATTCAGATCTTCTCGTTGAATGCTTTGGTGGTATAATTTGAACACCAATTCCATTTTGATCCTT
Organism: uncultured Oscillospiraceae bacterium; assembly: GCA_944387615.1. GTDB lineage: Bacteria > Bacillota > Clostridia > Oscillospirales > Oscillospiraceae > Faecousia. The sequence continues at coordinate 7,168 of CALXFP010000227.1, read as the reverse complement.
CCTTTCCTACAGTTTTTGTAATTGTCACCAACATGTACCTCCTTCATAACATACCCGCAAATCCGGGCGTGTTGCATCAATCTGTGCAAGTGTGTCCATTTCATATTGCTGCAGAAAGGAAGCCTTTACGCTCCCGTCCGGAAAAGCTTGTTTTTTCCGGATGATACTCTAAAAAACCATGGGGTGCAGCCTCTGCTGCACCCCATTTTGTTTGGGAGATTATTATCGTAAGCACAACGATGACATTCCTGAGGATTGCCCCGGAAAAAGGCTCCGTACTGCCGGCAAAAGACTAATCTGCACCTCATCCGGCAATACTACGGTCAGGACGGAGGTTAATGTATGAACAAACCAAGCAAGGAAACCATGCAAAAATACCTGAAATTTCAATATTGGACAACGTATCTGCGTACCCAAGGCGTACTCAGTGAACAGGACTATCACCGCATGCTCACAATGATCCGAGTAAAATGCGGCATCCCATAAACGGCGATCCGATGCCATCTGCCAATGAACCGAACAGTTGGCAATTTGTCATGCTGTCTCTGATTTTTCCCTTGACAAAATGGCTGCGCCGGAAGAAGGTTCCTTAGCTGACAGTTAATCAGGGGTCTGCGGAAGGTATCGCAGCATCATGACTCAAAAAGCAAAAGATCCTCTCGCACAGCAGCCAGATCTTTGAGCTCCTGCGTAAAGCCGGACAGACCGAACAGAACATACCACACTTTCCGGCTGTCCCTCTCCCAAGCCACCGATTGGGCTTTTTCTTCCAATTCCCGAAGGACGCCAATACCCACAGGTTCGGCCCAGTATTTGCACTCTCCCAGAATCAGATTTCTGCCCTCTGGATCCAGAGCTGCAATGTCAATCTCCGTTCTGGCATCCCAGTATCTGCCCAGCTTGGTAAAATAAAACGGCCACGTTCCCTCTCCATTCAGATCCCACATTCGCTCCCGGCACACATCTTCATACACAAAGGCGATGTGGTTTTTGACAAGACTTTGGCGAATTTTATTCATCACAATCCGACTGTGTCCGCTCTCAATAAAGCTCATATTCGGATAGACAAAGGCAAACCAGAACCGCAGATAATTGTCTTTGATCTTATACAAACCCTTTTTGCTCTTCTCCGGGCTTTCCTCCGTAACCGGAACCTCCCGTTCCAAGATGTCCAGGTCTATCAGGGTTTTCAGATACTTGGTCAGAGAGGTGGATTTGATTTCCAGCACAGAAGAAATGGCGGAAAGCTTGCTGTTGCCTGCGGCGATTGCCTTAATGATGGAAAAATAGCTTCCCACCTCGCTGACTTCTTGCTGCAAAAGGAAATGCGGCTCGTCATACAAATACCCGGACCGATTCAGCACGCACTGTTCGATGGCACGGTATATGTCTTCGCTCTGGGCGAATAATTCAATATATTTCGGCACGCCACCGGTGACCGCATACATCTCAATCAGCTCTTTTCGGCTTTTGCCTGGGAAAAACTCCGGATAGTACCCAAACGGAATTTGCTTCAGCCGAATCTGAGCAGTCCGCCTGCCGTATAACGGGCTGCCATAGGCCAGCGTCTGGGATTCCATCATGGAGATCAGCGAACCGCAGAGAATGACCATAACCGGTTTGTCTTTTAAGATTTCCTCCCAGATTCTCTGGAAAATAGAGGGAAACGCCGGATTCGCCTTGCCCAGATATTGGAATTCGTCCAGTACAATAACTGGTTTTCCGGGAAGCATTGCATTCACAATCTCCCGAAACAGCACATCCCAGCTTTTTACATCCGCACTGCGCAGCAAGTCGCTGTCAAGAAATTCCGCGGTCTTTTCCCGGAATGCATTGCGGTTCTGCGGTTCCGACTCTTCGCTGGCCAGGAAGAACAAGGCCTTTTTATCCCGGATAAACTCCGAAATCAGGGTGGTTTTCCCTACTCTGCGCCGCCCGTAAAGTACCACCAGGGCGCTGCCGTCTCGATTGTATTCCTGCTGCAGGGTTTGCATCTCCTGCTCCCGATCCACAAATCGCTGCATATCATCGCCTTCCTTTCCTATAAAATTATTATACCCAAAATTATTATAATTTCAAGTATAATTATAAAATATAAAACAAAGCACCGCAGCACCTGCTGCCCATTTCCATTTACTGTACATTGCTATTTTCACAGTGCTTCTTTATAATAAAAGCGATCATGATACAACGAACACCAGGAGAATTTACCCTATGGACATCCACTCTGTACGATCTTGGCTGAAAACCAAGCCCCTCTACAACATCCCCCTGCGGGTGACCTTCTATGCCCGGGTTTCCTCGGAGTCGGACGAGCAGCTCAATTCCCTGGGCAACCAGATTGGCTACTATGAAGATCTGATTCAGAAAAACAAAGCCTGGACCTTCGTCCCCGGTTATATTGACGAGGGTCTTTCCGCCGCCACCACCAAGAAACGGGAGAACTTTCACCGGATGGTGGAAGACGCCAAGTCAGGGCTGTTTGACCTGATTATCACCAAAGAAATCACCCGGTTTGCCAGAAACACCCTGGACTCCATTCAGTATACCCGGGAGCTGCTGAGCAGCGGCGTGGGGGTATTTTTCCAGAATGACAACATCAACACCTTTGACGAAGATTCCGAACTGCGGCTGACCATCATGTCCGGCATCGCCCAGGACGAACTGCGCAAGCTCTCCAGCCGTGTGAAATTCGGTCACCAGCAGGCCATCAAAAACAGCGTGGTTCTGGGCAACAACCGGATTTTCGGCTATCAGAAGCAGAGTGGACGGCTGGTCATTGATGAAAACGAGGCTCCTATGGTTCGGGAGCTGTTCTGCCTCTACGCCACCGGATCATATTCCATGAAGCAGCTGGAAACGTATTTTTGGGAACAGGGCTATCGGAACCACCACGGCAACAAACTCGCCCACACCACCATGTCCGGCATCATCTCCAATCCAAAGTATAAAGGCTACTATGTGGGCAACAAAGTGAAAGTGGTAGACCTGTTCACCAAAAAGCAAAAGTTCCTCCCACCGGAGGAATGGGTCATGTTCAAGGACGAAACCGGGCAGATTGTCCCGGCCATTGTTTCCGAGGAAATCTGGGATCAGGCCAACGCCGTGCTGAAAAAGCGCAGCGAGGATGTGAAGAACCGTCAGGGAATCTGCAACCACGCCAACCTGCTCACCGGCAAGCTCTGCTGCACCCACTGTGGTGCCGCCTACTACCGCCGGGACTCCACAGACCGCCAGGGCAATAAAAACAGCAAGTGGGTCTGTTCCGGGAAAATCAAAAACGGCGCCGACGCCTGTCCCTCCTTCCATATTTACGAAAGCGAAATTCGCCCCCTGCTCCTGGAAGTCTTTCAGGATGGCGTGGAAAACATGGAAGCCTGGATTCAGGAGTACACCGAGATGTACCAATCCCTCTGCCGCAGCGAAGATCTGAACCGCCGGATGGATGTCCTGCGCAGTCAGATTGCTGTCATTGAAAAGAAAAAGCAAAAACTTCTGACCTATAATGCCATGGGGGAACTTTCCGACACTGACTTTCTGTCCATGAACAGGGCCTGTGTCAAAGAGTTGGAATCAGCGCAGGCGGAGCTGGAGGAACTTACCGAAAAGCAGAACTCCGCCGCCGATTTCAAAAAGCAGATTGACACTGTCCGCCGATGCATCCGGCAAGCGGAGGCTGATGCGCTGAACGGACAGATCAACGAGGAATTTGTACAGCGGTATATTGACAAAATTTTTGCCACCGTCCAGGATAACGGCGCCATGCTTTTGCAGGTGAAACTATTCACCGGAGAGATAACCAGCAAATATCTGGAGAATCTCAGAGTTCGTACGGGTCACACGTTCAAGAAGATGATCGAGGCTTACGAGCAGGGCATGCAGTAACTTTCCCCCAACAAGGCAGCCGGAAAACCGGCTGCCTTATCTTTTGCGGCGTTTCATAAAAAATTAAAGGAAAATTTTCGTGGTTTTTTTCAAGGGCACCGGGGCTTTCTTGATTTCTGCCAATATCTATGCTATAGTTACAGGAAATGCTGTGTTATCGGAGGCAGATCCCGCATGAGATCCTTTTTCAAAAAATCCGCTTGTTTTGCCTGTGCGGCAGCGGCTGCGCTGGCATTGGGCGGATGTGGTGCAGCCCCTACCCCAGCCACCACAGTTCCCCAGACTGAACCAATTCAAGAAACCACCATTCCCAAAGAGTCCATTGAACACCTGACCATGGTGATGAAGGCCGGTGAAATTTACACCCTGGATTCTTACCCCAACCTGAAATCCGTGGATTTAAGCGGAAGTACTTGCTATGATACCATTCTCGATTACATTGCCAACCACCCCCAGGTAGATGTGACCTACAGCGTGGAAGTAGGCGGCAGCAGTATCTCCAACAAGTCCACCTCCGCCACCCTGGAAGCCGGCGCTTTTGACTACGATCTGCTGATGACCAATCTGCAGTTTCTGCCCAATCTTTCCACTTTATCCCTGCCTGGCATGACCCTGACTTCCGATCAGGTCAGCGCCCTGCTGGAAGCCTATCCCCAGGTTGCCCTGGATTACACCGTCACCCTGTTCGGTCAGACCCTGGGGCAGGATGTGACCACCCTGGATCTGACCGCCATGACCTCTGACCAGGTTTCGGAAGCCTGCCAGAAACTGGGACTTCTCACCCACCTGACTGACGTGGAACTGGGAGAAAGCCTGACGCTGGAGGATGTGGCCAAGCTTCAGGACGCCGCCGAGCGGGTGACCTTCCACTATAGCTTCACCCTCTTCGGGAAAACCCTGTCCACCACAGATGAAACAGTGGAATACAAAAATGAAAAAATCGGCAACGAAGGCGAAGCGGAAATCCGCCGGGCCCTGCCGGTGCTGGACAACTGCCAGCGGTTCGTTCTGGACAACTGCGGCCTGGACAATGAAGTTCTGGCAGAAATCCGGGAGGACTTCCGGGACGGCCCCAAGGTGGTCTGGCGGGTCTACTACGGTGTGGACGGTCGGTACAATCTGCTCACCGATGCCGATACCCTCCGGGCGGTTTACAATGTAACCGATGAAACCTGCGGCCCCCTGCGCTACTGCGAGGATGTCAAGTACATGGACATCGGCCACAACGAAACCCTGACCGACCTGAGCTTCATCGGATGCATGCCCAATATCGAAGTGGTCATTGCCTCCGGCTGCGCGGTGAAGGAGCTGGTGGGATTTGAAAACTGCAAGAAGCTGACCTGGCTGGAACTGGCATACTGCGGCAAGCTGGAAAACATCGAATCCCTGGCCGGCTGCGAGAGTCTGACCTACCTGAACCTGAGCTTTACCAAGGTTTCCAATTTCCAGCCTCTGGACAGCCTGCCCCTGGACCGGTTCGTCTGCCTGCGTCCCCGGGCCTCTACGGAAGAGCAGAATAACTTCGTGGCAATCCACGACGGCTGTCTGACCGTATTCTATGGCTACTCCAACCCCTACGGCTACGGCTGGCGTTATGACGACAACGGCAAAACCTTCAACGAGTATTATAAAACCGTGGTACGGGAAGCCTTCAACTATGACTATCTGGAGCAGTTCCTGCCCAAAGAATAATGCCGATTCTGCCGCCGGTAAAAACCGGCGGCAGTTGTTATTTTGACAAATGAATCCCTGTCTTGACTTTTGGAATTCCCTTTCATAAAATAAAGGTATGCCTTGCGACAGGATTTCTCTCATTTTGCCCCATTTCCTCTGGACAACCCTTCGCAGGCAAAAGGAGCATGACTATGGACTTTGATTTTACTTCTGTTTTGGACCGGCGCGGGAAAGATGCCCTGGCAGTGGATGCCGTTGGTGGTCCCGGTTCCCGTTACCCTGCACCCAAGGAGGGCTTTGACATTATCCCCATGTGGGTTGCGGATATGAATTTTCCGGTGGTTCCCACGGTGCAGGAGGCCATGATCCGGCGGATTCAGCACCCCACCTTTGGCTATTTTGGCCCCCCCGAAGCATACTACGATGCCATCATCCGCTGGCAGCAGCGGCACAACGGCGTTACCGGCCTGACCAAAGAAAACATCGGCTATGAAAACGGTGTTCTGGGCGGCGTGGTTTCGGCCATGAATGTGCTGTGCTCCCGGGGAGATAAGGTTCTGGTGCATTCGCCGACCTATGTGGGCTTTACCAACTGTCTGACCAACAACGGTTACTGCATCGTCCATTCCCCTCTGAAGCAGGACGAACAAGGCATCTGGCGCATGGATCTGGAGGACATGGAGCGCAAGCTCCGGGACGAGCATATCCACGCCGCTATTTTCTGCTCTCCCCACAACCCCTGCGGCCGGGTCTGGGAAAAGTGGGAAATAGAAGCAGCCATGGCGCTGTACCAGAAATACGACGTTACCGTGATTTCCGACGAAATCTGGAGTGACATTCTCCTGTCCGGCCACAAGCATATCCCCACCCAGTCCATCAGCGAGGACGCCAAAATGCGCACCATCGCCTTTTACGCCCCCTCCAAAACCTTCAATCTGGCTGGCCTGGTGGGCAGCTATCACATTATCTATAACCAGCGGCTGAAAGACCGCTGCGATAAGGAATCCTCCCTGAGCCACTACAATTCCATGAATGTGCTGTCCATGCATGCCCTCATGGGCGCCTATCAGGAAGAAGGCTATGCGTGGGTGGAGCAGCTGCAGCAGGTTCTGACTGGCAATGTGGACTTTGCCTGCCGGTACATCGCACAGCACTTTGACGGCGTCCGGGTAAGCAAGCCCCAGGGCACCTATATGCTGTTTATCGACTGCGCCGACTGGCTTGCTGCCCATGACAAAACCATGGATCAGCTGCTCAAAGCCGGCTGGGACGTAGGCGTTGTGTGGCAGGACGGCCGGGCCTTCCACGGCCAAACCCACACCCGGATGAACCTGGCCCTGCCTCTGAGCCGGGTACAGGAAGCCTTCCGCCGTTTGGACACCTACGTTTTCAATGCCTGATACCTCCCCGGGACAGAATTGCCGTTCTGTCCCGGTTTTACATGGATTTTACAAAAGTGCACTTGTTTTTCTTACGCTTTTGCGATACCATCAAAGTTGAAGAAATTTATGGTTTTCTATTGGGAGCGTAACTATGATTTATTGTGTGGAAGATGACGAAAGCATCCGTGAACTGATGATTTATGCCCTGCGGGCCTCCGGGTTTGAGG
>CALXFP010000226.1 GCA_944387615.1 uncultured Oscillospiraceae bacterium | reverse complement strand
CTAGAAGAAAGAAGGAATCTTATGAAATATTCACCGGAAGAGGTCATAGCGTTTGCCCGGGAAACAGATGTAAAATTTATCCGTCTGGCCTTTTGCGATGTATTCGGACGGCAGAAAAATATTGCCATTATGGCTGATGAGCTGCCCCGGGCGTTTCAGTACGGTATTGCCATGGATGCGTCCGCTATTGACGGTTTTGGTGGGGAGTTGCGTTCGGATTTGTTTTTGCACCCCGATCCGTCTACGCTGGTGCAGCTGCCGTGGAGACCCCAGCAGGGCAAGGTTGTGCGGATGTTTTGTGATATTACACATCCGGACGGAACCCCTTTTTACGGAGACACCCGGCAGATTCTAAAACGTGCGGTTGCTCAGGCCGAGAGTGCCGGGTATTCCTTTGATTTTGGATCTGAAATGGAGTTTTATCTGTTCAAATTGGATGAACAGGGAAATCCTACCAAAGTACCCTATGATTTTGCCGGATATATGGACATTGCCCCGGAGGATAAGGGAGAAAATGTTCGTCGGGAAATCTGTTTGATGCTGGAGCAAATGGGAATTCAGCCGGAAAGCTCCCATCACGAAAGCGGCCCGGGCCAGAATGAAATCGATTTCCGCTATGCGGATCCCCTTACCGCTGCGGATAATGCTGCCACTTTTTACGCTGTGGTAAAAGCCGTTGCTGCCCGCAATGGTCTGTATGCAGACTTTTCTCCCAAGCCCTTGCCGGATAAGGATGGAAACGGTATGCATATTAACCTTTCCGTCCATGGTCCCGACGATCGGCAGCCGTTGGAAGCAGTGATTGCCGGCTTATTGGAGAAAATTCGGGAAATGACGCTGTTTCTCAATCCCTGTGAGGACTCTTACCGGCGACTGGGCCGGGACAAAGCCCCCAGCTATATTACCTGGTCGAAAGAAAATCGCTCCCAGCTGATCCGGATTCCAGCATCTCCGGAAGGTCGGCTCAGAGCGGAGATCCGTTCGGCAGACCCCATGGCCAATCCCTACCTTGCGTTTGCACTGGTGATTCATGCCGCGTTGTATGGCATCGAGAATCGGCTGACTCCCCCTGCAGCAGCGGACTTCAATGCCTTTGCGGCATCAGCCCAACAACTTGCCCAATATCGGAAACTGCCATCATCGATTCAGGAAGCAAAAACCATTGCACAGGAAAGTTCCTTCCTTCAATCTCATATCCCGGAGAAAATACTGGAGGCCTTTTTGAAATAGCCGGAACGATAAGGGAAGAAAGGAGGGAACAAATCCATGGTTTTTCAGGAAAGAACGTATGGTGTTCTGATTGTATCCGCTGCCAGCTCGTTTTTCACGGTTATGGAACCATTGCTTCCCTCAACGGACTATTGGCCGGTGGTGCATGCGAAAAGTGTGGCGGAGGCCCAGCGTCGATTGCTGGAAGGTACCTATGATATTGTAATCATCAATGCCCCGCTGCCAGATGACTTCGGGCTGCGGCTGGCAATTTCTACCTGCACAGACAGCAGCAGCGGAGTCTTGCTGCTGGTGAAAAATGATTTGTACAACGAAATTTATACGAAAGCAATGCCCTATGGTGTGCTGACCCTATCCAAACCCACCAACTCACAGCTGATTGTTCAGAGTCTGCGTGTGCTCTGCGCTACCCGAGAACGGCTGCGCCAGATGGAGCAAAAGCAAATGAGTGTGGAAAAGAAAATCGAAGAAATTCGTTTGGTAAACCGGGCCAAGTGGCTGCTGATTGAATGTCTGGGAATGAAAGAAAGCGATGCTCACCGTTACATAGAAAAGCAGGCAATGGATTTGCGAATCTCAAAGTCAGAAATGGCAGAAAATATCATTCGGACATATAAGGGATAAACGCTGTAACCTCCGAAAGGGATATCTTATTTAAGACCAACAAATTCAGAGGTTGCATGCTGACTGGATGTATCCAATATCAAAGTACCTTTTTCCCAAAGGCGAACTTTGATTTCTGCGTTGCAGCACTCTCGGATGGTATTGGACATCTGACCAAGTTTCGGCGCATAAAGTGGGTGGGCAGAGGGCGACGGTTTCAGGTCAATTTCCAGCAGAGATTGCCCCTGGGCCAAACGGATATGCTCTTTGCTGGATACAAGAATTCTCGCACCATCGTAGGTGGCGAACCGATAGTGTTTTCCACCCAGTACGATTGCGCAGATGCAGCCCCGGAACCGAATGCCATAAAAGGGAATCCGGGCGATGGATATCATAATGGAGCAGGGAAAGGGGAAATCGCTGCACTGTACCCATTGATAGGCACTGGGAAAAGACGTGCCGCTGTCTTTCTCGATATATCCTATGCCTCCATCAAAATGGTGCACCTGTCCATCCAGACAAAGGGAACCATATAGGGAATGGCTCATGCTGATGATGCCGTGGCGGCATTCCATGGAGAAGAAACGAAATGGTCCCATGATGTCGGACTTCAGGGGAGTCAGTGCTGCGTAGGTAATTTCACCGTGAACCCCTGGTAAGTCTACCTTACACCCGGCAGAAGAAAAAATACAGTTTCCTACCCGTATGCAGTCGTCCTGATGCGTTAGCTCCGGCATAGCAAAATACCGGGAACCGGAGGGCGCAATCATCTGCACAAAGGCACCACTTTCTGCTTTGCCGGGAATAAAGGCAATCATATCATCACCTTTTTGGTGTTTGAAATACCATCCTTCAAAATATGGCTTCTCCATACTGCTGCCTCCTGGATTGGGGAATACCAAAGTTTGGCCGGAAATGTCAGGGGTTCATACAAAAAAAGAAAACAGAAAACTGCCATTGCAGTAGCCTTTTCGGGCTTTCTGCAATGGCAGTTCTGAGTTTATTCATAAAGCAGGGCTTCCTGCTTTGTCGTGTGTACTGTTCCAAAGGGATGCTGAGGTGGGGCGTAGATGGAGTAAAGTTTCAATGGCTTGGAGCCGACATTTTTTATATTGTGCCATGTGCACGCTGGGATGACAATAGCGTGACCGGCACATGCCCGTCGCTGAAGAGTAAGGGAACGGGAGTCCTTTCCCATTTGAACCAGAGCGCAGCCATCTTCGATGCGCAGGAACTGATCCAGATTATCGTGCATTTCCAGCCCGATTTCTTGCCCCACTGGGATACACATAAGCGTTACCTGCAAGTGATCTCCCGTCCATAGGGCAGTGCGGAAATTCTGATTGTGATTTGCGGCTTGGTGTATGTCCAACACCAAGGGATTTTTGCCGAAATCTGTTACGGGTCTGCAGCCGGATGGGCCGCATCTATTTCGGTTCATCCGCTTCACCTCCTACAAAGCCAGTATATGCTGCATTTTTAGAAGCTGTGCGGAAATAGAGGGTTATTTTCCCAAACGCATTTTAAAATCCTGATAACCAAAGTCGGTCAGTTTGGTAAAGACTCCATGTTCGTCCATACGCCAGATGTTGGGTAAAGGCATACCGTTGAAGGTATTATTCTTACAAGTGGTATAAATTGCCATATCACCGAAAACCAACAAATCTCCTTCTTTCAGAGAAGCGGGGAAGGCATAATCACCAATGACATCCCCGGCAAGACAGGTAGGGCCTGCCAGACGGAAAGAGAGTCCTTGGGAAAGGTCTTTGCTTGCTTGATAGATGGGAGGCTGGTAAGGCATTTCCAGCACGTCTGGCATGTGGCAGGCGGCGCTGGCATCCAAAATTGCAACGCGGATGCCGCTGTTTTCCACCACATCCAAAACCCGACTGACCAGATATCCGGCATTCAGGGCCACTGCTTCTCCAGGCTCCAGATAGACCTGAAGATCCCATGCAGTTTGCGCATGGGAAATGGCCTGCTCCAGACGCGCCATATCATAGTCATCCCGGGTAATATGGTGTCCGCCGCCCATATTCAGCCACTTCATCCGGGGCAGCACATCACCAAATTTGGCTTCCACCGCTTCCAGAGTCTTTGCCAGGCCGTCGGAATTCTGCTCACAAAGGGTGTGAAAATGCAGCCCGTCCAGAAGAGACAGCAAATCCTCTGTCATTTCCCGATTCCAGATTTCCCGGGTGACACCCAGACGGCTGCCGGGGGAACAGGGATCGTAAATGGCATGGCCATCCTGAGTGGAACATTCAGGATTGATACGCAGCCCCAGGCTTTTTCCTTTTGCCAGGGGGCCGAACTTTTTCAGTTGGTGAATGGAGTTGAAAACAATATGGTCGGCGTAGTTCAGCAGTTCGGAAAATTCTTCTTCCCGATAAGCACCGCAAAATACATGGACTTCCCGATTTCCCATTTCTTCTCTGCCCAGGCGAGCCTCGTACAACCCGCTGGCTTCGGTTCCAGCCAGGTATTGGGAGAGCAGGGGATAGAAATTGTAGTTGGAAAACGCCTTCTGCGCCAGCAGAATCTTGCAGCCGGTACGCTTCGCCAAAGCAGCCAAACAAGCGCCGTTGGCTTTCAAACGGGCTTCGTCAATTACATAGCAAGGAGTCGGCAGGGAAGAAAACAGAGAAGGAATGTTATAAGGCGACAGCCCCCGGAAGGGGGCTGCGCTGCAATCCAAGTATCCCATCAGTCCACCAGCACCGGGTTGTGGCTTTCGCTGCGGGGCAGACCGTAACGATCCAGAGCGTCCAGGAAGGGATCGGGATCAAACTCTTCCACAGTGTGTACACCGGTTTGGGTCCACTTGCCGGTAAGCAGCATCAGAGCGCCGCACATGGCAGGTACGCCGGTGGTGTAGCTGATTGCCTGACTGGCCACTTCTTTGTAGCATTCCTGATGGTCGCAGACATTGTAGATATAGTAGGTTTTCTCTTTGCCGTCCTTCTTGCCGGTGAAGATGCAGCCGATGTTGGTCTTGCCATGGGTGCGGGGGCCAAGGCTGGCGGGATCGGGCAGCAGGGCCTTCAGGAACTTGATAGGCACAATCTGCTGTCCTTCAAATTCTACGGGGGTGGTAGACAGCATGCCCACATTTTCCAGACACTTCATATGGGTCAGGTAGCTCTGGCCGAAGGTCATAAAGAAGCGGATACGCTTGACTTCCGGGATATTTTCTGCCAGAGATTCGATTTCCTCGTGGTGCAGCAGGTACATATCTTTGGGGCCGACCTGGTCGAATTCATACTCACGCTTGATGCTCATGGCAGGAATCTCTACCCAGTGACCATCCTCCCAGTAGCTGCCGGGGGCGGAAACTTCCCGGAGGTTGACCTCGGGGTTAAAGTTGGTAGCGAAGGGGTAACCATGATCGCCGCCGTTGCAGTCCAGAATGTCGATGGTGTCAATGGTATCAAACTCGTGCTTCTTGGCATAAGCGCAGTAGGCCTGGGTCACGCCTGGATCAAAGCCGCAGCCCAGCAGGGCAGTCAGACCGGCTTTTTCGAACTTTTCCCGGTAAGCCCACTGCCAGCTATAGTCAAAGTAGGCAGAGAAGCCCTTTTCCTTGCAGCGCTTGTCGTAGGCAGCGCGCCAGGTGGGTTCTTCAATATCTTCCGGCTCATAGTTAGCCGTGTCCATGTAGTTGACGCCGCAGGCAAGGCAGGCATCCATGATGGTCAGGTCCTGATAGGGCAGGGCAATGTTCACTACCAGATCCGGCTGATAGGAGCGGATCAAATCCACTACCTGGTTGACATCATCTGCATCTACCTGAGCGGTGGTGATTTTTGTGGCAGTTTTTCCAGCCAGATCTGCGGCCAATGCGTCGCACTTTTCCTTGGTACGGCTGGCAATGCACAGCTCGGTGAACACCTCACTGACCTGGCAGCACTTACGGATTGCTACGGAGGCCACGCCGCCGCAGCCGATAACCAATACTTTACTCATAATCTTCTCTCCTTTTTTAATTCTGCAAAGCAAGCAGCAGTTCCCGCAGCACCTTGCAGGCGGTGGCGGTGGAAACGCCGCTGGTATCCAACATAGGGGCCAACTCGTTCACATCGGCTGCCACAACATTTGTCCGGCAGACCAGGGAAATAGCATCCAAAAGCTGAAGGAAGGTTACACCTCCGGCCTCCGGGGTTCCCGTTCCCGGAAACAGGGAAGGATCCAGACAGTCCAGGTCAATGGTCAGGTAAACCGGAACCTTGTCCTGAGCCAGACGACTAACCAACTCTTCCAGACCATTAAAGTCAAAGGGATGGAAATCCGTATGCTCCTTGGCAAATCGGAATTCCTCCCGGTCACCGCTGCGGATGCAGAATTGATGAATCCGGTGATCTCCCAACAGATCATGGCACCGGCGAATGACGCAGGCATGGCTCAACTGAGCTCCCAGATAGTCATTGCGCAGGTCAGCGTGTGCGTCAAAGTGGATGATATGCAGGTTGGGATGATGTTTCAGGACTGCCCGGACGGCACCAAGAGTTACCAGATGCTCTCCGCCCAGCAGCAGGGGAAACTTCCCGTCGGACAGAATTTGCATTGCCCGGTTTTCGATGCCAGCCAGGGCCTTTTCCGCACTTCCGAAACACAGCTCCAAATCGCCGCTGTCAAAAATTGCGTAATCTGTCAGATCCTTGTCCTGATAGGGGCTATAGGTTTCCAGTCCAAAGCTTTCGTGGCGCATGGCGGAAGAACCGAAGCGAGCGCCGGGACGGAAACTGGTGGTGGAATCAAATGGTGCTCCGAACAGGACAATGCGGGATTCCTCGTAGGAACTGTCGCATCCGATAAAGGTTTCGATGTTGGGTTGCATAGTTATTCAACCTCCTCCAGCATTTTTTCCAGGAAAGCGGGCAGGAAAAACGCACCACAGTGGAGCCGCACCGTGTAGTACTGGGTTTCCAGATGCAGGGAAAGCCACTTTTCACGGTCAAAGTCATCGATGGGGTGGTACTTTTTGCTGGCAAAGCCAAACAGCCAGTAGCCGGCAGCATAGGTGGGGATGTGGGCCTGGTAAACCCGGCTGATGGGGAAGGTGCTGACGATACGCTTGTGGCTTCGCTGCATGGCTTCTGCGTCGTGACGGTAAAATGGGCTGCCTTGCTGATTCACCAAAATGCCGTCGCCCCGCAATGCATTGTAGCAAATTCCGTAGAATTCTTTGGTAAAATACCCTTCGGAAGGGCCAAAAGGATCGGTTGAGTCCACAATAATCAAATCGTACTGGGCTTTCCGGCGGCGAATAAAACGCAGGGCATTGTCAAAGTAGATGTGTACTCGCTCATCATCCAGCCGGCAGGCGTTTTCCGGCAGATACTGACGGCAGGCTTCTACCACCTGTGCATCCATCTCCACCAAGTCAATGGAGCGGATGCAGTTGTACCGGGCAAGCTCCCGGACAACACCGCCGTCACCGGCGCCGATCACCAGCACATCCTGGACATTAGGGTGAACCGCCATGGGGACATGGGTAATCATTTCGTCGTAGATAAATTCGTCCCGCTCTGTCAGCATCACGTTGCCGTCCAGGGTCAGTACCCGACCAAATTCCGGGGTGTCATAAATGTCGATTTGCTGATAATCGCTTTTTTGAGAATACAGGTGCCGGTTTACCCGGATGCTGTGTTTGACATCGGGGGCATGAAACTCACTGAACCATAGTTCCATTACATAACCTCCTGTTTGATTATGTTAATATGTTCAATTTCCGGGTCTTCCGGACCGGTCATGGAACATCCCTTGGCTTTGGCATAACGGATGTAATCCAGAATTTCGGCAGTGATTCGTTCACCCGGTGCCAGGATGGGAATTCCGGGAGGATAGCACATGACGAATTCGCTGCATACTTTGCCCACGCTTTCGTCCAGAGGGACACTGACTTTGTCGGCATAGAATGCTGCCTGAGGGCTGGTGACCACTTCAGGATCGATGTATTCCTGGCTCATCAAGCCGCTGCTGTCCTTTTGAAACCGGCGGCGAATCTCTGCCAGCGCACTGACCAGACGTTCCAGTTCCTGGGGACGGTCGCCAATGGAAAGGTAAGCCAGAATGTTGCCGATGTCACCAAATTCGATCTGAATGTCATACTCATCGCGAAGTAAGTCATAGACCTCAATTCCTGCCAAACCAATATCCCGGGTATGAACGCTGAGCTTGGTAGGGTCGAAGTCATAGATGGAGTCACCGTTAATCAGTTCCCGGCCAAAGGCATAGTAGCCGCCTACCGCATTGATTTCTTCTCGGCTGTATTCCGCCATTGCAACCACTTGCTTGAAAACCTCTTTCCCCCGCAAGGCCAGGTTCCGGCGGCTGATATCCAGGCTGGACATCAGCAGGTAGCTGGCAGAGGTGGTTTGAGTCAGGTTGATGATCTTGCGCACATGGCCCTCCTGAATATTGGGGCCGATGAGAAGAAGACTGGACTGGGTAAGACTGCCGCCGCTTTTGTGCATGGATACCGAGGCCATATCCGCACCGGCAGCCATGGCGGAAACCGGCATATTTTCTCCAAAATAAAAATGGGTTCCGTGGGCTTCATCTGCCAGACAGAACATGCCGGCATCATGGGCCATTTTTACAATGGCTCGCAGATCGCTGCAAATACCGTAGTAGGTGGGGTTGTTGACCAAAACCGCTACAGCATCCGGATGCTCTGCAATGGCCTTTGCTACTTGCTCCCGCTTCATTCCCAGGGAAATACCCAAATGATGATCCACTTCTGGGTTGACATACACAGGAACGGCACCGCACAGGACCAGTGCATTGATAACGCTGCGATGGACATTCCGGGGCAGAATGATTTTATCGCCATACTTACAGGTGGATAATACCATGCTCTGGACGGAACTGGTGGTTCCGCCGACCATTAAAAAGGCGTGGGCAGCGCCAAAAGCATCGGCAGCCAGTTCCTCTGCCTGACGGATTACGGAAATAGGGTGGCAGAGATTGTCCAGCGGCTTCATGCTGTTGACATCAATGCTGACGCACTGCTGTCCCAGAAAAGCAGTCAGCTCGGGGTTTCCTCGTCCTCGTTTATGACCGGGAACATCAAAAGGAACCACGCGCATCTGCCGAAAAGTTTGCAGAGCTTCAAATATGGGCGCTTTGCTCTGGTCTAATTTATATGTTTTGTTCATACCCAGCACCTCGCAAATAAAAAACGCAGACTGCGAAAACACAGTCTGCGAAAAAATCAACAACCACGAACTCCGATATTTCGACAATCCACCAGGAAAAGCCCACATGTGTTCCAAATGAAAAAGCAGAAAAAACACCGGAATAGGGGGATATGGTACATAGAGTCTATATAGCAACAAAATACTTTTACTACTCTTTATTGACCGTTTCACAAGTCTGCGTCAGGACGCATTTCGGTTATAAAGTAACCAACTTATAAAATTTGAGCTTTTAACTCAATCAATAAGGCGGTAGAGCCGCCAATCGGCAGTGGACCCGGCTGTCCGTATGGCCTTAACTCCGAAAGGAGTGGTCCCAGTATTCCTCGCTAGATTACTCTATGCGGTTACTGCGAAATATAGCATATGCAGTAGGGTTTGTCAAGAGGGTTTCCAAAATTGGAAATTATTAGAAAACCACGGATTTACTTTGTAATTTCAGGAGAAATGACCATTGCAGTGGTGAAAGCCACAAATGCTTTTTGTCAATTCTCAGAAAAGCGGAATCATTGCACTTGAAGCGGAGCGGTCTGTTATCAACCGTTGCCGGTGGGAATGTAGGGGCGAATAGAGGCAGCTACGTTGCAAATTGGCATGGTTTGCAGCCATACACGCCCAGGACCGGTCAGGACGGTGTTGAACAATCCTTCGCCGCCCAGCAACATATTTTTTACTCCCGGAACCTGCCGGATATCCATTTGAACCTCCGGTGTGAAGCCAGCTACATTACCTGTGTCCACGATAATTTGCTGGCCGGGTTTCAGTTCATACTCTACCAGTTCGCCGTCAATTTCGACAAATGCCGTGCCTCTTCCGGAGAGCCGCTGCATGATAAAGCCTTCACCGCCGAAAAAACCTGTCCCCAATTTCTTGTTGAAGTGAATAGAGAGGGTTACACCGGATTCTGCTGCAAGAAAGGCACTTTTCTGCAGGATCATTTCTTGGCCTGGTGCAATGGTGATGGCTTTAATCTGTCCAGGGAAACTGGAACCAAACGCAATCATTCCCGGCCCACCCTTGGCAGTGTATGTGTTCTGGAACATACTCTCGCCGGAAAAAGCCTTGGAAAACATTCTCCCCAGTCCGCCGCCGTGGGTTTCCATTTGCATATTCGGGCTCATCCAAACCATGGAACCTTTTTCTGTAATCATCTTCTCGCCGCTTTCCAGGTCACAGACCACAACAGGGAAGTTTCCACCTTTCATCTCATAACGCATTCAATTGCACCTCCAGATTCTGTTTTTTGGTTGTTGCTGTACAAATTTATTCTACACAATGTGTATGAATAAGTCCAGATGGAAATGTCACTCCTTTTCCTTATGACGCATTTTTGTTGAATATCACTGTAGGATTTAGCAAAACAGAAAATTGGTGAATACAATACTGTATAAGCAAGTAGGAGATGATGAAATGCCAATTCGTATTTTTATTGACCAAGGACACAATCCCAGCGGCCCTAACACCGGAGCTGAAGGCAATGGACTGCGGGAACAGGATATTACATATGTGGTGGGGATGTATCTTGCGCAGCTGCTGAAGCGGGACCCCAGATTTAGAGTTCGGGTATCCAGGCCGACGCCAGAAACTGTGCTGGGGGTCAATAATTTGACAAGTCTGCAAACACGGGTAAACATGGCCAATTCCTGGCCGGCGGATTATTTCATCAGCATTCACTGTAATGCCAATGTCAACCCGACGATCAATGGCAGTGAAGTGTATGTCTATCAGACGTTTACTCAGGCGTACTGGTTGGCACAGCATATTTTAATTGGATTGGTGGAGCAGGCCGGAACACGAGACAATGGCGTTCGGGTGAATCCGTCGTTATTCGTCTTACGGCGTACTACCATGACGGCGGTGCTGGTAGAACTGGCGTATTTGACCAACCCATCCGATGCGGAGAAACTGGCAAATGACCCGCAAGGGTTTGCCAGAGGAATTTATTATGGAATACTTCGGTACTTTGGCTTCACTGATTTAGGGACACTTTTGTGACGGAAATAAAGATGATAGGGAAATATGCAGCAGGCCTGAAAAATCCATAACAAGTAAAAAGAATATCGTCCTGACACGACCACAGATTTTACAGAATCAAACAAAAATATTTTAAATTATTCTTGATTTTTTAAGAATACTATGATAGAATAAATCGGTCTGAAATCAAGGTGAGTCCTCTGCGACGGATCTCGTGCGCATGAACGCCTAATATTTAAGGAGGACATGAAAATGGATTTGGTAAAGGCTCTGAACAGCCAGTACATGAAGGAAGAGCTGCCCGAAGCACGGGTTGGCGACACCGTTCGTGTGCATGTGCGCATCAAGGAAGGCTCTCGTGAGCGTATCCAGGTGTTTGAAGGCACCGTTATCGCCCGTAAGCATGGCGGTATCGGCGAGACCATCACCGTTCGTCGTATTTCCTACGGCGTGGGCTGCGAGAAGGTTTTCCCCCTGCATTCTCCCAATGTTGCTATGATCGAGACCGTGCGTAAGGGCAAGGTTCGTCGTGCAAAGCTGTACTACCTGCGTGACCGCTTCGGCAAGTCCGCAAAGGTCAAGGAGAAGGTTTAACCTGCTATCGAATAAAAAGAGAGGGCATTGCCCTCTCTTTTTATTCATTCCGGGATAGCTGGAATTTTTTACACTTTGTTATAGAAAACCTGGATTGGTTATGGTATACTGACAAACAGGATGCGGTGCATTATGCAGATACAACGGCCTGGCCACCGCATAATAAGGAGGCAATTATGGCTTCAAACGCAGAAAAGAGAAGTACAAAAGAACGAAAATTAAACTGGAAACAGCTTGTTGTTTTATATTTACATGACTGGCTGTTTTTGCTGATTGCTATTTTCCTGTTGTTTTTGCTGCTGTTTCGGGTGATTGTGGTTTCGGGTGACTCCATGTATGCTACGCTTTGGGACGGAGATTATCTGCTGCTGCTGAGCAATACGTTTTATCACGAGCCGAAGCATGGTGATGTCGTTGTCATCAGCAAAGAGTCGTTTGACGATGGCAAACCTATCATCAAACGGGTGATTGCCACGGAAGGGCAGACGGTAGATATCGATTTTGACCAGGGAATTGTCTATGTGGATGGACAGGCTCTCCAGGAGGACTATACCCATAATCTGACGACACGGGAAGAGGGAATGCATTTTCCGCTGGTTGTGGCGGAGGATTCTATTTTTGTCCTGGGAGATAACCGTGGTGTTTCTCTGGACAGTCGGTCTCCGGAAATTGGACAGATTGACAAGAGGGAAGTCCTGGGCAAAGCCATTTTCTTGATGCTGCCTGGAACCAACCACAATGAGCAGCTGCGGGACTTCGATAGAGTAGGAGTTATTCAATGAATCAGAACGAGCAGATGTATATTCAGTGGTATCCCGGTCACATGACCAAGACCCGGCGGCAGATTGAGGCAGATCTGAAGCTGGTGGATGCGGTGTGTGAAATTGTGGATGCCCGGATTCCCATTTCCAGCCGCAACCCGGATATTGATGCTATCTGCGGTGGAAAACCTCGGATTTTAGTGCTGAATCGTATGGATCTTGCTGATCCCAATGCAACCCAGCGTTGGGCAGCTTATTTTCGTAAAAAAGGTATCAGTGTTTTGGCTACAGACTGCAAAAGTCGAAAGGGCATCGCAGATTTTACACCGACCGCAAGGGCTGCCTGCGCAGAAAAACTGCAAAGAGACGGCGCAAGAGGAATGAACCGACCGCTGCGTGTTATGGTTGTGGGGATTCCCAATGTGGGAAAGTCTACCCTGATTAACCAGATTTCCGGCAGAAAAGGTGCAAAAGCGGAAAATCGTCCAGGTGTTACCAGAGGAAAACAGTGGGTTACGGTCGACAGCGGCCTTCAGCTTCTGGACACGCCGGGTATTCTCTGGCCCAAATTCGATGACCCGGAGGTTGGCATGATGCTGGCGTATACCGGGGCGGTAAAAGAAGGGGTCATTGACATTGAGGAGCTGGCCTGCCGCCTGATGGAGCTGCTGCATAAATACTATCCGCAAGTGCTGCTGGAACGGTATAAAGTTGAAGCGCCGGAGGGCACCCCCGGCTGGGAATTGGTTGAGCTGGCTGGCAGAAAACGTGGTTATTTGATTTCCGGCGGTGAGGTAAATACAGAACGTATGTCCAAAATGCTTTTGGATGAATTCCGCAGTGGAAAACTGGGAAAATTTACATTGGAGATGCCGGAGGACATGCTATGAGTTTAGAAAATATGTGGCAGATTGAAGACAGCTTTTATGCCCAGGGTTATCGAGTGATCTGCGGTGTGGATGAAGCCGGACGCGGCCCGCTGGCGGGGCCGGTGTGTGCTGCGGCAGTGATTCTTCCTGAGCATTTGGAGATCCCCGGCCTGACTGACAGCAAAAAATTGACGGATAAGAAGCGCCGTGAGCTGTTTCCTTTGATTCAAGAGCAGGCGGTGGCTTATGGCATTGGACTGGCTTCTCAGGAAGAAATTGATGAGATCAATATTCTGCAGGCTACATTCCTGGCTATGGAGCGGGCATTGTCTCAGTTGGATGTTCGCCCGGACATGGTATTGATTGACGGTAATCGGGAACGGGATTTCGGTGTTCCGGTTCAAACAGTCATCAAAGGGGACAGCCTGAGCGCCAATATTGCGGCGGCATCTATTTTGGCTAAAGTCACCCGTGACAATCTGATGGTGGAACTGGCTAAGCAATATCCGCAGTATGGTTTTGAGATTCACAAGGGCTATGGTACCAAAGCACATTACGAAGCGCTTCGTCAGTATGGCGCCAGTCCCATCCACCGCAGGAGCTTCCTGAAAAAGTTCTATGGGGAGAAGTAACCTTACCGGTGCCTGGGGGGAAGCGATTGCTGCAGAATATCTTCGAAAGCATGGGTATCATCTGGTAGCCAGCGGCTACCGCTGCCGCTTTGGAGAAATTGACCTGATCGTGAAAAATCGAAAATATCTGGTTTTTGCAGAAGTGAAGCTGCGAAAGTCGGCACAGTTTGCCAAGGCTCTGGAATATGTGGATGCGCGCAAGCAAGAAAGACTTCGCACTACGGCTTCCTTATACTTATCGGAAAATCCTACGCAGCTGCAGCCCAGATTCGATGTTATTGAAATTTATGCACCGGAAGGTATGGAAACAGTTTGTCCGGAAATTCATCACATGGAGGATGCCTTTCAATGAAGTTCCCGGTTTTTGATTTTCATTGTGATACGGCCCTGGCGCTGCTGGGAGAAGACCTGAACCAGGCGGGGAGCCTGAAGAAAAATACTCTGCATATCGATTTGGAGCGGGCTGCAAAGCTGGGAGGATATGCCCAGTGTTTTGCCTGCTTTACCACACCGTTTATGGAAGATTGGTATCACCTTTCTCCGGTGGTGATTTTTGAACGAGAACTTGCTACCATTCAGCGAGAGGTAAGCAAGCACAGTGACTCGATTGCCATTGCTTATTCACCGAAAGAAATTCAGGAGAACTTAAGCAAAGGAATCATGTCGGCAATTCTGACGCTGGAAGGAACTGCGGGCTTTGGCTACGATCCGGAATTGCTGGAGGATTTGTACGCAGTCGGATTCCGGATTTCTACCTTGGGCTGGAACGAGAAGAATCCTTTGACTGGCTCTCACCAGACTGGTGGTGGTCTGACAGACCAGGGAAAGGAATATGTCCGCCAAGCCCAACGGCTGGGTATGCTGGTTGATGTCAGTCATATCAGTGATGAAGGGTTTTGGGATATTATACACATGACCAATGCCCCTGTTATCGCTACCCATTCCAACAGCAGAGCGGTTTGGGATGCCAGCCGAAATCTGACCGATGACATGTTCCGGGCTATCTGTGAAACTGGTGGTGTTGCAGGATATAACGCATATGCAGACTTTACAGGGGATAAGCCTACATTGGATACGATCTGCGATCATATTTTCCATTTTTTGGAACTGGATCCTGATGGCACGCACATTGTGCTTGGCGGCGACCTGGATGGCATCAGCCAGATGCCTGATGGGTTTGAAGGCGTTCAAAGCTGGCCAGTGCTGGCCCAGAGACTGATGGAGCGGGGCTTGGATGCCCAAACTGTACGGAACATCTATTGGAACAACGCCATAGGAGTGATGGAACGTGCTGTATGTAACCACACGAAATAACCGGGATGCCTTTACAGCCCAGCGTGCTCTTTTGGAAAATCGAGCCCCAGATGGAGGACTGTACTTGCCATTTCATATGCCTCATTTTTCTGGCGAAGAGATTCAGAGACTGCTTGAAAAGCCATTTAATGAGTGCGTAGCGGAAGTTCTGAATGTGCTGTTTCGTACTGAACTGACAAGTTGGGATGTAGATTTTTCTGTGGGACGCTTTCCGGTGCGGCTGCAGACATTGCACCACCGGATTTTGGTAGGGGAAACCTGGCACAATCCGGATTGGAGTTTTGATTGTTTGGTCAGTAATCTGACGCTCCGGTTGAGCAGTGAGGTGCAAACACCGGGGGACTGGGCAAGGATTGGTGTTCGTATTGCGGTGCTGTTCGGTATTTTTGGACAGTTGAGACAATCCGGAATTGAAACTGCGGATATAAGCGTTGTTTCCGGCGATTTCTCGGCCCCCATGAGCGCCTGGTACGCCCGGAGCTGGGGACTGCCCATTGGTAATATTCTATGCTGCTGCAATGAAAACAACAGCCTGTGGGATTTTTTGTGTCACGGTCAGCTTCGCACGGATACCGTCAGCGTGCCGACCATGATTCCGGAAGCAGATGCAGCGGTTCCGGAAGACCTGGAGCGATTGATTTTTGCATGTGGAGGAACTTCGGAAGTGGAACGCTATCTGGAAGTTTGCCGCAGCGGGGGAGTCTACACACCATCGGAAAGCCTTTTGAAAAGATTGCAGAATGGGCTGTATGTCAGCGTTGTCAGCACAGAACGGGTAAAGCAGATTATTCCCAGCGTGTTCAGAACCCATGAATATTTGCTGGAACCTGCCGGAGCACTGGCTTACGGTGGCCTGATGGATTACCGGGCCAAAACAGGGCAGACGCGCCATGCGGTGATTCTCTCTGAGAAAAGTCCTATGAAAAGTCTGAAGACTGTGGCAGAATGTCTGGGTGTGTCGGAGCAGGAGGCAATGCAATGGATTTGACGGCATATATTTTGCTGGTTGCTATCATTGCAGCACTATTTTCTGACAAAATGGATCAGGCAGTTTCCGGAAAAGGTGCACTGCGTAAGGTGATCCTGGTGTCAGCAGCCGGCGTTTTCTTGATTACGCTGATACCGATGCTTTTTCGGATTTTCTGAGGAAAAATAGGGAAGGGAGGTGCGCCATGGCGCTATACGCCATTGGGGATTTGCACTTATGCCTGGGCGCACCGAAGCCTATGGATGTTTTTGGCGGTGCCTGGGTTGGTTACATGGAGAAACTGAAAACAGGTTTATCCAATATTCGACCAGAAGATACCACGGTCCTGCTGGGGGATTTGAGCTGGGCGTTGGACTTGTCTGGGGCCAGAGAAGATTTTTCCTGGATCAATGAAATTCCCGGAAAGAAAATTATCCTGAAAGGGAATCACGACTATTGGTGGAGCACAGCTGCAAAATTCGGGAAATTTTGCACTGACAACGGTTTTCAGGATTTGCATTTGCTGAATAATAATTGTTATTTTTATGACGATTGGGCCATTTGCGGAACAAGAGGCTGGTTTTTTGAGGAACAACGGTCAGGCCAGCATGACGAGAAGGTTTTTCGCAGAGAGCTGATCCGCTTGGAGGCATCGCTGAAAGCAGCAGGCGAAAAGGAAAAATTGGTTTTTCTACACTATCCGCCCCGATATAAAGGATATGAATGCCCGGAAATACTGGAACTTCTGGAAAAGTACGAAGTACGCCGCTGTTTCTATGGCCATTTGCATGGCGGCAGCCACAAACTTGCAATGGAAGGGCTTTGGAATGGAGTGGAATTCCGACTTGTGTCGGCCGACTATTTGGGTTTTCATCCCTACACGGTAATTTTCTAAAAGAATTTTCAGAAAAGTATGGACAAAAGCCATATATTTTGATAGAATAAATCGGCTATGTAAAAATAAGAAATATAAAATGGTCTCGCCATGCGAACCAATTTAGGAGGATTATAGCAAATGAACGTAAAGAGCATTGAAAAGAAGGGCAACGAGGCTACCGTCGTTGTTGAGATCGACAAGGAACTGATGGAGTCCGGTGTCAACAAGGCTTACATGAAGGCTCGCAAGAATATCCAGATCCCCGGCTTCCGTAAGGGCAAAGCTCCCCGCAAGATGATCGAGGCTATGTATGGCGCACACGTCTTCTATGAAGATGGTCTGGAGGAGATCTTCCCCGAAGTTTATGACTTTGCCATTGCCAAGCAGGAGTTTAAGGCTATTGGCCGTCCTAACCTGACTGATATGCAGATCGGTGACGACGGTGTCGTTACCCTGACCCTGACCACCGAGGTCTACCCTGAGGTCACTCTGGGCCAGTATAAGGGCCTGGAAGTGGAAAAGGCTGAAGTTACCGTTTCCGATGCTCAGGTTCAGGCTGAACTGGATCGGATGGCTCAGAACGTTGCTTCCACTGAGAATGTTGAGCGTGCTGCTGAAATGGGCGACACTGCCAACATTGACTTCGAGGGCTTTGACAATGGCGTTCCCTTCGAAGGCGGCAAGGGCACTGGCTTTGATCTGAAGCTGGGTTCCGGTCAGTTCGTTCCCGGTTTTGAGGAGCAGGTTGTGGGCATGAACGTGGGCGAAGAGAAGGATATCAACATCACCTTCCCCGAAGATTATCATGCTGAACTGGCTGGCAAGCCTGTTGTGTTCCACGTGAAGCTGAACAAGCTGTCTGTTACCAACGTTCCTGCCCAGGACGACGAGTTTGCCAAGGACGTTTCTGAGTTCGAGACTCTGGAAGAGCTGAAGGCCGATATCCGTGCAAAGGCTCTGGAGCAGGCTCAGAAGCAAGCTGATTCCGCATTCGAGCAGAACGCTGTTGAGAAGGCTGCTGAGAATACCACCGTTGATATGCCCAAGGCACTGGTGGAAGCTGAGCTGGATACCCAGATGGAGCGCTTTGCTTACCAGCTGCAGATGAGCGGCTATTCCATGGAGCGGTACGCCAAGATGATGGGCGGCGATGTGAACACCATGCGCAACGCCTTCCGTCCTGCTGCTGAGAAGCAGGCCAAGATTAGCGTAACTCTGGAGAAGATTGTGGAAGTGGAGGGCCTGAGCGTTTCCGACGAAGAGATCGAGGCAGAGTTCCAGTCCTTGGCAGATCAGTACCAGCTGGAGCTGGCTAAGGTTAAGGAAATGGTTCCCATGAATGAGATCACCGGCAGCCTGACCACCCGGAAGGCTGTAAAGCTCATCGTGGACAATGCCGTTGCTGTAGCTCCCAAGGCTGAGGAGAAGACCGAAGCCTAATCCAAAGATAGGCAACAGCGTATCTTGTGGACATAAATGACGGAACTTGGAAACCGGAAACTGGTTTCGGTTTCCAAGTTCCGCTTTGGAATTTCACAGCGAGGAATAACCTTCCTCTTCAATGGTTAGAATGTTTCAAACCCTATTGAAAGGAGACATCACCATGAGTTTGGTTCCCTATGTAGTCGAGCAGACCAGCCGCGGCGAGCGCAGCTATGATATTTTCTCCCGTCTGCTCAACGACCGTATCATTTTCCTGTCTGAGGAGGTCAACGACACCACCGCTTCTCTGGTGGTTGCGCAGTTGCTGTATCTGGAAGCACAGGACCCGGACAAGGATATTCAATTCTATATCAACAGCCCTGGCGGCAGTGTGACTGCCGGTATGGCCATTTACGACACAATGCAGTACATCAAGTGCGATGTGGCCACTATTTGTGTCGGTATGGCAGCTTCGATGGGTGCTTTCCTACTCAGTGCAGGTACCAAGGGGAAGCGGATGGCGCTGCCCAATTCTGAAATCATGATTCACCAGCCTTCTGCCGGTACCCAGGGCCAGATTACCGATATGGCAATCCATCTGAAGCGTCTGGAAACCATCAAGGCCCGGATGAATCGGATTCTTTCTCAGAACACCGGAAAATCTGTTGAAGAGGTCACTGCTGCTTGTGAGCGTGATAATTTCATGTCTGCCGAGGAAGCAAAGGCTTTTGGCCTGATCGACCGGGTGCTGGAGCATCACTAATATTATTTAGAAACGAGGTACCAGGTGCATGGCAAGAACGAATGAGCAGCCGCCGATTCGCTGCAGCTTCTGTGGAAAACGAGAGAACCAGGTAGCACGGCTGATTGCCGGTCCTGGGGTGTATATCTGCAGTGATTGTGTTTCCGCGTGCAGTGATCTGCTGCGGGATGAAGTGGACATTGGCAGCCACGAGGGCCTGGAGGCTCCCGAGCGGCTGCCTTCCCCCATGGAGATGAAAACCTTCATGGATCATTACATTGTTGGCCAGGATGATGCCAAAGTTGCCCTGGCTGTAGCAGTTTACAACCATTATAAACGAATTTACTTTGGTGCGGATTCCGATGTGGAGCTGCAAAAGAGCAACATTCTGCTGATTGGTCCCACGGGAAGCGGAAAGACCCTCTTCGCCCAGACTCTGGCAAAAATCCTGAATGTGCCCTTTGCCATTGCGGACGCCACCACGCTGACGGAAGCTGGCTATGTTGGCGACGATGTAGAGAATATTCTGCTGCGGCTGCTGCAGGCGGCGGACTTTGATGTTGAGCTTGCGGAACATGGCATTATCTACATTGATGAGATGGATAAAATCGCCCGGAAGAGTGAGAATACCTCCATCACCCGGGATGTATCCGGTGAGGGTGTACAGCAAGCACTGCTGAAGATTCTGGAAGGTACCGTTGCCAATGTCCCGCCTCAGGGTGGTCGCAAGCATCCTCAGCAGGAGATGATTCAGGTGGATACCACCAATATCCTCTTTATCTGCGGCGGCGCTTTCGATGGCCTGGATAAAATCATTGAAAAGCGGACGGACAAGAGCGCAATTGGTTTTGATTCTCCCGTACAGAGCAAGACCAAGCGGGATGTGGGTGCCCTGTTTACTCAGGTGGAACCCCATGACTTGCTGAAATTTGGTATCATTCCGGAGCTGGTTGGCCGTATGCCGGTAATTACCACCTTGCAGAGCTTGTCTCAGAATGACTTGGTGCGGATTCTGGTAGAGCCGAAAAATGCACTGACCCGACAGTATCAGGCGCTGTTGGCTATGGATGGCGTTGCACTGGAGATTACCGATGAAGCACTGCTGCTGATTGCACAAAAAGCAATTGATCGTCAGATAGGTGCCCGTGGCCTTCGGGCCATTATGGAGAAGGTAATGACCAGCATCATGTTCCTGATCCCATCGGATTTGACCATTAAAAAGGTAATCATTACCCCGGAATCCATTGAGGGCGGTGATCCTACCATCGTGCGTGATACCGCACACCCCAGAGAGAAACTCTCTGGCAAACGCTAATTTTGGAAGGGGGTAGGTATGCTACTCCCTTTTTTCTCAAGAAAGGAGGGAAATTCCCTTGACTGAAACCATTTATGCTGGAAAAATGCCGATTATTGCCCTGCGTGGGTTGACAGTTTTTCCGGATCAAACCGTACACTTTGACTTGGGTCGGCCTAAGTCGATCCGGGCATTGGAAGCCGCAATGAAGCAGGATCAGACTTTGTTTTTGATACCCCAGAAGGATATTCTGGTGGACGATCCGAAGCTGGTGGATTTCTATAGCATTGGAACGGTAGCCAAAGTGAAGCAGGTGCTGAAGGCAAAGGACGAGAACCTGCGCGTACTGGTAACCGGCATCAACCGTGGTAAGATTGCTGAATTGCAGCAAAGTGAACCATACCTGGAGGGTATTATTGAAGCTGTGCCCATTCCGGAAGCTTCCGACACTGTTCGTGCGCACGCTCTTCGGCGGGAGGCAAATGCGCTGTACGGGCTTTACCTTCAAATGTCGGACCATCCCGCCCAGGCAATTCAGCTTCGCATGATGGCCAGTGAAGACAGCGGATTTATTGCAGACTCCATTGCGCAAAATTCCGGAATTGATTTCCCGGACAAGGCCAAAATGTTATGCCAGCTTCACCCTGTCCGACGTCTGGAAACTGCGCTGCGGCTGCTGAGCCAGGAAGTGGAGATGCTGCGGCTGGAGTCTGAAATTCAGGAGAAAACCCGATCTGCACTGGATCAAAACCAGCGGGACTATTACCTGCGGGAACAGATTAAGGTTTTACGGGATGAATTGGGCGAGGGCGACGAAGAAGCAGAATTTGAAACCTATGCGCAAAATATCCGCAATTTACACTTGGCACAAGACCAGGAGAGTAAGCTGCTGAAAGATGTTGAGCGGTTGAAAAAGCAGCCGTTTGGCTCTTCGGAAGGCGCTGTTTTGCGCAATTATCTGGATACCGTTCTGGAACTTCCTTGGAATAAGAAAACGAAAGAACGGGTGGATGTGGCAAGTGCCAGAAAGATTCTGGACCATGACCACTTTGGCCTGGAAAAAGTAAAGGAACGTATCCTGGAAATCATTGCAGTTCGGCAAATGGCGCCGGAAATGCCCCCTCA
The DNA here is from genome assembly GCA_944387615.1 of uncultured Oscillospiraceae bacterium. Classification (GTDB taxonomy): domain Bacteria; phylum Bacillota; class Clostridia; order Oscillospirales; family Oscillospiraceae; genus Faecousia. The sequence continues at coordinate 12,768 of CALXFP010000226.1, read as the reverse complement.
GATTCTGTGCCTTGTTGGCCCTCCTGGTGTGGGCAAAACCAGTATTTCTTATTCCATTGCCAAAAGCCTGAACCGGAAAATGGCACGGATTTCTTTGGGCGGCGTACACGATGAAGCGGATATCCGGGGTCATCGCAAGACCTATGTGGGTGCTATGCCCGGTCGGATCATGACCGCCATGGCCCAGGCTGGAAGCTCCAATCCGGTTCTGCTGCTGGATGAAATTGACAAAATGGGGTCGGATTACCGCGGGGATCCCAGCGCTGCCTTGTTGGAAGTGTTGGATGCGGAACAGAATCATTCCTATCGGGACCATTACCTGGAAATCCCCTTTGACCTTTCCGATGTTCTGTTCATCACCACAGCCAATACCCTTTCGACCATTCCCAGACCGCTGCTGGACCGCATGGAGATCATTGAGCTCGGTTCCTATACGGATGAAGAAAAGCGGATGATTGCCAAGAATCACTTGATTCCCAAGCAGCTGAAGCAGCATGGTCTGAAGAAACAGCAGCTGCGCATCACAGATGATGCCATTCGGGAGATCATCACTTGCTATACCCAGGAGTCTGGTGTGCGGAATCTGGAACGCTCCATCGGGGAAATTTGCCGCAAGGCAGCAATGCAGTTGGTTTCTCAGGAGGAAACAAAGCGGATTCAAGTTACGGCAACCAATCTGGAATCTTTCCTGGGAGTCCGGAAGTTCTTGCCGGACCGCTTGCCCTGCAATGATCAGGTAGGTTTGGTTACTGGACTGGCCTGGACAAGCGTTGGAGGCGAAACCCTGGAAGTGGAAGTCAACGTGATGGATGGTTCCGGTAAGCTGGAATTGACAGGCAATCTGGGAGATGTGATGAAAGAGTCTGCCCAGGCTGCACTGAGTTATATCCGCGCCAATGCCCTTGCATTGGGGGTTGCTCCGGACTTCTATAAGACAAAGGACATTCATGTCCACTTCCCGGAGGGGGCTGTACCGAAGGATGGCCCTTCTGCTGGCGTGACAGTCTGTACTGCCATTGTCTCTGCTTTGACCGGCGCAAAAGTGCGGCGGGATGTGGCGATGACCGGTGAAATTTCCCTTCGGGGCAGGGTTATGCGGATTGGCGGCCTGAAGGAAAAGACCATGGCTGCACTACGTCATGGCATTCGTACTGTGATTATTCCGAAGGATAACGAACGGGATCTGGAGGAAATTGATCAAATGGTACGGCGGCAGCTGAATTTTATCAGCGCTCAGACGGTGGATACAGTTTTGGAAGCCGCGCTGGTTCGCCAAAGCGAAGTGCGTCCGCCGGTACTGACAGAAATTCCCGCAGATGTAAAGGCGAAAAGCCACAAACCGGAACTGCGGCAGTAATGAGGTGCGGAAATGAATTTTCAAAATGTAGAATTCTTGATTTCCTCTGCGTCACCGAAAGATTTTCCCCAAAATAGGCTGCCGGAAATTGCCTTTGCCGGTAAGTCCAACGTAGGAAAGTCCTCGGTAATTAACCGACTGTTGCAGCGCAAAAACTTTGCCCGGGTAGGGGACAAGCCGGGAAAAACCATCCATGTCAATTATTTTGTGATTGACCGCAAATGCTATCTGGTGGATTTGCCCGGTTATGGATTTGCCAAAGTCTCCCAAAAAGAAAAAGAGCGCTGGGGCAAGTTGATGGAAGATTATTTCGCAGCGGGAAGAATTGACCTGGGCGTGCTGATTGTGGACTATCGCCATCCGCCTACCAACAATGACATCACAATGGCAAACTGGTTCCTGGAAAGCGGGTGTCCCTTTGTTGTTGTGGCAAATAAGATGGACAAGCTGAAAAAAAGCGAATTGGAACCCAATCTACGCACAATACGGGAAGATCTGAATCTTCCGGAAAGCTGTCCTGTCATTGCGTTTTCGGCAGAAAAAGGAAATGGGCGGGATGAGTTGGTTCGCCAGATTCTTGCTGCGGTAAAGGAGTAACGCAGTGATTCTGGAATATCTGGACTGGCGTTTTGAAGTGGATATAGAAATGACCAGGAAAAAGACACAAGAAAATGCCACGGATCACTGTATGTGTGATTACTGTCGTAATTTCTATGAAACGGTTGATATGGCGCACCCTGGACTAAAGGAAGTGCTGGATGAGTTTGGAGTGTGCTTAATGGGCCCAAGTGAGCTGCTGCCATTTGAGCCGACACTGGTGCTTGCCTGTTATCGAGTCCAAGGTAAGATCCTGAAATGGGGAGATGCTACCTTGCTGGGCGGAGATGTTTTGCTACAGCCTGAGGCAGCGGATGAAGGTAGCTTTTACCTGTGGGTAGGGGAGATGGAACTGCCCTGGGTTCAGGATGAAGCACCGGAAGAGGTTGTTTCCCCGGCAAACCTTCCGGAGTTTTTGGAACGTATGCAGGAAGTCTGGCAGCTGCGCCATGGCGATGCCGGAATCGTATCGTAAAGAAGAGCCTATTGCAAACATTTTGCAATAGGCTCTTTTGTTATTTCGTTGAGTGCAAAAACCGCAGTATGAAGGGAATACTCAATAACCCCGCCAATACATCAGCTGTAGGCTGGGCAATCTGAATGCCTGTCAAACCCAGTAACGGTACACCAATGAGAAGAAGCGGAATCGTGACAGCTCCGGAGCGAACCAAGGAAAGAATGGAAGAAATGGTTGGTTGTTGAATACTTTGATACAGCATATTCACAGGGACAGAAAAGGGCATGAACAGCATACCAAAAGCTGCAAAGCGGAGCGCCCTTGCACCGATTTCAATTACGTCAGGGTGCTTCTGGAAAACCGCAACAATGGGTTCTGCAAAAATCAAACTTAAGATGGATAAGCTGCCTACGAGCATAACGCAAGCAGTGGTTGTAAACAAAAGTCCCTTTTTTACCCGATCATTACGTTCTGCTTGATAATTGAAAGAAGCCACGGGTTGGAAGCCTTGTCCCATTCCCAGACCGACACACATCAGGAAATTGGAGTACCGGTTGACAACACTCATGGCAGCGATGGCAGCATCGCCGAAAGGCTTGGTCATATTGTTCAGTACTCCGGTTGTTACAGAGGTCAGCCCCTGCCGGATCAGGGAGGGGAAGCCAACTCTGGCAACGGAGAGATACAGCTTCAGATTCTTGCTAACGGCAGAAATCTTGATTGTACTTTGCGCCATTTTCAAATACATAAACAGCAGAATGAGAAAGCTCACAACCTGAGAAATTGCTGTAGCCAGTCCGGCACCGTATACGCCCATGCCCATCCGCATTACCAATACATAATCACCGAAAATATTCAGCAGACCTCCGGCAGTTAAGCCGAACATGGCATAAAATGCCTTGCCTTCATAGCGAAGACCGTTGTTGAGGATCAGGGAACAAATAATAAACGGTGCAGCCGATAAAATCCAGAAGCCATAGTCCATGGCGTGCGGGACGATGGTTTCCGTGCTGCCCAAAAACCGTACCAATGGCTCCAAAAACAGAAGGCCTAACACACCAATGATGATACCGAAACTTCCGCCGGTAAAAAAGCAGCTGGAGATATAGGTGGTAGCTTCCTGGGCATCTTTCTTTGCCAATGCTCTGGCAATAAATGTTCCGCCGCCATGCCCCAGCATGAATGCAATTCCCTGCATGATGGCCTGAACGGTAAACAGGATTCCGGTAGCTGCCTGGGCGCTTTCACCCACCATTCCCACAAAATATGTATCCGCCATGTTATAAATGTTGGTAATCAACATGGAAATTGTGGTAGGAATACCTAAATTTAGAATTAACCTGGAAACGGGAGTTTCCGTCATTTTTCTATAATGTTCCTCAGAATTTGTCACAATGTATCCTTCTTTCTATCTGTGGAAACAGCAAAAATGTGAGAATCAGTTCAAGCAGAGTTAAAGCGATATCCAGCTGTTTGCCAGATACCGCCTTAACGTTTGCTGCAGCAAAGAGGAGAAGGCGGGAACGAAGTCAGGCTTGTTCCTTTACTGCCTTCAGGGCTTTGGCCAACTGATCGGGGCAGGAAGTGGATTTCATTCCACAGCGGATTCCTTCGACCCGCGCGATGACTTCATCTACATCCATGCCTTCTACCAGTGCACCGATGCCTTTCAAATTACCGTTGCATCCGCCGAGAAACTGAACATTCTTTACCTTGTTGTCCTCCAAATCAAAATAGATCATCTGAGAACAGGTCCCTTTGGTCTTGTACTGATACATATACTATTTCCTTTCTCTCTAAAGAGTAATATCGACAATTTTTGCATCTACCAGTTCCGCCAACTGATCTGGAGCGAGAATCATTTGATGACCTCTGGCACCAGCGGAAACTGCGATTTCATCCCAGAGCGTACAGGTCTCGTCGAAAAAAGTAGGATATTTCTTTTTCATTCCCACCGGACTGCATCCGCCGCGGATATAACCGGTAAGACCCAGAAGCTCCTTAACCGCTACCAGTTCCATATTTTTGTCCCCGGCTGCTTTTGCAGCTTTTCTCAGATCCAGCTCGCAGCAAACCGGAATGCAGAAAACGTGTATGCCATTTTTCTCTCCACGGGCTACAAGGGTCTTGAATACCTGTTCCGGGGGCATGCCGATTGCGGCAGCGGCATGTTGACCGCTCAGATCTTTTTCGTCAAATTCATACCAGGCTTCCCGGCAAGGAATCTTAGCCTGCTGAACCAAACGAATTGCATTTGTTTTACCTGCCATAGTATCACCTGCAACTATTATATGACATTCTCTTCTGTCTTTCAAGAGTGAATTATGCCATAGAAACTGGATATCCTAAAAAAAACGACAGGAGGCATATCCATGAGTGACAATCCCGAAATGAAAAAACAAGAACAGGAACAAATTGTAGAACTAGGTTCTGATATTACCAAATCCAGTAAGGGCAACATTTACACCCTGACGATCATCGGTCAGGTGGAAGGACATCAGGTTGCGCCGGAAACGGTAAAGACGACCAAATATGAGCATGTATTGCCGCTGCTTGCGGGCATTGAGGAAAGTGAGGACATTGACGGCCTTTTGCTTTTGCTCAATACTGTAGGCGGTGATATTGAGGCCGGACTTGCAATTGCGGAAATGATTGCCGGTATGAAGAAGCCTACCGTGTCCCTGGTTTTGGGAGGCGGTCATTCTATCGGAATCCCACTGGCAGTCTGTACAAAGAAATCCTTTATTACCCCAACCGCAAGCATGACGGTGCACCCTGTTCGGATGACGGGCTTGGTAGTTGGTGCGCCTCAAACCTTCCGATATTTTCAGCGGATACAGGAACAGATTGCAGATTTTGTGACGGCAAACTCCAAGATCAGTCGGGAAACCTTCGAACACTATATGATGGCTACCGGCGAAATGGCTACCGATGTAGGAACCATTCTTTATGGGAAAGAAGCAGTTGCTTCGGGACTCATCGACAAGCTGGGAGGGCTGAGTGACGCATTGGCTACACTGCATAAGATGATAGATAAGCAGAAGAAGTAGTAAAAATAGTGTTTCTTCCAGGGTGAATTCCCCATTGAAAAATAGAGCTCAATCAATATAGAATTTATAGGTGTTGCACATAGTTGTAACACCTATAAACCGTATATAGGCAGAACAAAAGTTTTCCTTGCTGTATGAGGCGAATCGTGCTATAATAAAACGAACTATGCAGACACTGAAAGTAGAATACTTCTTTTTAGCTGTCTAGGTTTGCACTGATACATTGGGGATGTGAAAAAATGGTTTTAAAAAAACCAAACAACCGTTTCAATATGACCGTAGCCACAAAGGTTGCGGCAATTATGCTGCTGGATGTTGTGGCCACTATGGTTTCCTTTTTCTTAGGCTTGTGGTTCCGGGCTGACTTTAGCTTTGCCAACATTCGCCAAGTGCACTTGGGTGGATATTTGTCTGCAATCGGGCCCTGGTGTGCCATTACGATTTTGGTGTTCGTCTGTTTCCGACTGTACAGCAGTATTTGGGCTTTCGTCAGTACGTCAGAAGTATTCCGAATTACGGGTGCTTATATTGTTTTGGCAGTGATTGGCGTTGTGTTGTTCCATTTTGACGGAACCATTATGCCCAGATCCAGTATGGTTGTAGGCTTCCTGTTCAGCTATGTGTGCAGTGTGGGGATTCGGTTTTCCTATCGTCTCTGGATTACCGCAATGAAAAAGCTAAGTCATGCGGCGCATGCGTCAGGACTAAAAAATGTTATGTTGATCGGTGCTGGTGATGCGGGCAGAGCCTTGGCTATGGAATTTACCAACAGCGACTTTGTTCGGGATCACCTTGCCTGCGTCATTGATGACAATCCGGTTAAACTGAATAAGCGGCTGTGTGGTGCACCAATTGTTGGTAATCGCTACTACATTCCTGACGCAGTTAAGCAGTATAAAATCAGTAAGATTATTTTTGCGATTCCCAGTTGTCCTGCGAAGACTCGGAAAGAAATTTTGGATATTTGCTCCACTACCGGCTGTGAAGTCCAGATGCTGCCAGGTATTTACCAGATGGTCAATGGGGATGTCAGCGTCAGTAAATTGCGCAACGTCGATCCCCAGGATCTGCTTGGCAGAGACCCGATCAAAGTCAATATGGATGAAATCATGGACTACGTTTCGGGCAAGGTGGTTCTGGTTACAGGCGGAGGCGGCAGCATTGGCAGTGAGTTGTGCCGCCAGATTGCCCGTGCACATCCAAAAGAACTGATTATTTTTGATATTTACGAAAATAATGCCTATGACATTCAGATGGAGCTGCAGCGTACCTGCCCGGATTTGAATTTGCAGGTACTCATTGGCTCTGTGCGCAATACCAACCGGGTGGATTACTTGATTGGTACATACCGTCCGGACTTGATTTTCCATGCGGCAGCGCATAAACATGTGCCGTTGATGGAGGATAGTCCCAATGAGGCAATCAAAAACAATGTGTTCGGTACATATAAGCTGGCAAAGGCAGCAGCAAAATATGGGGTTAAGCGTTTTGTACTGATTTCCACGGACAAGGCGGTAAATCCTACGAATATTATGGGAGCGTCCAAGCGCTTGTGCGAGATGGTCGTGCAGATGATGAACCGGGAATCCGATACGGAATTTGTGGCAGTACGCTTTGGTAACGTGTTGGGAAGCAACGGCAGTGTCATTCCTTTGTTTAAAAAGCAGATTGCAGCCGGCGGTCCTGTGACTGTTACCCATCCGGACATCATTCGTTATTTTATGACCATTCCGGAAGCAGTAAGTTTGGTGCTTCAGGCGGGTTACTATGCCCGAGGCGGTGAGATTTTCATTCTGGATATGGGTGAACCGGTGAAGATTGATACCATGGCCAGAAATATGATTCGCCTCAGCGGCTATGAGCCGGATGTGGATATCCGCATTGAATATACCGGCCTTCGTCCCGGTGAGAAGCTCTATGAAGAACTTCTGATGAAGGAAGAAGGTATGCAGGAAACTGCAAACAAGCTGATCCACATTGGCAAGCCTATTGAAATGGATGATGAGAAGTTCCAGGAGCAGCTAGACAGATTGGACAAAGCGTGCAAAATGGAAGTAACCAATATGAAGGATATTGTTGCGGAAATCGTGCCGACATACAAGCGGAAAGTCGAAGTATAATGGGAAAAGGGGTACTCCTATGTATCAGAGGTTTGGGAAACGGCTGCTGGACGTGCTGCTTTCTGGATGTGGTATCGTAATTCTGTCGCCGGTGTACCTTATTGTGTCACTGGCAATTGTGCTTGACGATCCAGGCCCCATTCTGTTCCGGCAAAAACGGGTGGGTATACACAAAAGTTTTTTCCAAATTTTAAAATTTCGCACCATGAAAATGGAAACGCCAAAGGATGTTCCGACGCACCTGTTGGAAAACCCTCAGCAATATATTACCAGAGTTGGAAGAGTGCTCCGCAAAACCTCATTGGATGAGTTGCCTCAGATTTTTCAGATTTTTACCGGAAAGATGTCCATTATTGGGCCGCGTCCGGCGCTGTGGAATCAGGACGATCTGATTGCAGAGCGGGATCTTTATGGTGCCAATGATGTTCGCCCGGGGCTGACTGGCTGGGCACAGATTAACGGCCGTGATGAACTGCCGATTGCTGTTAAGGCACGATTTGACGGAGAATATGTACAAAAGATGAGTTTCTTGTTTGACTGCAAGTGCTTCTTTGGTACGATTTTCTCCGTGCTGCGGCATGATGGCGTCGTGGAAGGTGGAACAGGAACGCTGGACAGGGAGAAAAAAGAGCCGTGAAAAAAATCTTGATTACGGGTGCCGGCAGTTATATTGGACAGTCGGTTCGTGCATATTTGCAGCAGTGGCCGAAAGACTACCAAGTGGACATGGTGCGCATGTCAGATGGCAGCTGGAAAGAAAAAAGTTTTCGAGGTTATGATGCCCTGCTGCATTTGGCTGGCATTGTGCACCAGGAGCAATCCAAAACTGACAACAGTCAGGCTGGACGATATGAGCAAGTGAATACACAGTTGGCCTTGGAAACGGCCCAAAAAGCAAAGTCTGAAGGAGTAGGGCAGTTCATTTTTATGAGCTCAGCCAGTGTCTATGGGCTTACTGCACCGTTCGGAAAAACGGTGATGATTACAAAGGATACGCCTCTGAAGCCCATTGATAATTACGGCATTAGCAAAGCAAAAGCGGAGGAGGGGTTACAGCGGCTGGCGGATGACGATTTTCGCCTGGCGATTCTCCGTCCCCCCATTGTGTACGGGAAAGGCTGTAAGGGCAATTTCGTGATTTTGGAGAAACTGGCCAAACGGTTACCTGCATTTCCTAAGGTAAATAACATGCGCTCCATGATATATGTGGACAACTTGTCGGAACTAATTCGGCTGATTGTTGACGATCGTGCGCAGGGGATTTTTTGCCCGCAGAATAATGAATACAGTAATACCAGTGATGTGGTCAGCCAAATTGCCCATGCCAACGGCAAGGGGATGCTGTTGATTGGCGGTTTCAACTGGGCCTTGAAGCTGATGCGTCATGTAACCCCGAAAGTGGACAAGGCGTTTGGCAGCCTCTGTTACGACTTCGAAGTAAGCCGGTATTCCCGGGATTATTGCGTAAAAACCCAGTACGAGTCCATTCTGGAGACCGAGCGGCAATCATGACTTGTTAATTTTGAGAGGGAGGAAATGGATTGAAAAAGAAAGATATTCTGTTTTTATGCCAATTTTTTCATCCCGAATATATTTCCTCAGCACAGCTGCCATTTGATACGGCTTGTGCTTTGCATGATGCAGGCTTTTCTGTGGGTGTTCTTTGTGGGTACCCCCGAGAGTATCTGGATGGTGACCAAATACCCCGATGTGAAACGATTCGAGGTATTCACGTCCGGCGACTGAAATACATACAGATGGATCGTTCCGGTTTTTTGGGACGGATTGTGAATTACTTTTCCTTTACCTTTATGGTGCTGCTGAATTTGCCGGAAATGGCAAACTATCGGGCAGTTGTGGCGTATTCCAACCCGCCGATCTTACCTTGGATTGCTTCGTGGGCAAAAGTGCTATTCGGGACAAAGCTGATTTTTGTTTCCTACGATTTGTATCCGGAGGTGGCAATCATCACCAATACACTCCGGGAGGGAAGTCTGATCTGCCGTTTGATGGAGCACATCAATCACTGTGTGTATCGTCGTGAGGATAGAATTGTGTCGCTGTCCTCAGAGCAGCGGGACTATATTTTAAAGCATCGAAGTGTTGCTAAAGAAGATGTAGCGGTGATTGCCAATTGGCATCCGAATGATTTTGAAGGCTCCTGCCAAAGACGGGAAAATCGGTTTTCTGGAATGTGCAAAGGAAAATTTGTTGTGTCCTACTTTGGAAACATGGGCACCATGCAGGACATGCAAACCATTCTGGATGCCGTTCGACAGTTTCGCCAGGAGGAAGGTGTGCTTTTCCTGTTTGCAGGGCATGGCAATAAAATGCGTGCTCTGGAAGAGACTGTGAAGCGGGAAAAAATTCCCAATGTTGAAATTTTGAGTTTCCTCCACGGACAGGATTTTCAGGATGCATTGGATATCAGCGACTGTGCCTTGGTGTGTTTGGAAAAAGGCGGAACAGGCTTATGTGTCCCCAGCAAAACCTACTGCTATATGATGCATGGACTTCCGCTCCTGGCAATTATGGACCCGTGTGATATTGTCGGAGATGTCGAAAGTGGCGCGGGCTTGTGGGTCAGAAATGGAGAATCGGATGATTTGGCGCAGAAAATTCGTTATATGCGCGACCATCCGGAAGAACTGGCGCAAATGGGACAAACCAGTCGCAGTATCTATCAGGAGAAATATACCAAGCAAATAGGGACCCAGAAATATGTTGCGCTTTTCCGGGAGTTATTGTAACCCGGTTGGCGGAAGGAGAAATAAATTATGAGTATCTTTGCTGACAAAACTTTGATGATTACCGGTGGTACTGGCTCTTTTGGTAATGCTGTACTCAACCGTTTTTTGGATACGGACATCAAGGAAATTCGTGTCTTTTCCAGAGATGAAAAGAAGCAGGACGATATGCGCCATGAGTTTCAGGCCAAAATGCCGGAGGCAGCAGGGAAAATTCGCTTCTTTATCGGAGATGTGCGGGATCTGGCGTCTGTGCAGAATGCCATGCACGGAGTAGATTATATTTTCCATGCCGCTGCCCTGAAGCAGGTTCCCTCCTGTGAGTTCTTTCCGCTGGAAGCAGTCAAAACCAATGTCTTTGGTACAGATAATGTGCTGACCGCGGCCATTCAAGCGGGCGTCAAAACGGTTATCTGCCTGTCCACTGACAAAGCCGCATACCCGGTGAATGCCATGGGAACATCTAAGGCCATGATGGAAAAGGTGATTGTTGCCAAATCCCGTACAGTTTCCCCGGAAAATACAAAGATTTGCTGTACACGCTATGGAAATGTTTTGTGCTCCCGGGGCAGCGTGATTCCTCTGTGGATTGACCAGATTAAAGCTGGAAATCCCATTACCATTACGGAACCTGCCATGACCAGATTTGTCATGTCTTTGGAAGAGGCTGTGGATTTGGTGCTGTTTGCCTTTGAAAACGGTGTCAGTGGCGATATTCTGGTGCAGAAGGCTCCGGCTTGTACCATTGAAACGTTGGCGAAGGCTGTTACAGGACTGTTTGCACCGGATCATGAAATCAAGGTCATTGGCATACGCCACGGTGAAAAGATGTACGAAACCCTGCTGACCAATGAAGAATGCGCTCACGCAATAGACTTGGGAGCGTTCTACCGGGTTCCCTGTGACAAACGGGATTTGAACTACGACAAGTATTTCAAAGAAGGCGATACCCAGCGCAACGTCCTGACTGAGTTCAACAGTAATAATACCGATTTGCTGAATGTGGAGCAGGTACAGGAAAAACTTTTGCAGCTTTCTTATATTCAGGAAGAATTGGCAGCCTGGAAGAAAGACAGAAACTAAACCATTAACGCATTAGGGAGGTAAGGCGATATGAATATACTGATTACCGGTGCTGCGGGCTTTGTAGGAAAAAATCTGTCTGCGGCTTTGGCATGCATCCGGGATGGAAAGGATCGCACCCATCCTGGACTTTCCGTTGGAAAACTGTATTTGTATGATCGCAATTCTCCCGCTGAACTATTGGAAGAGGCCTGCCGTGATGCGGACTTTGTGTTTAATCTGGCTGGTGTCAATCGCCCCAAAGATCCCCAGGAGTTCCTGCGTGGTAATTTTGGATTTGCATCCACTTTGCTGGATACGCTGAAAAAGTACCGCAATACCTGTCCGGTGATGCTTGCATCTTCAATTCAGGCTACGCTGATCGGCCGGTATGGTCAGTCTGACTACGGAAAAAGCAAACTGGCTGGGGAGAAGCTGTTTTTTGACTATAGTCAGGAGACTGGTGCGAAAATATTGGTTTACCGCTTTCCCAATTTGTTCGGAAAGTGGTGTCAGCCGAACTATAACAGCGCTGTGGCAACCTTTTGTCACAATTATGCCCATGATCTCCCCATTACTGTCAATGACCCATCTGTGGAACTGGAACTGCTGTACATAGATGATCTGGTAGAAGAGATGATCTGTGCACTGGAGGGCAGAGAGCATCGCTGCGAGTTTGACGGACTGGAAACGGTATTATGTCCCCAGGGGCGCTACTGTGCTGCGCCTGTAACTCATAGGGCTACATTGGCGCAGATTGTTGAACTTCTGGACCAATTCAAAGCGCAGCCCAATACATTGCTGATGCCGCAAATTCCAAAAGGCAGCTTTGCCAAGAAGCTGTATTCCACCTATCTGTCCTATCTGCCGAAAGAGAAGGCTGCATTTTCTTTGACGATGAATGCAGATGACCGTGGAAGCTTCACAGAATTGCTGAAAACGGAAAACTGCGGGCAGTTTAGTGTCAATATTTCCAAGCCCGGTGTTACCAAGGGGCAGCACTGGCATCATACGAAGTGGGAATTTTTTATTGTGGTATCGGGCAGGGGATTGATTCAGCAGCGAAAAGTTGGTACGGATGAAGTCTTGAATTTTGAAGTTTCTGGAGAGCGGATTCGGGCGGTTCATATGCTGCCGGGCTACACTCACAATATCATCAATCTGTCCGAAACAGAGAATTTGGTCACGCTGATGTGGGCCAATGAATGTTTTGATCCCAATAAACCGGATACATTCTTTGAGGTGGTAGAATAATGGAAATGAAACTGGATTACACAGACATCTCCTTTCAAAATAACGGAAAACTGAAGCTGCTGATTATTGTAGGTACCAGACCGGAAATTATCCGTTTGGCTGCGGTGATTCAGAAGAGCCGGAA
>CALXFP010000225.1 GCA_944387615.1 uncultured Oscillospiraceae bacterium | reverse complement strand
AGACAGGTGATGCAATGTGAAAACAAACCAGGCTGTATGCCTCTTAAATGATTCCTTTCCTCCGCTGATCGATGGTGTCGCCAATGCAGTAGTCAACTATGCCGAACAGATTACAAAGGCCGGTGCGCAGGCTGTGGTAGTTACACCCAACCATCCGGATGCAGAGGATTCCCGCTTTCCTTATCCAATCGTACGCTATCCAAGTATTGATATCCGTCGCAAAGTAGGATACCTTGCCGGAGTTCCCTTCTCTCCAGAAGTCGCAAGCTATGTAACCCAGGAAAAGATTGCAATCCTTCACAGCCATTGCCCTATCGTCTCAACCTTGATGGCTCGCCAGCTGCGGCAAATTACAGATGCCCCTTTGGTGATGACGTATCACACAAAGTTTGACATTGAAATTTCCAATATTCTGCACAACAAACTTTTGCAGTCCGGTAGCAGAAAAGCGCTGGTAAAAAATATCAATGCCTGTGACGAAATATGGGTAGTCAGCAAAGGTGCGGGAGAGAACTTATCCGAGCTGGGATACGAAGGCGATTTTGTGGTCATGCCAAATGGCGTTGATTTCCCACATGGCCGTGTTTCCAAGGAAGCAGTGTCCCAAGCGACTGAGGGGTATGACTTGCCGGATGGCGTTACGGTTTTCCTATTTGTAGGTCGGATGCGCTGGTATAAAGGGCAGCGTATTATTTTGGACGCTTTGTCCAAAATCGCAACAGAGGGACATGATTTCCGGATGGTCTTTGTAGGTTCGGGAAGCGATGAAGAAGAGATCAAAGCCTATGCCCAGGAATGCGGTGTTGGAAAAAAGTGCATTTTTACCGGAGCCATCGCCCAGCGGGAAACTCTGCGAGCCTGGTATTGCCGCTCAGACCTCTTCCTATTCCCTTCTACCTTCGATACCAACGGCTTGGTAGTTCGAGAGGCTGCGGCCTGCAGCGTTGCATCGGTTTTGATTCGCGGAAGCTGTGCAGCGGAGGGGATTACCGATGGCAGAAACGGATATTTAATCGAGGAAAATGCAGAAAGCTTAACTGAATGCCTTCTTGCGCTCTGGAATAAACGTGACCTTATGCATCGAGCCGGAGAATTGGCGAATCAGGAAATCTACATTTCCTGGGAAACAGCAGTCCATGCTGCCATGGAGCGTTATGAAATCGTGATTGACCGGTATAAAAGCGGCCTATATCCATCCAGATGGGAACCGATGGATGTGCTGCTGAAAGCCAACGGTGAACTCATGGAAGATCTGGGGCACCTGATGGCGTTGCGAAGAGAGATGCGCCATCACTTTGAGCCTTGATTATCCAAAAGCCTTTCATCGCGCTGTTGGGATATTGCGTGGAATATCCTATAAGTACAAGCTCAAAAATCAGGGGATCAGGAAAAACCTGATCCCCTATTTCACTTTCAGACACACCACAGTGCGCTTTATTTCCGCTTAAGCCGACGAAGAGTGTTGTCTTTGGGCTTTGGATTTAAGATGCGATAGAATAGCAAGCTAATTCCCAGCAGCACTAAACCAGCCAGAGCTACTGCCAGAAGTTCTATCAAAGGAGTAGTGCTAGTAGCAGACAACACGTCCTCATATGTCACTGGCGCAGTTGTGCTGGTCAGAAAAACTGGGGTACCGGTTAGAAATACCGATTCCAAACAACAAAACAAATTCATCTGTATGCATCCTCCGCATCGTAATTCTATTCTTTCTGACTATAGCACAATCGGAGACCAAATGCAACATTATAGCGAAGTATAATTTCAACGCAAATATTGACTGACTGTTGCGGCAATTACGCAGCACATTATCTTTTGATAGGTACTGTCCCGCAGTTTTGCTTCTTCCTCCGGATTGGACAGGAATCCGCATTCTATCAAGACACCTGGACAGCGGATGTGCTCCATGAGATAAACGCCGCTGCTTTTCCGGGCATCCCGGTTCGTCTTTGGGTGCAAATTCGACAGTAAGGAGGATTGCAGCTGCTTTGCCAGAGCCTCGCTTTCTTCTGACTGAGCATAGAATACTTGTATGCCGCTGTAGCGGCTATCCGGATAGTTATTTTGATGGATACTGAGAAGCAGTGCATTTTCCGTCTCATTGGCAATACGAACCCGCTCCTTCAAATCTGAAACCTTCTTTTGTGCAATTGTTTCTCCTTTTGTATAAACGGAAATATCCGTTGTCCGGATGATTTTGGTTTCGTATCCCAGCAAATGGAACAAGTCATTCAGTCGCAGAGATATATCCAAATTGTATACGCTTTCTACAATACCCGTACAAGATGTAGCTCCGCCATCTTCCCCGCCATGCCCTGGATCAATGATAATGCAGTGTTCCCGTGGAATCGGTGAGCTGTCCGCAATTGCAGTAACCGTTCTGCTTCCCCATTCCGATGCGGCTAAAACAGCGATAATTGTAAAAAAATAAAATATAAGCCAGCGCTTGCCTTTCTTCATGTGCAACACCTCCCTTAACTATATGCCGCAATCCCTCCCAGCTGAACATTCCTTCTGAAAAGGGCATAGTATAACACAGAACGACAGTTCTCAAACCAAAACAAGGAGGAATGACATTTGAAAAACGAAAAACCGGATAACCAATTTCGGGAAGGCCGGCTCCCTGCTATGGCACCGTTGGCCAATCCCTACGTTCCATTCCAGCTAGAGAATTCTCCAAAATACGAAGCTAGAAAAGGCATGGTTCGCGGAACCCTTTTCCCCGGATTGGATCTTCCTTTCATGGGAAAAGTGAATACGGAAGAAAAGGCCGAAACGCCTATGGCAGAGTTGCAGGCATTGGCGTTTGCGGTGCAGGAATTGGCTCTGTATTTGGATACCCATCGGGACGACAAAGAAGCCTTACAGCTATACCGGGATTATCAGAAACTGTATGAACGCGGACGAATGGAATATGGCAAAAAATATGGTCCGCTGACTCATGCACAAGTATCAGAGTCAGCAGACTACAACTGGTTGGATGACCCATGGCCCTGGGAATTCCATGGAAATAAGGAGGATTGAGCATGTTTTACTACGATAAAAAATTACAGTACCCAGTCAAAATTGCAAAGCCCAATCCTCGACTGGCAGCTATTATTCTTTCTCAGTACGGTGGCCCAGACGGAGAGCTGGGCGCATCCTTGCGCTATTTGTCCCAGCGTTATACCATGCCCTTTGACGAACTGAAAGGTCTGCTCACCGATATCGGTACAGAGGGATCATAATGACACCCTCCAGGTTGGCAGATGCTTGCCACGGTATCTAAGATAGTTTTCTGGCAGGACTCCTCCCCTTCCCTGTTTTGATGTGAGTATCCAAAATGATGAGCACCTCCAGGCGATCCTGAGCGGAATCAATGGTTTCGTGCTGACGAATTAAAATCTTCAGGTCTATGCGGATTACTTTGGTCAGCAGACCCCTTTCATAATCAGGAAATCTTTGCTGGCACGATGTTGAAGCGTATATCTCCCTTCGCCGGAGCACAATTCTCTTCCCTAAGCAGCGAATTCTCAGGTCTGCCCCTTGGAAAAGAAACAGGTTCTTTCCTTTTCCTGAAAAAATGTTATGCTACAAAGTGAGATTGTCGAAACGAATTCCGTCTATCAGGGTGAGGAATGAAATACAAGTGAGGTGAATCCAAATGGATGACAGCAAAATCATAGAACTGTTCTTCCTTAGAAACGAAGATGCCATTCGCCATACCCATGATATCTACGGAAGGCGGCTCTTTATCTTGGCAGATAATATCGTGAAAGACGATCAGGACGCAGAAGAGAGCGTCAACGATACTTACATGAAGGCCTGGGATACGATTCCTCCCCAGAAGCCCACACATTTTTTTGCGTATCTGGCGAAAATTTGTCGGAATTTCGCGCTGGATAAGCTGGATTGGAAGCATGCCGCCAAGCGAAATGCAGAGGTTGTCAGTTTGACTCAGGAAATGGAATTGTGTATTCCGGATGTAAGGCATAACCGAAACATGGAAGCAAAAGAATTGGGGCGGATTTTAGATGCGTTCCTGAGAACACTGCCCGAAGAAAACCAGTTGGTTTTTCTTCGGCGGTACTGGTTTGTCGATACCATTGCCGAAATTGCAGCCCGATATAACATCAGCGAGAGTGCCGTGAATATGCGTCTGAACCGGACGAGAACCAAGCTTCGTGCATATCTTGCAAAGGAGGGAATTCGCATATGAACGGAAAAGACATTTTCCTGGGCCTGAAATATATTGGGGACGACCTGGTTGAAAAAGCAGAATACGGCCAATTTCCAGAAACAGCAAAAAAACGGCTCAGCATCCGCAAACCCATGTTGATTGCTGCCATTATTGCGCTGACACTTCTGCTAGTGGGCTGCGCAGTGGTTTTTCTGCTGAGCATGGGAGAAATCAAGCTGGGCGGCCGGCAGATTACCTACGAAACATACGATTATGATCCGCAGACCGGAGAGACCC
>CALXFP010000224.1 GCA_944387615.1 uncultured Oscillospiraceae bacterium | reverse complement strand
GCACCCATAGCGGTGGGCATGTCGGTGCAGATGAAGTCTACAGTGCCGGTCTGCAGCTGCATAATCATAGCAGGAGCGGTCTCAGCGGGAGACTGGATCTTTGCATCGGGAATCTGGGGCAGGCAGGAGTCGTACCAGATGGTGCCGGACTGGGCAGTGCAGGAACCGCCAGCCAGATCGGCAATGGAAGCAGCGCTGGCATAGGGGCTGTCCTTGGTAGTGACGCAAACGATGGTAGCGTAGTAGTAGGGGCCAGCCATATCTACCTCAGCCATACGCTCGGCAGTCATGGACTGACCGGCGATGTTGGCATCCATGGTGCCGGACTGAACTGCAGGAGTCAGAGAGTCCCAGGCGCTGGATACGATTTCCAGTTCCCATCCGTAAGCGTCGCAGATTTTCTGAGCGATCATCACATCATAGCCGTTGGCGTAAGAGCCGGGGACGTTGGAGATGGGAACAGCGCCGTTGGCGTCATTCATCTGCATCCAGTTGTAAGGAGCGTAGGCACACTCCATACCAACAGTGAGCACACCGTCTTCCAGGCCAGGAATGACATCGGAAGCCTGAGCAGCAGTGGTTTCGGCGGAAGCAGCCTCAGTAGCGGCGGCAGCTTCGGTGGGGGCGGCAGTGGTCTGGGCGGGCTCGCTGGAGCCGCAGGCGGCCAGAGCCAGAACCATGGTCATGGCCAAGACAATTGACAGAATCTTTTTCATATTTTTCACCTTTCTCAATGTGTATTTCCGGCAAATCCCATGCTTTTCACCAGTTTGCCGGACACGGGTGAAAAACAAAATGGACCGCTTTGGTAAGCGGTCCATGGGTAAGGCGGAATAGAAGGTTATATCCCGACTGCCATCGATAGCGCTTCACAAAGTCTTGTGACAGTCCGGCGGGTATTTCCCGACGACCCAGCATCCCGCAACCAGGCAACTGCGAAACACTTCGGCGATGTCCCCTTTCTCTCCCGGCGGCTGCCTGGCCTTGCCGGATGGTACTGATGAACCTCGCGCCTCTATCTAAGCGATCCAATTTATTGGAATGATACCACTGCAATCAGGTGCTGTCAACAGAAAAATGAATTTTTTTAGAACTTTGTGCATATTGATGCATATTTGATGAAAAAACAGCAAAAAATTCGCCTATATGCATATTTTCTCCTGGAGAACAGGGAGGGGTTATGCGATTTTTCCGCCAATTAACCCTTTAACCCATTTTAGATCCTCCCGCCCAATTACCTGAAACAGATACAGCAGGCTTCCCAAAAGACCCACATAGGCTGCGCCCTGGGCAATGGGCTGAGAAACCAGAGAAGCACCCCACACGGAAGCAATTACAGCAGCCAGAGCCAGGGTGGGGGTGGAGAAGGAAATGTGTTCTCCGGTAATTTTCAAAAGCCGCCGCAAACTCAGCAGGAAGTTGATCAGATGGGTAATGAGAAAACTTATGAAATATCCTTCCATTCCATACACCGGCAGCAAGAAGTACAGAAACAGCACATCCATGGCGGAAGTGGTGATGTTGTAGCGTACGCAGGCTTTCTGCTGCCCAAGCCCCTTGGTCATGGCATCGGTAATGGCGTCGCAGTACAGCATTGGCACCAGCAGCGCGTAGAAACGCAGGGTTTGTCCGGCCTCTGAATTGTGATACAGTGCCATGCACAGAGGATTCGCCAGCAGAAACATCAGACCGCAGAACAGCATGCCATAAAGCATGGTAACCTTCAAACTCCGGTGAACCAGGTAAGAAATCCGTTTTTCACTTCCTGCTGCGGAACACCGGGCCAGCTCCGGAATCAGCAGCTCTGCCAAACCAAATATAATACATGCAGGGAACATGAGGATGGGAAACACCATGCCGCTCAGACAGCCAAAGGCAGCCAGCGGATCGGCAATCTTCAGATTCAGGGACAGCCGCCGGGGGACCATCAGATTTTCCATGGTATTGATCCCAGATTTCAGTACATCCGCCAACGCCAGTGGAAGGGCTGTCTGAGCCAGCCGATATCCTACGGGAATCCGGGGCCTGAAAGGTCTGGGTTCCCGCAGCCGCAGCAGAACCAGACAGGACAGTGTCAGAACACCTCCGGCGCTGCCGCCGAAAACCACACTTTGGCAGGCTCGTCCGGCGTCGCTGCCAGCCCAGAAAGTAAGTGCCAGCATGGTTACAGCCACGGAGCAAAGCTGCTCTGCTACTTCCACGGCAGCCAGCGTGCCAATCCGGTTGGCTGCGGTAAAGTAGCCGGTCATCACCCCGCACAGACAGGTAACCGGCAGAAACGCTGCAAACAGGCGCAGAGCTTCCAGGGTTCTCATGTCTCCGATCCAGTACCGGGCAATCTGGGGAGCGAAGCTGTAAAGAAGCGCGGCAATGCTTCCACTGAAAGCGATGCTGTATAAAAAGCAGCCGGACAGCACCCAGGTGATATTTTCCGGTTTTTTCCGCCCAAGTTCTTCGGCGGTCAGATACATGGAGGCGGTCCGGATGCCTGCCATACCAGCAACCATGGCCAGACTTCCTACGGACATGGTCAGCTGCAGTAAGCCGATTCCGGCGGCTCCCAGGGTAGCAGACAGATAGACCTGGAAGGTTGTCCCCACCAGCCGCAGCAGCAGGTTCACTCCGGTCAGCAGTAGGGCTGAATAGAAAATGGGAAGTGTTTTGGGCAAAGAAATCCCCCCTTGTCCACATCCTATGCAGACAAGGGGGAAAGAAGAACATCAGGGATTGAATTCTTCACAGTACATGGTCAGCGGACACTGGTCGCAGCTGGGGTTCCGAGCGGTACAGCAGTCCCGGCCGAACAGTACAATCCGGTGGCAGAAATCGGAGCTTTCTTCCGGCGGCAAAATCTTCCGCAGCTGGGCTTCCACCTTTTCCGGGTCCTTTCCCTGGGA
>CALXFP010000223.1 GCA_944387615.1 uncultured Oscillospiraceae bacterium | reverse complement strand
GCAGCTGTCCCTTCTGCAGTTCCATCAGGCTCTTGGCAATGTTCAGCCCCAGGCCGCTGCCTTCGGTATTCCGGGAATCATCCCCCCGGACAAAGCGTTCCATCAGCTCATCGGCTTCCACATTCAGCTCTTCCCGGGAGATGTTCTTCAGGGAAAGGATAACCTTTCCTTCCGTCTCCAGCAGGTCCACATACAGACGGGTTCCAGGCATGGCATACTTTACCGCATTGCTCAGCAGGTTGCTCAGCACCCGCCAGACCAGCCGCCCGTCAGCCCGCATATACACCGCTTCTTCCGTATGGCGGAACACAGGAATCAGCTGTGCTCTGTCCAGCTTGTCAGCAAACTCGCCCAATGCCTGGTTAACAGACTCCACCGCATTGACCTCGGTGATCTCCACGGTCATGTTGCCGGTATTGGCTTTGCTCATTTCCATCAGGTCCTCAATCAGCTTCTTCAGCCGCTGGGACTGACGATTCAGAACTTCCAGGTATGCCGCTTCCTCCTGCTGGGTATGAGGCCGCTGCAGCAGGTCCACATAGTTGATAATGGAGGTCAGCGGGGTTTTGATATCATGGGAAACATTGGTAATCAATTCGGTTTTCATCCGTTCCGACTTCAGCTGCTTCTGGGCTGCGGCCACCGCCACACCAGCCAGGGCATTCAGGTCCTCCGCAAAGTCCCGAAATACTCCCACCATCTGCTTGTCATCC
This sequence comes from uncultured Oscillospiraceae bacterium, assembly GCA_944387615.1. GTDB lineage: Bacteria > Bacillota > Clostridia > Oscillospirales > Oscillospiraceae > Faecousia. Next base: position 11,125 of record CALXFP010000223.1, on the reverse strand, counting down.
ACTTTGATGTTCAAATCTCCCCTGCTCATCCGCCGGGTGTTTTCCATCAGCATACCAAAACTCCGGGCGCCGTACAAAATCAGCACAACATCCGCCGCCAGGAACAACAAGGTAAAGAATATGGAGCGAACCGCCACTGCCAGAAGCATCAGCAAGAAGATGCCCAGGCCGCAGGCCAGCCACTGCCAGGTCAGCGGCAACAGTGACAGGAAGGCATGGGTTTTCTCTTTCAGCTGCCACATCAGTTTGCTCAGCTGCTTTCCCATGCCGCCGCCAAGCTTTTTCAGCCCTCTGCCCAGGAAGGGAATCAGTCTGCGCAGCACCCACTGTCCCGCCAGGCCCAGCAGACACAGTACCCGCACGCACAGGGTATTGCGCCACCAGAAACCGTTGGGCGTTTTAATCTGTGCTACGAAGGCAAAGCAGAGTCCCACAAAGATCAAACACGCCAGGAATCCGGCACCGGCACCGAAGGCACATCCCACCTGCAAATTCTGTTCCAGCGCCAAGCTTGCGCCTTCCCACACCACAACGATAATGCCGCTGATGCTGGCGATTGCCAGCATCAGATACACGTCCAGCGGCATCCGATTCAATCCGGCCGCCTGCACCTGGGTGCTCTTGGGGGAGCGTCCTGCTGCGCAGCACAGATACACGCCCAAAATCGCAAAGGACAGCAAACTGACTCCCAGAATCAGGAACAAATCACTGCGGAATCCCCTTACAACATCCAGCAAAGAGAAGATTCCATCATCCCGCAGTCCACCTGACTCTAAGTACAGCTCCAGGGTCATCTCCGGCATGGGGACGTAGACGCACTTGGCAACCATGGTGTTGTTGGTCTGGTCATCGGTATATTCATAACGGGAAACGTCGTATTGATCCAGCGTTTTGCCATTGATCATCACCGGCTCGGTAGGATCCGGCGCGGTCTGCTGCGCAGCGGTTTCCTCCGGGACGGTAGGTGCCTGGGTCTCAGTGGGTGCAGGTTCAGTTGGCTCAGAGGCAATCTGCTGGGGGGCAGTTTCTTCCGAGGCTGCTGTTTCTTCCGCTGGCTGCTCCTGGGGCTGGGTTTCCGGCTGCTGCCCGTTATCCTCAGCCGGAGACGCAACCGGGTTGCCGTTTTCATCCAGCTCCGGTGCCTGGGTCTGCTCTGCGGTGGGCTGGGTGGCAGCTTCCGTCACCGGCTGGGTTTCCGGGGGATTGGCAGCTTCCGTAGCTTCCGTCACGGCTTCCTCCGCAGTCAGCTCCTGGGACTGCTCCGGCCGAACAGAGGCAGTAAAAATTATGCAGCCCAGTTCGTCCTGGGTCAGTTCGCCTACCCCTTGAGATGCATAGGCTTCGTAAATAACTTCAGAAGTCACTCCCAACAGTTCCAGCTGAGAAATTTGCCCGACTTCCACATATTCTGAACTGCTGGAGCGATACAGAACATTTCCATCCTCGTCATACATCACCGTACCCAGGATTTCCCCATTGCCGATGTTGTTATAAAGAGGCTGGCCATTCATATCCCAGAACCGTGCGCCATATACCGCCGCACCGGTTTTGGGAATGGCGTTGTAAACATACATTTCTGCATCTGAGTAGATTTTTGCCTCTACGGATTGAGTTGGAGCCTCAAACAGTTCTGCCTTCGGCTCCGTGGAAACCAAATACAGATATTGTCCGGAAACCGGGAAGGTATAGACCGCCCCGCCATCCGCTTCCGTCAGGGTTCCTCCGGTTTCCAGGACGTTACCTTCCGCGTCTTTCAGTGCGTAGCCTGCTTTCTCCCAGTCGAAGCCGGAATAATACCCGCCTCCACCGTGGACATGCTCCGCAACCAGCGCCTCCGGACAGCCGCCCAGTTCTACGCTGCTGTAGTACATGGCAACGCCGCTGGTCAAATCTCTTCCCCAGCTTTTTACTTCCGCATCCCGGACCTGCTGCACAGTCTTATCATACAGTCCGGCACCGGTCAGGGCCACAATGGCTCCGGTGCTGGCAACACTGCCAAACAGCGCCAGCGCACACAGAAGAATCGCCAGGAACTTAAATGCAATGTGGTTTTTCATCTGCTCTCCCCTTCCATCTTATATCCCTGACCCCAAACCACCTTCAGATACCGGGGTTCGGAGGGGTTAATCTCAATTTTCTCCCGCAGATGGCGAATGTGGACCGCTACCGCACCTTCGCTTCCCAGGGCCGCCTCCTGCCAGACAGACTCATAGAGCACCTTGGTGGAGAACACCTTGCCGGGATTTGCCATCAGCAGATGCAAAATGGCATATTCCGTAGGGGTCAGGGAAACCGGCTCTCCTTCCACGGTAACGGTTTTCGTCCGGTCGTCCAGTACAATGCCCCCCAGGGTGATCTGATTTCCGGTGGGTTCCGGGCAGCTGCCCAGCCGGGCATAGCGGCGCAGCTGAGAACGGACTCTGGCCAGCACCTCCACCGGGACAAAGGGCTTGGTAATGTAGTCGTCTGCGCCTACGTTCAGACCCAGTACCTTGTCCTCGGTTTCGGATTTTGCAGTAAGCAGAATAATAGGAACATTGGAAATTTCCCGGATATGGGCCGTGGCTGTAATACCGTCCATGACAGGCATCATCACATCCAGCAAAATCAAGTGGATTTCGTTGTTCTTCACAATATCCAGCGCCTGCTGACCGGTAAAGGCCTCATACAGGTTGTAGCCTTCCGGGGTCAGATAGATTTTCAGGGCGTTGACGATATCCGGCTGATCGTCACAAATCAGGATATTATACATGGAGCATCCCTCTTTCTTCACTAAGTAACGGTATTATATCACCATTTTTCTTAAGAAGGAAGAGGCTGGTTTCTTAAAATGTGTTTAATATCTTTTTTGTATGGGGAACACGGGCTTCCCTTTGGCCCCTTGGCGAAACCGCTTGCTATTTTTCCGGCAAATTGGTATAATATGTGTAACAATTTATACGAAGGAGATGTACGCCTATGGACATTTTTGCAATTTTGCGACTTCCCGTTCTTTCCCGGATCGGCGGAGCGCTGATCGTTTTGGTTATCGGCATTCTGGCTGCCAAAATCATACTGACACTGCTGCGCAAAACCCTGGAAAAATCCAAACTGGAAAAAGCGGCCCACAGTCTGATTCTCTCTCTGGTGCGGGCCGGAATTTACCTGCTGACCGGCCTGAGCGCCGCCTCCGCACTGGGCATTGATGTCACCGGCATCGTGGCCCTGGCCAGTGTACTGACCCTGGCACTTTCCCTGTCCCTGCAGAATATGGTTTCCAATATTATCGGCGGCTTTACCATTTTGTACACCCATCCTTTCCACTCCGGCGACTATGTGGAGATTGCCGCCCAGTCCGGCACCGTTCAGGAAATCAACATGACCTATACCATGCTGGCCACCCCGGACAACAAGATCATTTCCATTCCCAACAGCTCCGTGGTAGCGGCACAGATTGTCAACTACTCCTCCACCGGCACCCGGCGGGTAGACATCAACGTTTCCGCCTCCTATGATGCCCCTACCCAGAAGGTGCTGGATGCCCTGGTTCTGGCCGGCACCATGGACAACGTTCTGCTGGACCCGGCTCCCAATGCCGTGATTACCGCTTACGGCGACAGCGCCATTTCTTACAGTCTGCGTCTGTGGGTCAAAACCCCGGATTACTGGGATGTATACTTTGCCGCCACCAAGCGGGTCAAGGATATTTTTGACGAGCAGAACATCGGCATGACCTATCCCCACTTGATTGTCCACATGGACAAAGAAACCTGATTTTTCCAGCCTGATTTTCAGGCGGTAAGGAGACTTGCTTATGGGCATGATGGAAGTATCCCACCTGACCCGGGATTACGGTCAGGGGAAAGGAATCTTTGACCTGAGTTTTTCCATTGCTCCCGGAGAGGTTTTCGGCTTTCTGGGGCCAAACGGCGCCGGGAAAACCACCACCATTCGTCACTTGATGGGATTTCTCCGGCCTCGGGGCGGCAGCTGCACCATAGATGGTATGGACTGCTGGAAAGATGCCGCCCGGATTCAGAAAAATCTGGGCTACATTCCCGGAGAAATTGCCTTTTTCGGTGATATGGACGGCTGGGCCTACCTGAGTTTTCTGCAAAAGTACCGGGGCATGCCCGGGGGAAACCGGATGATGGAACTGATTGCCCGGTTTGAAGTAAACCCCAAAGGCAAAATCAAAAAGATGAGCAAAGGCATGAAGCAGAAAATCGGCATTGTGGCCGCCTTTATGCATGACCCGGCCATTCTCATTCTGGACGAACCCACCAGCGGCCTGGACCCGCTGATGCAGGGCCGGTTTGTGGAACTGATTCAGGAGGAAAAAGCTGCCGGGAAAACCATTCTGATGTCCAGCCACATGTTTGAGGAAGTGGAGCGCACCTGCGACCGCATCGGCATTATCCGCAGCGGAAAGCTGGTAGCCCTGGACAGCGCCAGCGCATTGGGTGCCAAGCACCGCAAGCGCTATACCGTTACCCTGGCTGCACCCCAGGAGGCGGCGGACTTTGCCCAGGCTTTCGGCGGCGAGCAGAACCGGCTGAATCCCTGCCAGGTCACCCTTACCCAGAAGCAGACTCTGGAAGACATCTTCCTGCACTATTATGCCGAGGAGGATCGGCCATGAATCTGACACTGTATCGCAAGGAACTCAAAGGTTCCTGGAAGCTGCTAACCATTTTTGCAGCCATTCTGACCATGTACATATCCATGATTATCAGCATGTACGATCCTCAGATGGCGGATGCGCTGAAACAATTCGAGGAGCTGATGCCAGAACTGATGGCAGCTGTGGGAATGGTGGGCGGTCAGGATACCCTGATGGGTTTCATGACCTCGTATCTGTACGGCATGATTCTGCTGGTGTTCCCCATGGTCTATATCATCATCCGGGCCAACGGTTTGGTTGCCAGATATGTGGATCAGGGCAGCATGGCAGCGCTGCTGGCTGCTCCGGTCAAGCGCTCCCGGGTTGCCTTTACCCAGTGGATGGTCCTGGTTACGGGAATCGTCCTGCTGGAGGCCTATAGCACTGCGCTGGAATGGTTCGTTTCCGAAGGGATGTTCCCGGGAGAGCTGGAGCTAAGGCAGCTGCTGCAGGTCAATGGCGGGCTGCTGTGCCTGCACCTGTTTATTGGCGGTTTCTGTTTCCTGTGTTCGTGCCTATTCAGCGAAGCCAAGCTGAGTCTTACCTTTGGCGCCGGAATCCCGGTGCTGATGTACATTCTGCAAATGCTGGCCAATATGGGCGGCAAACTGGAAAAAATCCAATATACCACCTTCTTCACCCTCTTCCAGGCAGGGGGTCTGGCCGCTGGGGAAGAACAGGCTTTCCTCTTTGCCGGGATTGCGCTGCTGGCTGCGGTTGTGTGCTCCGTGGCAGGAATTTTGGTGTTCCGCAGCAAGGATCTGCATCTGTAAGGTTCCCTTTCAAAAAATATTTTCCTCAACCTCTTTACAAAGCCGGAAAAGACTGCTATAATAGCTAGGATGATAAGCGATATGCGCCGGTGGCTCAATGGATAGAGCATCGGATTCCGGTTCCGAGGGTTGGGGGTTCGAGTCCCTTCCGGCGTACCAAAAAGACAGATACTCATTTGAGTATCTGTCTTTTTGTTTACCCTCGAGATGGAAGGACTCGAACCATTGAATGCGGGTGTCCAGTGGACACCCGCCAACCACAGCTCAATGGCGGCAGCTCCTTAGCGTACCGAGTTCCTTCCGGCGTACCAAAAAAGCAGATAGTACCTGCTTTTTTGTTTATCCTTGAGAGGAAGGGACCCGAACCAACAGATGCAGGTGTCCGGTGGACACCCGCCTGCCGCAGCTCAATGGCGGCAGCTATTCCCATAAAAATATGCGTATTCTGACGAGAAAATCAATTCTATCAGAACACGCATTTTCTGTCTGTTCTTATGCAGCCTGGGCAGTTTCCGTCGTTGCCTCAGTCTGGGGCTGCTCTTCCCCAGACTGGCTCAGATAGGTCTGGCATTTGGTCAGTCCCGGGGCGAGAATGGCCATGGTGCGGTCGTAGGATTTACATGCATTGGTATACTGCTCCTGGGTCAGGTTAAACTGGGTTGTCCACTGATCCTGCTGCTCTTTGTCCAGGGGCAGAATGTTATACTCGTATTTCCAGTTGGCGTTGGTAAATTTGTTCACCCAGGTAGGCAGTACATCCACCTCCGCCACCTTCACAGTGCCGTCTGAAAATTCCTCAAAAGTGACACTGAACATGACGCCATCTTCGGTATGGCCGGTTTTCAGATTCATTTCTTCAATGCGCTGGTTGGAAACCGCATTGCCCAGAGAGTAGATGCAAATGGTCTTATGCTCCGGGTCAGTGGTGCTGCTGAGCAAATCCATGGGCTGCACCACATGAGGATGGCCGCCAATGATCACGTCCACGCCCATATCACAGATTTTCTGAGCCATAGCCCGCTGGGTAGCGTCCTCGGTGATTTCGTATTCCGTGCCCCAGTGGATGTAGACAATGGTGGCCTGGGCTCCGTCCTGCTTCATTTGCTGGCAGACGGATTCCAATTCTGAATAGAAAGCGGGCAGATTATCGGTGCTGAAGTAGTTCACCAATTCCGGCTGCTCCACCTGGGAATTGTTGTTCAGCCGGGGCTTGCCTGCGTCCATGACCATGGTGTAGGTGTAGCAGGTAATTCCCAACTGGATGCCGTTGACATCCACCACCGCATACCGGGGTTCGTCGGAAGAAAGCCGGGTGCCTACCGCCGTCATTCCGGCCTTTCGCACCTGCTCCACCGTGCGTTTCAGTCCGGTCATCACCGTGTCATAGCAGTGGTTGTTGGCGGTGAGCAGCATATCATACCCCGCTCCCGTCAGCGAGTCCAGAAGGGCGTCCGGGCAGTTAAAGCTGGGATTGCCCTGGTAGGGGAAGCTGTCTCCGCCCAGGGTGGTCTCCAGATTGGCTACCATGAAGTCTGCCTTGGACGTGTAGGGGGAAATATACTGAAACAGAGAATCAAAATTGTATTTGCCGTCACCTACATAGCAATTGCCATCCCATTTTTCTCCGAATATGGTGGCATGCATCAGCAGATCTCCCTGGGAGGCGATGGTCGCCCGGGAAGTTACGGTCAGGAGCTGGGTTTCCTCCTGAGTTTCCATCTGCTCCGGCTGGTCGGAGGAAGGGGATTTTTTCTTGCCAAAAACACTCAGGCACACCACCAGCACCAGCAGCAGGGCGACAGCTGCTCCGGCAATGGGCAGCACGGACTTCCGGCGGCGCTGACGGCGGGGCCGTCTGGGCGGTATCTTTTTTTCTTCCTGACTGCGAGGTGCATTCTGCCCTTGCCGGTGTTCCAGTGCCGGTCTGGTCGGGGACTGGCGCTGTTCCGATGCCGGTCTGGTCGGGGCCTGCCCGGATGGCGCACGCCTGCGCTCCATTGGCGCAGCAGCGGAGCTTCTATTTTCCCGGCTGCGGGGCTTCTCAAATTTTCCTGCCATAGGGTTTCTCCTGTTCTTTGCTGAGATAAGGTTTAATTGATTACATTTTATCACAAAATCCTACAAAATGGAACAGGATAAAACTTAAGATTTTCTTGTTTCTCTTGTTGTTTGGTCATACACGAAGCCGGACGCTTTGCGTCCGGCTTGCTGGTTATAAATTGGCCAAAATCTCTTCCAGGCTCATCTGGCGCTCTTTTGCGATAGCCGCCAGATCTTCATATTCATACTTTTCCCGATGAACGCCGTAACCGGAACTGACCTTCTTGTGTACCTTCCCAAAAGGCGTATCCACGGTTTTGATTTCCCGGTGCAAGGTATGGCGGTCACAGAGAACCTCCCGGACTCCCAGGGTAGTGGTGTGGTGAAACAGCGCCTTCACCAGTTTTTCCCGGTCATTCTCCCGGCACAGGACGCTGAGCAAAATGCCTGGACGGGATTTTTTCATGCCGATGGGCACGGTGAAGGCATCCAGCGCCCCCAACTCCAGCAGCTTTTCCAGGGCAAAACCCACCGCCTCACCGGTCATGTCGTCGACGTTGCACTGTAAGGACAAAATCCGCTCCGGTTTCTCTTCCGTTTCCCCCAGCAAAACCCGAACACAGTTGGCCCGCTGGAAGTCCTTTTTGCCCATGCCATATCCCATGGCCTGCACCCGGATTGGGAGCATGTCGGAGAACTTTGTGACGAAATGCTTCAGCAGCGCCGCCCCGGTGGGAGTACACAGCTCTCCGGCAATTTCTCCGCCGTAGATGGGGATATCCCGCAGCAGCTCCGCCGTAGCAGGAGCCGGAACCGGCAGCAGCCCATGGGCACACCGGACGCTGCCGCTGCCCACATGCACCGGCGAGGCAAGTACCTGATCCGGTTGCAGCCAGTACATCAGCAGGCACACCGCCGTAATATCCGCCAAGGCATCCAGAGTGCCCACTTCGTGAAAGTGGATATTCTTCATGGGAACGCCATGGACGTGGCTTTCCGCCTGGGCAATGAGCTGATATACCGCCAGCACATCCAGCTTTACCATGGTGGGAATGGGCATGGATGCAACCATGGCTTCGATATCCCCCAGACCGGAATGGCTGTGGTGATGATGGTGCTGTCCTTCTTCCTCACCGCCTACCGTTACCCGAAAATGGGTGCCGGTGATGCCGCACTTTTCTGCCTTTTCCAAAGAAACGGCCACACCGGGCAGGCCCAGGCTGTTCATGGTGCGAAGAAAATCTTCTTTATCCGGCAGCAGCTCGCTCAGCGCCGCCGCCAGCATATCCCCCGCAGCACCCATGCCGCAGTCAATGTAGAGCGTTTTCATGATTTTGCCTCCATGTGATTGATCCGGTTGGCCAGGAATCCCGCACCGAAGCCGTTGTCAATGTTCACCACGCTGACCCCGCTGGCGCAGGAATTGAGCATGCTCAGCAGCGCCGAAACCCCGCCGAAGGAAGCGCCGTACCCTACGCTGGTTGGTACCGCAATTACCGGGCAGTCCGCAAGGCCACCCACCACACTGGCCAGTGCCCCTTCCATTCCGGCGATGGCAATAATCACGCTGGCATCCATAATCAGCTCCATATGGGCCAGCAGCCGGTGGACACCGGCAACTCCCACGTCATACAGCCGTACTACCTGACTGCCCAGAATTTCCGCAGTGAGGGCCGCCTCTTCCGCCACGGGAATGTCACTGGTGCCGCCGGTGGCAATCACCACCTTGCCCAGCCCATCCGGCTCCGGAAAGCCGCCGATGATGCCCACCTTGGACAGGGGGCGATAGTCCAGATTGGCGGTTCTGCTGACGAAATCCGCCGCTTCCTGGGACATGCGGGTGATGAGAATCCGGTTTTGTCCGTTTTCCTCCATGGCTGCCACTATTCCGGCAATCTGTTCCGGGGTTTTTCCTGCGCCGTAAATCACCTCCGCCGCTCCCTGGCGGATTTTCCGGTGAAGATCCACCTTGGCATAGCCGATATCTTCAAAGGCCGACAGTTTCAGCTTGTGCAGGGCATCGTCTACGCTGACATTCCCTGCCTGAACGGCCTCCAACAGCTTTTTGACATCAGATTGCATGACGCACCTCCAAATCCAGCACAACCCCATCATAGAGCTGTCCCAGTGTGTCCAGAATGTTCTGCCGATTTTCCATAACCAAAGTCAAATCCTCCGGCCGTACCTGGATTCTTGCCTTGCCGTGATCCAGCCGTACCCGGAAGTCCCGAAATCCCAGGGATGCCAGGAAATTTTCTGCCCGTTCGGTTTTTTCCAGCTTGTCCAGGGTGATCCGCTCCCCGGTGGGAATCCGGGTGGCAAGGCAGGCATAGGCGGGCTTATCGTGGGTAAACAGCCCCGCCTCTCTGGACAGCCGGCGGATTTCTTCCTTGGTCAGGCCGCACAGCCGCAGGGGCGACTGCACCTGCAGTTCCCGCAAAGCCTGGATGCCCGGACGGTCTGCATCATCGTCGGATGCGTTGGTACCGTCCAGAATCAGGGAAAAACCATCTTCTGCGGCAGCTTCCAGGATTCGGGAAAACAGCGCACGTTTGCAGAAATAGCACCGGTTTGCCGGGTTGGAGACAATCTCCTCCCGGCACAGCACATCCACCGGGAGTGTCACCATTTCTACTCCCTGCTGCTGGGCAAGTTTTTTGGCGTCTTCATACTCAAATTGGGGCTGAAAGGGAGTTTTCACATAATACGCCCGAACATCTGCGCCGCTTTGCACCGCGGCGTACAGCAGATACGCCGAATCCACCCCGCCGGAGAAGGCAATGGCGGCTTTCGGATGGGCAGAAAAATACGCTGTTAATTCCATAGGTTCCTCCAAAGGAAACAGCGCAGACCCCAAGGCTCTGCGCTGTCATAATTCCTCATTGCGCTGCAGGACTTGTATCCCGCTGCGCTGCGCCGATTGTCTCCATTTTACCCAAAGTCGGCGGATTTTGCAAGTGCTACTTCCCCTGATCCGGGATGGGCCAATATCGCCCCTGGGACAGGGCATAGCCATGGCCGGGTTTGGGCTGCCACTGGTAGCGGTTTTTTCCCTCCTCCGGGAATAGATGCTCCATAATGGCCGCAATCACCCCACCGTGGGCAATAATGACCGTATCTTCTTCTACCCGGGAAAAGGCTTCCAGCACCCGCTGGCGCATCTGCAGTCCGCTTTCTCCCTGGGGTGGGACATTGGCTTCATTGTCCCCGGTAAGCCAGACCTGATAGGCTGGGTCGTCTTTCAGCTTCTCGTAGCTTTGCATTTCAAAAGCGCCGAAATCCACTTCCCGAAATCCCGGTTCCTGGGTGTGGGGCACCGGACCGAAGAGAATTTCCAACGTCTGCTCTGTGCGCAGCATACCGCTGGTGATGAATTTCACATTCTCTAAGGCATAGTGCAGCTGCTTCAGCTCCTCCCGGCCCTGGTCAGACAGGGCCAGGTCCGTGCTGCCGCAGTACAGGTGCTGCAGATTTGCCTGGGTTTTCCCATGGCGAATGAGATAGATGGTCATTTCAGCTTTTGCTCCAATCCGCAGAAAATCCGGATCACCTGGTCAGCCTCCCCAGCCAAGTACTGGCACAGCCGGCCGGTGGCCTGCCGCCACTCCCGGACATCCGCACCCATGGGCACCACGCCGCAGAAAATATCCTGGCAAATCAGAATGCTGTC
>CALXFP010000222.1 GCA_944387615.1 uncultured Oscillospiraceae bacterium | reverse complement strand
ACCAGTCCGGTGGTGGACAGGCCCGCTGCCACACAGATCATATTGCTCTCGGCAATGCCGCAGTCAAAGTGCCGCTCCGGGAATGCCTTCTGGAATACGCCGGTTTTGGTGGCGCCTGCCAGGTCCGCATCCAGAACGACCAGGTTTTCAAATTCTGCACCCAGCTCTGCCAGGGCCTTGCCGTAGCTGTCACGGGTTGCGATTTTCTTCATTTCTGCCATCTCTCAGCCCTCCAGTCCGGCCAGAATGGCCTTCAGTTCTGTCAATGCCACTTCGTACTCGGCATCGTTGGGGGCCTTTCCGTGCCAGCCGGCGTTGTTTTCCATAAAGGAAACGTCCTTGCCCTTGGTGGTCTTCATCACAATGGCGCTGGGCTGACCCTTGATGGTCCGGGCGGTGTTCATAGCCTGCTCAATCTGGTCAAAGTCATGACCGTCGATCACTTCCACATGGAAGCCGAAGGCCTTCAGCTTCTCGTCGATGGGGTAGGGGCTCATGACCTTTGCCACGTCGCCGTCGATCTGCAGACCGTTGTTGTCGATGATGACACACAGATTGTCCAGCTTGTAGTGGCTGGCTGCCATGCAGGCTTCCCAGACCTGGCCTTCCTGGATTTCGCCGTCACCCAGCAGGGTGTAGACCCGGAAGGACTTGCCCTGGTGCTTGCCGCCCAGAGCCATGCCCACGGCGCAGGAAATTCCCTGACCCAGAGAGCCGGTGGACATATCCACACCGGGGACGGTGTTCATGTTGGGATGGCCCTGAAGGTAGGAATCAATATGCCGCAGGGTGGGCAGATCCTCCACCGGGAAGAATCCCCGGTTTGCCAGCGCCGCATACAGTCCCGGGGCGGTATGGCCCTTGGACAGTACAAACCGGTCCCGGTCCGCCCACTTGGGGTTGGCGGGGTCGATGTTCATTTCCTTGAAGTACAGATAAGTAAACATGTCCGCAGCGGACAGACTGCCGCCGGGATGTCCCGCCTTGGCACCATGGGTTGCCTCAATGACGCCCATCCGAACTTTGCAGGCAGTGATTTGCAGCTGCTTCTTTTCGTTGCTTGTCATAAAACTCCTCCTGGCTCAGCCCTGGCCGTAGTAGGCGTTTTTGCCGTGCTTGCGCAGGTAGTGCTTATCCAGCAGTTCCTGCTGCATCCGTCCGGCTGCGGGGTTCATGCTCATGGCGTGGTAATCCATGAAGGCAACCTCTTCCAGCACCACGGCATTGTGCACTGCGTTCATGGCGTCAGTGCCCCAGGCGAAGGGACCGTGAGAATTGACCAGCACTGCAGGAATCTGGGCAGGGTCAATATTGCGGGTCTTGAAGGTCTCAATGATTACGTTGCCGGTTTCCCGCTCGTAGTCGTTGGCAATTTCCTCCGGAGTCATCTTCCGGGTGCAGGGAATGTCACCATAGAAGTAGTCACCCTGGGTGGTACCCATGGCAATCACATCCATTCCCGCCTGGGCAAAGGAGGTAGCCCAGCGGGAGTGGGTGTGAACAATGCCGCCCAATGCCGGGAAGGCGTTATACAGGGCGATGTGGGTTTCGGTGTCAGAGGAGGGCTTCCACTTGCCTTCCACAGTTTCTCCAGTGGCCAGGCTGACAACTACCATATCTTCCGGGGTCATATGGTCATATTCCACGCCGCTGGGCTTAATCACCATCAGGCCGGTTTCCCGGTCCACCTCGGACACATTGCCCCAGGTGAACGTGACCATGCCATATTTGGGCAGCAGCAGATTGGCTTCACAGACTTTTTTCTTCAGTTCTTCCAGCATACGCTTTCTCCTTATAATAAATGTAACCCGGCAGGGCAGGGACGCTTCCCTCCCCTGCCGGGCTTTGTTTTTACTTCAGCTTCCAGGCCAGATCGTTCAGGAACAGCTCCTGCTCCAGCTTCTCCGGGGTGGTATCCTTGGTGATGTGGACAAACTCAATGTCCATCATCCGGGCCCAATCGTGCATCTGCTCTGCAGTAACGTCGTAGCTGAGCACGGTGTGGTGGGCACCGCCAGCGGTAATCCAGCACTCCACGCCGGTGGTCAGGTTGGGCTCAGCCTGCCACATAACCCGGGCCACAGGCAGGTTGGGCATGGGCAGAATGGGCTTGACGCAATGGATATCCTGGCAGATCAGACGCAGGCGGCCGCCCATGTCGATCAGGCTGACCACGATGGCGTCTCCCTCTTTGCCCTCGAATACCAGACGGGCAGGGTCCTTCTCGTTCATGCCGATGCCCAGGTGGTGGGTCTCAATCCGGGGCTTGCCGGCTGCCAGGCTGGGGCAGACCTCCAGCATATGAGCACCCAGGCTGTACTCCTGGCCTTCCACCAGGTGGTAAGTATAGTCTTCCATGAAGGCAGAAGCGCCGTTGCCGTTTTCGCCCATGGCCTTCATAATTGCGGTCATGGCGGAAACCTTCCAGTCACCCTCGCCGCCGTAGCCGTAGCCCTGGGCCATCAGATGCTGGGAGGCAAGGCCCGGCAGCTGCTCCATGCCATACAGATCCTGGAAGGTGTTGGAGAATGCCTTGCAGCCTTCTGCATCCAGCATCTTCTTCATGGCGATTTCTTCCTTGGCCTGGTAGCGGATAGCTTCCATGTTGTCGGTGGCCACGTCGTAGTTGGCAGTGTAGACAGCTACCAGAGCGTCAATCTCTTCCTCGGTAACTTCGTTCATCACCTTGACCAGATCGCCCACGGCCCAGGTATTTACCTGCCAGCCCAGCTTGGTCTGAACTTCAACCTTATCGCCTTCGGTAACGGCGACTTCCCGCATGTTGTCGCCGAAACGCATAACCTTCATGTTCTTGGAGACGGCAACGCCCACAGCGGCCTTCATCCAGCTGCCGATGCGCTTCTGGACATCTTCATTTTCCCAGTAGCCGGCAATGATCTTCCGGGGTGCTCTCAGACGAGCGCCGATGAAGCCATGCTCCCGGTCGCCATGGGCGGCCTGGTTCAGGTTCATGAAGTCCATGTCGATTTCCTCGTTGGGAATCTCCTTGTTGTACTGGGTAGCGAAGTGGCACCAAGGCTTCTGCAGATTTGCCAGGCCGTTGATCCACATCTTGCTGGGGGAGAAGGTATGGCACCAGGTGATGATACCGGCGCAGGAATCGTCGTAGTTGGCTTCCTTGACCACATCGGTGATTTCCTTGTTGGTCTTAGCGGTGACCTTATAGACCAGAGGATAAGGCAGAACCTTGCTCAGCTTTTCTGCCATCTCCGCAGCCCGGGCTGCCACAATCTCCAGCACTTCCGGACCATACAGGAACTGGGAGCCGACGACAAACCAAAATTTATACTGATTCATGGGAATTTCCTCCTTAGATGGTTTCCACAGCAGCCTTTTGTGCTGCCAGACCATTTTTAAACTGTGTTAAGTAGGCGTTGAAGCCTTCCACATCGGCGCTGTCCGGCGCCAGAGTGACGCTTTCGGCATTGGCAAAGACATGGGCATTCAGATACTGCTCCAGGGTTTCTCCCTCTGCCTTGTTTGCCATGTAGGCCGCCAGCAGAGCCATGCCGTAGGGGCCGCCTTCACCGGCGGTGGACATGCAGGTGACAGGGGCATTGCAGGCAGCGGCCATATACTTCTGTCCCACCACCGGAGTCTTGAACAGACCGCCGTGGCCGGTCAGGCTGTCGATGGCGACGCCTTCTTCTGCCAGAATATCCATGCCGATCTTCAGGGTAGCCATGGTGGCGTAGAGCTGAGAACGCAGGAAGTTTGCCAGGGAGAACTTGCTTTCCGGCTTTCTGACCACCATGGGACGGCCTTCGTCCAGGTGGGTTACACCTTCACCGGCCATGTAGTTGTAAGTAACCACACCGCCGCAGTCCGTATCGCCTTCCATGCTCTTCTGATAGAGCTTGGTGTACAGATCGTTGGTGGAGGGAGTTGCACCAAAGAGGTTTGCCACTTCCTTCAGCACGCCCACCCAGGCGTTCATGTCGTTGGTGCAGTTGTTGCAGTGCACCATGGCAACAGCTTTGCCGGTGGGGGTGGTCACCAAGTCAATTTCCGGATAGACCTTCTTCAGCGGATGCTCCAGAACCACCATGGAGAAGATGGAAGTACCGGCGGATACGTTGCCGGTTCTGGGAGCAACTGCGTTGGTAGCGGTCATGCCGGTACCGGCATCGCCTTCAGCAGGAGCAAAGGGAATGCCCGCATTCAGCAGATGGTCCAGTCTGGCTGCGCCTTCCTCAGTCAGGCTTCCGGCCTGCTGGCCGGCCACCAGAACCTTGGGCAGCAGATCCCGGATGTTCCAGGGCTGATTTTCGGTGAGCTTTTCAAACTTCTGCAGCATTTGCTCATCGTAGTCATTGGTTTCGCTGTCGATGGGGAACATGCCGGAGGCTTCACCCACACCGATGGCGTTGACGCCGGTGAGCATATAGTGGACATAGCCTGCCAGGGTGGTAAAGTGGGCGATATCCTTGACGTGGGGTTCACCGTTCAGCACCGCCTGGTACAGGTGGGCAATGCTCCAGCGCTGCGGAATATTGAAGCCGAACAGCTCGGTCAGTTCCTCAGCAGCCTGAGCGGTGATGGTGTTCTGCCAGGTGCGGAAAGGCACCAACAGGTTCCAGTCTTTGTCAAAAGCCAGGTAACCATGCATCATGGCGGAAACGCCCATGGCCTTCACCGCTTCCCGATTCTCAACGCCGGAGATAGCAGTTTTCAAGCCCTGCCACACTTCCTCCAGGGAGTAGGTCCAGACGCCGTTTTCATAGGTACTCTTCCAGGTGTAGTCACCGGAAGACACCGGAACGTGATTACCATCAATGGCTACCGCTTTGATGCGGGTAGAGCCCAGTTCCAGGCCCAGACATGTTGCGTTATTTTCACTCATACATCTGCTTCCTTCCATAAATTTCATAGAAGATCCCGTTTACTCATCGTCCTGCTCTTCGTTCTCATCCTCAGACTGCTCGGTGCTGACAAAGACATAGTCCCGGCGCAGCCACCGTCTCAGAGAGAAGGCAAATACAACTCCGCCCACCAGGGCGAACACCGCGGCAGCAAGAAGATATACCAGGTTTCCGTCGGGAGCCAGGCCGCTTTGGCCCAAATCCCATGCCAGATATACCAGGTAACCTCCGCAGAGCATCCGCAGCAGAAGGGTAATCTCCGTGACTTCCCCGCCAAAGAACTGTTTCATTTAGCTCTTCTTACGCTTGCTCAGCAGGTCAACGGTAACAGCGCCCAGCAGAACAGCGCCCTTGACGATCTTCTGCACGTTGGTATCGAAACCAGCCAGGGACATGCCGATGTTCAGAACGCCCATGATGAATGCGCCAACCACAGCGCCAACCACAGTACCAACACCGCCGGAAGTGGCAGCGCCGCCGATGTAGCAGGAAGCGATGGCGTCCATTTCCAGACCGTCACCGGCCTTGGGGGTAGCGGAAGCGTTACGGGCGGACAGAACGATACCGGCCAGACCGCACAGCAGGCCCATGTTGGCGTAGACCCAGAAGAACACCTTCTTGGTGTTGATGCCGCTCAGGCGGGCAGCCTTGGCGTTGCCGCCCATGGCGTAGATCTGACGGCCAGCAACGGTCTGCGTGGTGATGAAATGATAGATGGCAACCACGATGGCAACCAGCACCAGCATAATGGGAATACCGTTGTAGCAGCCCAGCTTGTAGAAGAAGAAGGACTCGACACCAATGATCAGCACGTCCTTGAGCACAATCTGCCAGGTGTAAGGAACGGGCAGGCCGTTTTTCTTGGACTGGGCCACGCTGCGCATATCGCCCAGAACCACCAGAACAGCAATCACAGCAGCCACAGCCAGGCAGATCAGGTCTACACCGCCCTTGCCGGCGGCGTCTGCGCCAACCTTCACAGTGGGCAGGAAGCCGGTGCTGACCCAGGTGTAGTCAGCGGGCAGGGGGCCCTTGGTCTGGGCCTGCAGGATGACGTAGCAGATACCACGGCCCATCAGCATGGTAGCCAGGGTAACGATGAAAGGAGGAATCTCCAGCTTGGAGACGAAGAAGCCGGCGAAGGCACCGAACATAGCGCCTACAACCAGAGCAGACAGCATGGCAACCGGGGAGCTGACGCCATAGTCCACAATCAATGTACCGGCCACAGCGCCGCAGGTAGCGACCACGGAGCCGATGCCCAGGTCAACGTTGCCGGTCAGGACACACAGCAGCATGCCCACAGCCAGAATGATAACGTAGCCATTCTGCATGATGATGTTGTTTACGGCCATGGGGGCCAGGTTCTTGCCGCCGGTGATGGCTGCAAAGATCAGGTACACGGCGATCAGAGCCAGAACCATGCCGTACTGTTTCAGGCTCACATTGACTTTTTTCGGAGCCAAAGTTTTCACATTGGAATTTTCCATTACAGTTCTCCCTTTCTGTTGTGGGCCATGATGACACCCATAATGGCCTCCTGGGTTATTTCGTCACCGGACAGTTCGCCGGCGATTTCGCCTTCGTTAAGCACATAGGTGCGGTCGCAGGTACCGATAATCTCGGGCATTTCAGAGGAAATGATAATCACAGCTTTGCCGGAGCGGGCAAGCTCGTTGATAACCGTGTAAATCTCGTACTTCGCGCCTACGTCAATGCCGCGGGTAGGCTCGTCCAGGATCAGCACGTCAGGCTGGGTCAGCATCCACTTGGCCAGAACAACCTTCTGCTGGTTGCCGCCGGACAGGGAGCCAACTGCCTGGTCCACGGTGTTGGTTTTAACGTTAATCAGATGGCGGAACTCTTCTACCTTAACGGCCTCGCTCTGCTGATCCACGACGCCCTTCTTGGAGAAGAATTTACGCAATGCTGCAATGGTCATGTTGAATTTGATGCTGTCGATCAGAATCAGGCCGTAGGTCTTGCGGTCCTCGGAAACATACGCCAGCTTCTGATGAATGGCGTCCTGAACCGTATTGATCTTGACCTTCTTTCCGTTGATGTACACGTCACCGGAAATCTTCTGACCGTAGGAGTGGCCGAAAATACTCATGGCCAGTTCGGTGCGTCCGGCACCCATCAGGCCAGCCAGTCCTACCACTTCGCCGGCCCGGACATGGATATTGATGTCCTTGAGCATCTGGCGGTTGGAATCATCCGGATGGTAAACATTCCAGTTCTTGATCTCAAAAATCGTATCGCCGATGGGGCAGTTTTCCCGCTTGGGATACCGGTTGGTCAATTCACGGCCTACCATACCCTTGATGATCCGCTCTTCCGTGAAATCATCGTCTCCCTTTTGCAGGGTTTCAATGGTGTGGCCGTCGCGGATGATGGTAATGGAATCGGCAACGTAGCTGATCTCATTGAGCTTGTGGGAAATGATGATGCAGGTCATGCCCTGCTCTTTCAGCTGCAGGATCAGATCCAGAAGCTGCTTGCTTTCCCGGTCGTTCAAAGCGGCGGTGGGCTCGTCCAGAATCAGCAGGTCCGCCTTTTTGCCCAAAGCCTTGGCAATTTCGATCAGCTGCTGCTTGCCAACGCCCAGTGTATTGACAGGCACATTGACATTTTCGCCGCCCATACCTACCCGCTGCAGCAGCGCATGGGCTTCGCGCTGGGTTTCGCCCCAGTCAATGATGCCATTCTTTTTCCGTTCATTTCCCAGGAAGATATTTTCCGCGACAGACAGGTACGGGCTCAGCGCCAGCTCCTGGTGGATAATAACGATACCCTTCTTCTCACTGTCCCGGATGCTCTTGAAGCTGCACACTTCGCCTTTGTAGACGATGTCGCCGCTGTAGGTGCCGTGGGGATATACGCCGGAGAGCACATTCATCAAGGTAGACTTGCCGGCACCATTCTCTCCGCAGATTGCCATGATTTCGCCTTTTTTGACTTTAAAATTCACATCGTCCAGTGCCCGTACACCAGAGAACTCCTTGACGATGTGGTTCATTTCCAGAATATATTCTGCCAATTTGTTCAGCTCCTTTTCCCAACGCTCTGCAATCCGCTTTCTCGCCAGCGTATTTTACCATGAAGGGGCGGCGACACTTGCCGCCGCCCCCTTTTTGCTTTCTGTAGCAGAAAAAGTCAGATTATGGGTTTCCTTAGCCAGCCAGCTGCTCAGCAGTGTAGTAGCCGCCGTCTACAATGATCTCCTGGTAGTTGCTTGCGTCAACAGCCACAGGAGTGCACAGGTAGGAGGGAACGACCAGCACATTGTTGTCGTAGGTGGTGGTGTCGTTGATCTCGGGCTCGGTGCCGTTGACCACAGCGTTGACCATGGTGACGCACTTCTCAGCCAGCAGGCGGGTGTCCTTGTAGATGGACATGGTCTGCTTGCCAGCGATGATGTTCTTCACAGCCATCAGCTCAGCGTCCTGACCGGTGATCAGAGGCCAGTTCTCTTCGGTGTAGCCGGCAGCTTCCAGAGCGGAGCGGATGCCGTAAGCAAAGCCGTCGAAAGCGGAGCAGGCGATGTCCAGATCCTCGTCAGCGTAGAAGCCGGACAGGTAGTTCTCAGCCCACTGCTGAGCGGTCTCCTGGCTCCAACGCAGGATGCAGGTGTCTTCGAAGGAGGTACGGCCGGTCTTGCAGACCAGAGTGCCGTCGTCCAGGTACGGCTGCAGGACTTCCATGATGCCCTGATGCAGCAGAACAGCGTTGTTATCGTCGGGGGAGCCCATGAAGAACTCGATGGTGTAGCTCTCGCCAGCTTCGCGGGCAGCTTCCAGATCCTTGGCTTCCACAATGTACTCAGCGATTGCCGTGCCCACGCCCTTGTTGTCGAAGGAAGCGTAGTAAGAAACAGCATCGGTGTCCATCAGCAGACGGTCATAAGCGATGATGGGGATGCCGGCAGCCTTAGCCTGTGCTTCCACAGCGGTCAGAGCGCCGGAGTCGATGGCGGCGATAACCAGGCAGTCAACCATCTGGCCGATCATGTTCTCGACCTGAGAAACCTGCATCTGGACATCGTCTTCTGCGTACTGCAGAACCACTTCATAGCCCAGGTCCTCCAGCTGCTTCTTCATGTTGGCGCCGTCGTTGATCCAGCGCTCAGAAGACTGGGTGGGCATGGCGATACCGACAGTCTTGCCAGCGCCGGGAGCGTCGGCAGCAGCTGCAGCCGCAGTCTCACCAGCGGCGGGAGCCTCGGTGCCAGCGGGGGCTTCGGTACTTGCAGGAGCAGAGCTGCCGCAAGCGACCAGAGCAAAAACCATAGAAAGTGCCAGGGCAAACGCGAGTAACTTTTTCATTGTTTTGACTCCTATCTTGTTGTGTTTTGTTACGTCTCAGCCCCGATGCCGGTGGGACAGGGGAGCTTCGCTGTACAACACAAGTATACGTTTGCCGCACAAGTTTGTCAACAAGTTATACCATATAAATCCATTTTCTACGGAATTTACAATACAAATTTTATCTACAAAGTAAACTCAAATCAGAATTTTGTAACTTTTCATTCTTAAAAATATCTTATTTTATAATTTTTGCATATCTATATCGTTTTATTTAATCGAAATTATTTGTATTTCATCGCTCCATTTTCTCATTTTTTCTTCGTGAATATGTACAACCGTCTCTAATAGTGCAACATAATTCGTTAATATTACTGGTTTTTTGGCTTTTCCAAGCTAAATTTTGCATACGCGCTTTGGCGCGTTACAGTTTTTTCTAAATACAAATTATTCTCTATTGATTTTTATAAAATTTGTACTATACTGAAAACAACGGATACTATTACAAAGGAGGGCCAACCATGCCTGTACCAAAATACCAGACCGTAGCGGAAGATCTGAGGTTTCATATTCTTCACGGAAAGTACGCAGAAGATACCACACTGCCTACGGAGTTTGAAATCTGCAACGAATACCAGGTCAGCCGCCAAACCGTACGTCAGGCCCTTTCCCTCCTGGTTAAGGAGCACTTGATTGAAAAGCGGCAGGGCAGCGGCTCCCATATTCTGCGCCAGCATACCTCCCAGCCCAAGCCCATGCGTACCATCGCCGTTGTGGCTACCTATATCAGCGACTACATCTTCCCCAGCGTCCTGCGGGAAATTGAAACGGTTCTGTCCGTCAACAACTGCACTCCTTCCCTGTTTGCCACCCAGAACCAGATTGCCAACGAGCGCAAAATTCTGCAGACTCTCTTGTCCATGCAGGTTGACGGCATTCTGGTGGAGGGCACCAAGTCCGCCCTGCCCAATCCCAATCTGGATCTGTATCAGAAGCTGATGGACAAGGGCGTTCCTCTGGTATTCTTCCATGGCACCTATTCTCAGCTCCCCCGGGCCCATTTTGTCCTGGATGACAATGAGGGCGGCGGAAAAATGCTGACGGAATATTTGATTGCCAAAGGGCATAAACACATAGCGGGCATTTTCAAGTCCGACGACATCCAGGGCCCCAACCGGTTTTCCGGTTATATCCACGCCCTGCGGGACGCCAACATTTTGGTAGACGACCGGCTGATTTTCTGGTACAATACGGAAAATAAGAACAGCCTCTTCTCTTCCGACCCGGATGCCCCCCTGATTATGCGGCGGGATCTGCTGCCGGAATGCACTGCGGTGGTCTGTTACAATGACGAAATCGCCAGTCTGCTGATCTCCGCCCTGCAAAAGAAGAAAAAGCGAATCCCCGAGGACATTGCCGTGGTAAGTTTCGATAACAGCCCCTACAGCCAGCTGTCCCCGGTTCCCATCACTTCGTTGTCTCACGGCAGCAAAAATGTAGGAAAACAGGCAGCGGAAAAGCTTTTGGCCCTGATGTCCGGTAAATCCTGCCAATCCGAGCTGGTTCCCTGGGAACTGATTGAACGGGAAAGCAGCTGATTGTTTGCCACACCACCAACTGGAGGAAGTTTTATGGAGATTACGGAAAACCTGTCCGCTTTGGAAGAGATATACCGTGCTTACACCAAGAAACTGGCGGATGTTTACGCCCAGGCCCCCATTGCCGCCGGTCTGTTCGGCATGGGTGACGATCCCCGCAACCATAGCTGCAACGATGAATTTTACCAGAACGTAGCCCAATGGGCACAGAATTTTGCTTCCCATGCCAATGCGCAGGATGCAAAAGCTGCCGTAGAATGGATTTTGTACCAGCCGGCCAGAGAGCGGCAGAAGCTCACCTATTGGTACATGTACGCTGCCCAAAAACACGCACAGCCTCTGATTCCCCTGCTGTTCCCCCAGGCCAAAGACGAAATACGGCAGCGGTTTGCAGAGCTTTACCCCAAGCAAACTTGGACGCCGGTGCAGAAAGAAGTATACCGTCTGCTGAGCGCTGGCGCTTCTGGGCGCGGGCAGAAAGCGTCCATTCTTGGCTGGTTTGGCGGTTCCAAAAAGAAATACTAACAAAATAGCCGCAAAGAAAACCGGGACTGCCGAAGGGCAGTCCCGGTTTTGTATTTTTTCTCTTACTTGCCAGCAAAATCCTTGGCAACTTCCACGATGTGCTCTGCGCTCAGGCCGAACTGCTTCAGCAATGCACCAGCCGGGCCGGAGTGGCCGAACTCGTCGTTGACGCCGATTCTGCGTACTGGAGTGGGCAGCTTCTCGCTGAGCAGGGCTGCTACCGCTTCGCCCAGGCCGCCGATGATGGAGTGCTCTTCGCAGGTGATAACCTTGCCGCACTTCTTGGCAGCTTCCAGCACCAGCTCTTCGTCCAGAGGCTTGATGGTAGCCATGTTGATGACCATGGCGCTGATGCCTTCCTGGGCCAGGGTTTCCGCTGCCTGAATGGCTTCGTACACCATCAGACCGTTGGCAATGATGGCTACATCGCTGCCATCCCGGAGGATTTCACCCTTGCCGATGGTGAAGGGGGTGCCCTCTTCGTGGATCACCGGCACTGCCGCACGGCCGAAGCGCATGTACACAGGGCCTTCATGCTCATAAGCTGCCCGCACCATGGCCCGGGCCTCCACATCGTCGGCGGGGCTCATAACCACCATGCCGGGGATGGAACGCATCAGGGCAAAATCCTCGCAGCACTGGTGGCTGGCGCCGTCTTCGCCTACGGAGATGCCGCCGTGGGTGGCACCGATCTTCACATTCAGGTGGGGATAGCCGATGGAGTTGCGCACCTGCTCAAAGGCACGGCCTGCGGCGAACATGGCGAAGCTGGAAGCAAAGGGCACCAGTCCGGTGGTAGACAGGCCCGCTGCCACGCAGATCATGTTGCTCTCGGCAATGCCGCAGTCAAAGTGCCGCTCCGGGAATGCCTTCTGGAACACGCCGGTTTTGGTGGCGCCTGCCAGGTCTGCATCCAGAACTACCAGGTTTTCAAATTCTGCACCCAGCTCTGCCAGGGCCTTGCCATAGCTGTCACGGGTTGCGATTTTCTTCATTTCTGCCATCTCTCAGCCCTCCAGTCCGGCCAGAATGGCCTTCAGTTCTGTCATTGCCACTTCGTACTCGGCATCGTTGGGGGCCTTTCCGTGCCAGCCGGCGTTGTTTTCCATAAAGGAAACATCCTTGCCCTTTGTGGTCTTCATCACAATGGCGCTGGGCTGACCCTTCACCGTCCGGGCAGTGTTCATAGCCTGCTCAATCTGGTCAAAGTCGTGACCGTCAATCACTTCCACATGGAAGCCGAAGGCCTTCAGCTTCTCGTCAATGGGGTAGGGGCTCATGACCTTGGCCACGTCGCCGTCGATCTGCAGACCGTTGTTGTCGATGATGACGCACAGGTTGTCCAGCTTGTAGTGGCTGGCTGCCATGCAGGCTTCCCAGACCTGGCCTTCCTGAATTTCACCGTCACCCAGCAGGGTGTAGACCCGGAAGGACTTGCCCTGGTGCTTGCCGCCCAGAGCCATGCCCACGGCGCAGGAAATGCCCTGGCCCAGAGATCCGGTGGACATATCCACACCGGGGACGGTGTTCATGTTGGGGTGGCCCTGAAGGTAGGAATCAATATGCCGCAGGGTGGGCAGATCCTCCACCGGGAAGAATCCCCGGTTTGCCAGTGCCGCATACAGTCCCGGGGCGGTGTGGCCCTTGGACAGCACGAACCGGTCCCGGTCCGCCCACTTGGGGTTGGCGGGGTCGATATTCATTTCCTTGAAGTACAGATAAGTAAACATATCCGCAGCGGACAGACTGCCGCCGGGATGTCCCGCCTTGGCACCATGGGTTGCCTCAATGATGCCCATCCGAACCTTGCAGGCAGTGATTTGCAGCTGCTTCTTTTCCTGTAAAGTCATAGAATCCTCCTTCATATGATACGTGGGATAAGTGCTACCCCGCTTTTTCTACCACATTATACATGGGCTTGGCCAGATTTGTCAATGGTACCGGCAAAAACGGCACAGCCAACAGGCTGTGCCGTCTGCACGATTCACAAAAGAGTACGGCTGCGTCTCCAGGCAGCGGTGCCAATCCCCCGGATCAGCAAGCTCAAGGCAACAACCCCCAGCAGGCATCCGCTCATAACGCTGTAGGCAAACACCGCCTCGTTTCCCCGGCGCTGGACGTAATACTCCATGTATCCCGCCCCGCCAATAGCCGCCGCAATGGCCAGCCAAATGGGAACATACCACAGCCGGAACCCCCGGTATTTCACCAGACGCACCGAGAACATCACCACGGCAAACACCATAACCACAGCCCCCAGCACCTGGACGATGCTGACGAAACCGTTGCTGCGGAAAAACAAAGAATCATACCGGGTGCTGTCCAACACCACCTGGGAAGCGCCGTAGCACAGCAGGAACAGCAGGCAGGTATCTCCATCTTTTCCCCTGCTCCGGCGATGGCTGGCAAAATCGAAAGCCGTCAGGCAAAGGAACAGCACAGCCGCCACCATTGTCTGAATGACGAAGGTCGCCAGGCGGTACTCCGTGGCTCCGGACACCGCATTGGTCACAGGATAAACCCAGGGAAGGGACTGAATCGACTCTACAATCTGTCCCCGGTCGGAACTGTTGAAAAAGGAAGCCAGCCGTCCCACGCTGATGCCCGCACAGCCCGCAAGGCACATGCAGTCGAGCATCTGGGGCAGATTTCGGTTCAGAAACAGAATCCGTACAATTCTCGCTGCCAACAGACATCCAGCAAACACGCCCAGCAGGGCATAGCCACCGGAAGAGTAGTCGGTCATGGCAGCCTGGAAGCTGGCATAACTGTCAGTGCGGCAATACCAATGGACAAACCGGGCAAACACCAGGCTCAAAGCCAGACTGACCGGCACCACTGCAAAGCCTGCGGCTGCATTCCCGGTTTTTCCCAGATAAAAAGCCAGGAAAAAGCAGATGGCAACCATAGCCGCCAGAGTCAGGACAATGGAGTTCCAATAGATAACGGTTTCTCCGGAAATATAGGCAATCCGCTCCATGGTCTTAACCTCCCTCCGGCACTGCCGTGGCAAAATAAATGATATCGCTGATTTTCCGCTGCTGACCGTAAACCGGGCGGTTAATCAGCTGGTCGTTCATGACGATGGTAGCCGTCTGACCGCCATCCAGACAGTAGGCCATTTTACAGCCGGTGGCCGCAATGTTCTTGGTGAACATCTGCACCGTGGGAATCTCCTGATAGGGGCCTTCCGTGTTGGCAGTGGCCACAATGTAGTGCAGCGGCCCCATCTGGCACAGAGCAGACCGGGCATAGCCTTCGTTGATCTCGCCCACGCCGTACCAGGTAGGGTTCTTTACTTCGTAGTTATCCACCAGCACCGGGCCGAAGGCCAGGCTGAAGGAAATGCTGTTCTCGTCCACGAACTTCTGCACATCCTCCACTGTCAGCACTTCTCCGGCGTAGGTAAAGTGCATGTCGCCGTTGGTGTCAATATAGCAGGTTTCGGCGTAGGTGCCCTCCACCCGCCGGGCAACCCCCTGGTAGACCACGGCGCCGAAATCCCGGAACCGATAAAAGTCACCGGCAGAGGCCACCACCGCATTGACGCTGGCTGCCATTTCCGTGGTCAGATACTGCATTTCCGAGCCATACTCGCCTCCCGCCAGATGGCGGCGGAACTGGGAGGGGTCGGAAACCTTAATTTCAGAGAAAGTATAGACCGAGCCATCGTGGACTTCCTTCCAGGTGATGGCAAAAATACTGTCATCCAGATAATACCGGACCACACTGTCCTGGAACAGCTCCACTTCCGGGGTAAAATACAGCTTCTGATCTTCCAGCAGCCAGGCCGCATCCTCCAGCACCTGTTTGAGCACTTCCGGATCTGTGGTTTCCCCGTAGCAATCCGGATTCGGCTCCGGCGCTACCTGGGCGTCTGCTTCAATCCAGTAGCGCTTGCGCACCGGCTCCACTTCAATCACCGGCTTGTCCGAAGAAAGCAGGGATTCTCTGGCGGCGGAAATCTGACCGGTCAGATATGTATTGACCTGCTGGCCAATGGCAACGCTGGCGGTGCGGGAGGGCTCAGAGAGTTTGGGCCTTCCCAAATTCTGGTACATTCTCCCCAAAAGCTCTGCGGTAGCCATTGTGGATGCAGGAACAATGAGAATCGTCAGCAAAATCAAAGCAGCCCATTGCGCCTTACTGCGCTTCTTTTTCGGCTTTTCCTGCCGGACGGGAGGAAGGGGTGTTTTTCCCGGGGTTTTCGCAAATTTCGGTTGATACGCCATGGTTCCCCCTCCTTAACCAATGCCGCCGGACAAAGCAGCCAGCAGCGCCTGGTTGGGAACAGCCCACCACTGACCGTCCCGCAGCACCAGATCCAGCACCACATCATAAGAAACCGTCTTGTGTTCCTGCTGCAATGC
>CALXFP010000221.1 GCA_944387615.1 uncultured Oscillospiraceae bacterium | reverse complement strand
TGAAGAACTCCTGAACCACCGACAAGAAAAAGAATAAGGGATCGGCTTTCGTCAAGCCGGTCCCTTATTCTTTGTATCTTCCAGTCCAACAAATAGCCGCCACAACTTCACCCGCTAATTCTCCCCGAAAGTGCCCAAATATTCCGTAACCAGCGCCATTTTCTGCGTAAATTCTGGATACCATTTCTTCTTATTTTCCCTTTGACCACATGTTTGCCCACAGACAGCAAAAACCGGCCCACCAGGGATGGCATTCCCTGATGGACCGGTCGTTTTGCATCAACTGGCCTCTCGGCTCCAGCGTTTTCTGGCCTGGAAGGTGGTCATGGTGCGCTCAGGCTGGGCAGCGGCTGCATCCTCCTGCACCTCTGCCTTGGCGATGCCCCGGTCAATGTTCACCGCCGCTTTCTGCCGCATTTCATCGGTGACGTGGGAGTAGGTGTTCAGGGTAGTTGCACTGGATACATGACCAAGGATGGTGGACAGCGTCTTGATATCCATTCCGTGTGCCAGGGCATTGGTTGCGAAAGTATGCCTGAGATCATGAAATCTTACCGGCTCACACCCCGCATGATTCAATATCTTGCGGAGCCGCAGGCTCACTACCGAGGGACGTATGGGCAGGTCTTCCTTTTTGGGCGAGGGAAATAGCCACTTTGAGTTCACCATGGTCTTGTACTCTGCCAATACCTTTCTGACTGACGGGGGCAGAATCAGGGTACGAACAGCCGCCTTGGTTTTCGGCTCACTGATTACCAGCTTGGAGCCAGCCAGATTTGCCTGTTTGTTGATTCTCAGTTCCCCAGTAGTTAGATTCACGTCGTCCCACTGGAGAGCCATCAATTCCCCCAGCCGCAGGCCGGTGGCGAATTCCAGAAGGAAGAGTTCATAATAATTTTCCTCCTTAGCTTGGATCAGTACCTTCTGCATATCTTCGCGAGAGAGAATCTTCATCTCGTTCCGCCGGATTGGCGGCAACTTGCAGCCCTTTGCCGGATTTCGGGCAATCAAGTTTACTGATACCGCTTTCTCCAATATCCTTTCACATAGGCTGTAACAGTTTCGCACCTGGCTGTCTGAGAGACCTCCATTTCCGTTTTTCTGATCTATGCGAGCCTCCGTCATCATCCAGGTACACATTTGCTGAATATCGCTGACCGTCAGTTTATTCAGTGGTATGCTGCCCAGTTTTGGCCGGAGATACCACCGGATATACCCCTCATAGTTACTCTGAGTTCCCGGCCTGACATTGGGCTTGCAGTAGGTTTCATACCAATAGTCCAACCACTCCCCGAAGGGCATATCTGCCTTGAGTTTTACGGGTGTGTCCGGTGTGATGGTGCTCTTCAGCTCCTTTAGTTTTTCTATACATTCGCCCTTGGTCTTGGCCAGCACATTCTTCGTCTTTGGGAGGCCATTCTCGTCATACCCAATGACGACCCGCCCCTCCCAGCGGCCATCCTTTCTCAGCCGGACGGTGCCTTCGCCGTTTTTCCGCTTTCTGCCCATGGTTTCAACTCCTCTCCGAAGATGTCGATGAGAAATTCCTCTACGATCTCAGCCGCTCTCTTCTGCATATCGCCTGTTGTGTGAGTATAGGTGTCCAGTGTGAACGCGGCCCGTGTGTGTCCCAGGATGCCGGATAGAGTTTTGACATCCACTCCCGAGGTCAGAGCATGGGTGGCAAAAGTGTGCCGGAGGTCATGAAAGCGAAGGTCAGGAAGCCCCGCCTCTTTCAGTAGAACCTTCATCCGCTCATAGGCAGCACTCGGGCGAGTGGGCTGCTCCGGTTTCCAGGGATGGGGGAAGATCCATTCTGTCAGAGCAGTTTTCTTCCTTTCTCGGAGCAGAGCCGCAGTGCTGGGTGACAGATGGATGGTGCGGGCTCCCGCAGCAGTCTTTGTATCCCAGGGAGTCAACTTGCCGCCCTTCTCCTCATGGATCGTGCGTCGTATTTTCAGAGTGCCATGGATTTCATCAAAATCCTCCCACTTCAGTCCGCAGATCTCACCCCGGCGCAGACCGGTAGTCAGTTCCGTATAGAAGAAGTCGCACCAGATGCTGTCCCTCTGAATAGTATCCATGAACTTTTCCAGTTGTTCATCCGTCAACACCTTTTTGCTTTTGTAACTGAATTTAGGAGCGCCAATCTCCTCTGTAGGATTTCGCGGGATGAGGCCAGCCTTCTGCGCAGCCCCCATCGCTTCATGGAACATCGCATGGATACCACGGATTGTTCCGCTGGCCAGACCTTCTCCTGTGTTTCGGTTTCCCTGACGAGCCAGTGTATCATACAGCTTTTGAATATCTTTTCCAGTTATCTGAGAGATTGGCTTGTCTCCCATATAGGGGACAATGTGATTACGTACCGTACCTTCATATCGGCTCAAGGTTGCGGGACGGAGGGTAGGAGCCGTATTCTTTAACCATTTCTCCAGCCATTGGCCCAGTGTCATCCGGCTCTCCTCAGTCAACTCGACACCTTGATACACCTCGATACTCTGCCGGAGTTTAACCATCAGTTCCTTCTGGGTATCCGCATAGATGTAGCGGAAGATGGGATCGCCGTTTTCTTTGTGGCCCACCACGATGCGGCCCTCCCAGCGACCATCTTCCCGCTTGCGGACCATGCCGTCACCGGATGGCCTGCGCTTTCCCATACGCTCAATCCTCCTTTCCTATTTGACGGCAGACGCGTTCTGTCTCCTCCTCATCGAAGGAGTACAGACCGTCTGTCTCCAGTTCCTTGCTCAGTCCCCAGGCCAGTTTGAACCCGGCGGTGAAGCTGGCCAGGGAGATTTCTTCTTTCAACAGATTCTGACTGTCCACCAGATGCATCAGCCTGCGCCGCTGCATCTTGTCCAGACAGTTCCGCACCTCCTGGCGGGTGTTCTCGATGTCCTCTTCCAACTCTGACACATCCGGCTCCCGGAAGAACCGCTGGTGCAGTGCCTTCATGTAGTCGTTCATGTGTACCGCCTCCTTTGCAGCAACACACAATACCGAACTACGGAGAGAATAGCCAGGGCTTTTGACCACAATTATCAGATTGTTATCAATTTCC
>CALXFP010000220.1 GCA_944387615.1 uncultured Oscillospiraceae bacterium | reverse complement strand
CTCACCGCCTTGTCCGACAAGTGCAGCTGCTGGGCCAGGTCTTTCTGGGTATATCCTTTTTCTTTCCGCAGCCGGGCTACAAAAGCGCCGAATTGCTGCCGATCCAGTTCGTACATACCATTCACCTCTGCCCCAGCATAGCAGATTCGCCCCCATTTGGCAACCGAATGGTATTCGAGTGGGCCATTTGAGCAGAAAAATCCCTCTGCTGCCGGTAGAATCCCGGTAGCAGAGGGAAAATTTGCTTATCCTTTTACTGCACCAGAGGTCAGGCCCTGGATAAAGTACCGCTGCAGGAATACAAAAATAACCGTAACCGGAATCGCCGCCACAATGGACGCCGCCATCATATAGCCCCAGTTGGTTGAGGCTTCGCCCAGGAAGGTCATGACCAATCCGGAGGCCAGCGTCCGGCGGGCGGTGTCTGTCACCAAAGTCATGGAGTAGAGCAGATCGTTCCAACTCCACACAAAGCCATAAATGGCAATGGAAATCATGCCGGGAACCGCCAGGGGGAAGATGATTTGCAGCATGATCCGGAAATTGCCCGCTCCGTCCAGCTTGGCGCTTTCCATCAGGGAATCGGGAATCTGGTCAAAGTAGCTTTTCAGGGTCCAGGTGCCCACCGGCAGGGTGAACACCACATAGCTGATAATCAGCGCCCAATAGCTGCCCAGAAGTCCTGCCTTGTTCATCATGGTGTAAATCGCCAGCAGCAAAATGGCCTGAGGGAAAGCCTGACTCATCATGAACATACCCATGACGAATTTTCTTCCCCGGTAGCGGAATTTGGAAAAGCTGTAACCCGCCAGTGCCGCCACCAGCGTTGCCATGAAGCTGGAGCCGAAGGATACCCAAAGGCTGTTTTTCAGATAAGTCATAATCTTGGGGTCTGTGACGATGTGGATAATGTTATCCAAAGTCAGCGGCCCGGTGAAGAAATAGCTGCTGAAAGTCAAATCTGTGGGCTTCAAAGCGGTGTTGATCATCCACAGCAGGGGCAGAAATACAAATCCCCCGATCAGCAGCAGGCTTGCCCAGAAGAAAATCCGGAATGCCAGCGTTTTTTGAAACATCGTCTTCCCTCCTTAGGCGTTTTCGTCGTTGTTCAGCTTCAGATAGACGGCACTGAAGCAGGCCAGTATCACTGCCCAGATGGTGCCCACGGTAGCCGCCTTGCCCATGTTCCAGTTCTTGAAAGCGGTGGTGTAAACTTCAATGGACAAGGTTGTGGTGGCCCGGGCCGGGCCGCCCTGGGCCATGGTCCAGGGAAGGTCAAAGTGCTGCAGGTTGCCGATGAGACCCAGCACGAAAATCAGCATGGCCGTCTGCTTCATCCCCGGCAGGATCACCCGAAAGAAGGTCTGCAGGTTGTTGGCCCCGTCAATGTGTGCTGCCTCCACCTGTTCCAGAGAAACGCTTTGCAGTCCGCCCAGCAGGAAGGCCATATACCAGGGAAGCATCTGCCAGGTGCGGGCGATGATTACGCACAGCAGCGCCGTATTGGTCTGTCCCAGCCAGGGAATGCCGGTTTCCAGAATCCCCAGGGCCTTGAGCACGTTGTTCAGGATGCCGTACTGGCCGTTGAAAATCCAGCTCCACAGAAAGCCAATGGCGGTACCGGGGATAATCCAGTTGACCAGCGTCACACCCCGCAGAAATTCCGAGCCCCGGAATCCCTGGTTCAGCACCACCGCCCAGAACATGCCCAGCACATACGGAAGCACCGTGGCTCCCAGCACAAACAGCACTGTGGTGGTCAGGGTTTTGGTAAAGTAGGGGTCCTTGAAAACCTTTTGATAATTTTCAAACTGCACCCACTTGTAATCGGGATAAATCATGGAACGGTCAGTGAAGCTCATCAGCACCGCATCCACAAACGGATACAGAATAATGGCCGCAAAGATTGCCAATCCCGGCAGAATCAGCAGCACGCCGACCTGCTTGTCAGACAGCCGTCCGTTTCGAATCGTGTTCATAGGTTACCTCCCACTTTCTTACCCTCAGTCTACAAAAAGACAGGGGTCTGTCACCCTGTAGACTAAGGGCAATCCATGTCCTTTGGGGAAGGGGCACGGCACCGGGCCGCGCCCCCATTGTTCTGCGAATGTCAATGTTACAGAGCTCCCAGACGGGCAGCCATGTCGGCAACTGCCTGCTCCGCGGTCTTCTGCCCCAGCAGAGCATACTGCAGTTCCTCGGTAATCACGGTCTTGACCTCGTTGGCGTTGGTCATACGGGCAGTCTCCTCCAGCCGGGCAGTGGCGGTGGAGTTCATGAAGCCGCTGAGGTAAGCGTCGCTGGTCACTTCTTCCAGTGCAGCAGCTTCCTTGGTAACAGGAGGCATACCGTTGTTGGTGAAGTAGTCCAGAGCCACTTCGTTGCTCACCAGCACCTTGGCCAGTTCGGCAGCCTGCTCTTTGTACTCAGAGTCCTTGAAGCAAACCAGCATATGGCCCCACATGGTGGACTGAGGAGCATCGCCTTCCTTCAGCACAGGACGCTCCATGGCGGAGCAAACCTTGACCACGTCTTCCGGAGCCACGCCGTTGTTTACAGCCTGACCCTTGGCGACCACAGCGTCGTCATAGAAAGCAACCTTGCCCTGAGCAAACAGCTGACGAGCCTCGCCGCGGCCGGTATCCATAGCAATGTAGCCCTTTTCCATCAGGCCCTGGTACCACTGGACGCACTTGACTGCATTCTCGGAGTTGATGGCAACGGAGCCGTCATCGTTAAAGATGGCTCCGCCGAAGGTCCACAGCCAGGGCATGAAGTCACCGGCGCAGGTGGCGTCCTTGGTGGAAACGGCGTAGGGGACGATTTCAGGATTGTAAGATTTGATATCTGCCATGCAGGCTTCAAACTCTTCGATGGTTACCGGCACCTTGTCCCAACCGGCAGCGGCCAGGATTTCGGGGTTGTAAACCATGGTGATGGAGGCCATGGACCAGGGCATACCCAGCTGCTGGCCGTCAATGTTGCCCACGTCCAAAGCGGACTGCTCAAAGGTCTGGCTCATGTAGTCAGCGCCTACCACTTCGTTCCAGTCAGCCAGAACGCCGGCAGCGGCAACGGTGTTGAAGATGCCGATATCCACCTGGGCGATGTCCAGCTGTTCGCCGCCCTGGGTCCGGATCAGCAGCTGCTGGGCGGTGTCAGCCCAAGTCCAGCCCACCCAGGTCACGTCGTTGCCGGTCTGCTCCCGGTAGGTATCCATCATACGGCCGAAGATTTCCTTGGAGGCCTCTTCTTCTCCGGACCAGCCGGCCCAGACGATGTTGGCAGGTTCTGCCGCAGCAGCCGTGGTTTCGGCGTTGGCAGCAGGGGCAGCGGTTTCGGGAGCCTGGGTTTCCTGGGCAGGGGCAGCGCCGCAGGCAGCCAGAGTCAGAACCATAGCCAAAGCCAGAACGATACCCAATGCTTTCTTCAGTTTCATAGTGTTTCCTTTCCTTTCATGTTAGTTTCCAATAAAACACGGCTTTTTTCAACCGTTGTTTTCCGAATATACGCCGATGTGATACACGGCGGGGGGGCCGCCCCAGGTCTGCTCCACCTGAAGGCGAATCGCCTGGGCAGACACCGACACATCCAGCACCACCAGCCGCTGGCAGTTGTCCCGGAGGCGTCCGATTTCTTTCCAGGCACCATCCTCTCCCAGGGCCAGCACTGCAGCATTGCGAATAAGCGCCGGAGGCATGTCGGCGCGGGGAACAAAGTGATGGCTTTCCTGCCAGTACTTGGCCCGGCTGCTGGGAAGTTCTTCGTTCAGGCTGGGGTCCAGGAACAGCCGGATCCGGCAAATCGAAATCGGCTGCTGCCAGTACAGTTCCAGCCACGGCTCCTGATCCTCCCGGGCGGCCTTCCACTGATTGGGTGCGTTCCAGGGGCGGTTGGGAAATTCCAGAACCCGTTCCGGTTTGTACAGAGACG
Organism: uncultured Oscillospiraceae bacterium; assembly: GCA_944387615.1. Lineage (GTDB taxonomy): Bacteria > Bacillota > Clostridia > Oscillospirales > Oscillospiraceae > Faecousia. The sequence continues at coordinate 3,853 of CALXFP010000220.1, read as the reverse complement.
TTTCCTCCGGATAGGCCAGCATAGGCTCCAAATACACCGGGCTGTCTTTGCGCCCGCAGAGGAAGCCTTCCCGCTCCCGTTCTGCACACAAAATGGATACGCCTTCACACGCTTCCAAAGCCAGGGTGCAGAATCGGTTCCCCCCACCGGCTGGCACCGGCAGAGAAAGTTCATTTCTGCCTGGGGTAATCTCCGTCTGCCAGAGGCTCGCTTCCTGGCCCAAACAGAACCGGTTGGGCAAGGGACTGATATACCAGGCGCCATGCATGGTGCACGGGCGCTCTGCTTCTACCACCAGCTTGGGCTGTTTTCCTTCCAGTCCCGGGAACGTCAGGAAGCTGCCTTCCGTAACGGGCATCTTCCCCTGGGGCTTCCCCCAGGTTCCGTCGTGGCTGCTGCTGGCAAACGTCTTGGCCTGGCTGCTCAGATCCTCGGGATCAGCAATGTCCGCTCCGGGGATGAACATATCGCTGCGCAGCAGCTTTCGCTGAATCTGCTGGATTTGCTCTCGTTCCAGCTGCCCCGGGTCTTTCCCTGTGCGTATCATGGCACAGGCCAGCTCTCCGGCGGCCTGACCCGCCAGGGCGCAGGTGTTCATCACCCGGCTGGAAACAAAGGCCTGACGTTGGGTTCCGATGTTCCGTCCCGCAAAGAGCAGGTTGGGCACCCGGTTCTGATACAGGCATCCCAAGGGAATCTGATAGACATTCACCGGAATCTGGACACAGTTTTCTTCCTTGGTGTCGTGCATTCCTCCGGCAGGATGGGTATCCATGTACCATCCGCCATAGAAAGCGCCGTCAGAAAACTGCTTTCCTTCCCGGATATCGTCCTCCGTCAATAGATACGCCGTTTCCATCCGGCGGCTTTCCCGTTTGCCGGGGATACTGCCCACCCATTCCAGGGTGTAGTTTTCCGCGTCATACAGGCCGCTGTTTTTGATGTAATTCCACACGCCCATCACCAGGCGCTTCAGCTCCAGGGTAATGTCCTGAAGTCGGGCAATGGTATCCAAGCTTCCGCCGTACTCAAACCACCAGCAGTCGCTGCCGCCCATCTTTTCGTTGACCACCCGCCCGCCGTGGTTAATCAGGCGGGAAATCTGTTCCATGCCGTAGGCATAGTTGGGGGCTACAAAGGATACCGGATGATCTTCCCGTTTGGTATAAAACAGGATGGAGCAGCCCAGCAGCTCCGGCGTTTGGGGCAGAGGGGTCTGCCTGGAGGGGATGTACTCCTCTCCCAAATAATAGGGAATCCCTGCCAGATATCCCAGGGTTGCATCCCCTGTGGCATCCAGAAATACATCCGCTTCCACGGCTACATGCTGCTCCGTGCCCTGCTGATAGCCGCTGACGGATACCACCCGATTTTCCTCCAGAACAATCTGGGAAATTTCCGTATTCAGCAGCAGCTGCAGCTTAGGCTCCGCCAGCACCGCGTCCAGCAGCACCTCATCCCAGAAAACCGGATTGCCTTCCCGGTTGCGGTAGAGGTTGGTCAGCTTCAGCTCCCCCCAGATTCCCATTTCCTCACTGTAGAAATTACCCGCTCCCACAGCACCCCGGGACCAGACCCGGATCTCGCTGCTGGAGTTTCCGCCCAGTACCGGGCGATTGTGTATCAACACAGTCTGAACGCCGCTTCTCGCAGCCGCCAAAGCACCGCAGACACCGGCAGGACCGCCGCCGACAACCGCAAATTGTGTTTTGATCCGATTCATGACTTCACCTTACTTCCAAAGCATACTTCTTTCAAATCCTGACATTCCATTGTTCAGATATATCCAGATTTTGAAAGCCCATCTCCACAAACTGCCCATCCTGACTAAAAGAACTTCGCTTTTTTCAGAGTCATTTGTTTTGTTTGTCCATATGATACCAAGTCATACAGGTCTATGCAAGAAATTATCCGGACAGATTCTGGATTATTCTGCACTGTTCATTGACAGATTTTGCTTCTTGGCGTATACTGCAAAATAGAGGTATTTTGTCCAAAGGAGGCATTTTCATGGCGGGAAATTATCGACACATTGCCCAATATCTTCAGCGGCTGCAAAGCCGGTATGACGTGCAGATCTGCATCAAGGATTTCTGCGGCTTCATTCCCATCAACAAGGAACTGGACGAGGCCCTCCGGCCCTTTCTCGCCCATACCAATCCCTACTGCATGTATATGAAGTCCAACCAGGCCCACTGGTGGCAGTGTCTTTCCATGATTCGGGGAATGTTTGACAAGCTGGAGCGGACAAAGCAGACCTACTTTGGGGTCTGTCACGGCGGTCTTGGGGAATATGTGATCCCCATTTACAGTGAGGATTTCCTGCTGGGCTCGGTCAACGCTGGATTCTTTCCCGTCAGCGCCGGGAAAGTAGAGCGCCGCATTTGCCGCAGCTGTTCCAAAGAGCCGGCCTTGGACCCGGAGGAAGCCAAAAAGCTCTACCGCTCCTGCATCCGCACTCCCAGCATTGACCCGGAAGATTTGCTGCCGGGATTGGAACTGGTGGCAGAATACCTGGGACAAACCTACCAGATCCTCCAGCGCACCCATGCCGCACCGGAAAACACCGTGCGCTACTATACTTCCAGCGAGGACACCATCCTTTCCCACGCCATGGAATACATCCGCCGCAACACCACAAACCGGATTGCGGTGTCCGATCTGGCAGCCTTCTGCCATTGCAGCGAATCCTACCTCAGCCGGATTTTCAAGCGGCGCACCGGGGTCAATATCAATGTATATGTCAACAAAGTTCGGGTGGAGCAGGCAAAAAACAGTCTGCTTCTGTCCCAGGACAGCATTGCCGAAATCGCCTCCCGGGTGGGTTTCAGCGATCCCAACTACTTTTCCCGGGTCTTTACCCAGATCATCGGCATCTCCCCCACAGAATTCCGGCGGCGGTTTCAGCAGTGACCGCCGCTGTCTGTCAAATACTTGTTGACATCTCAATATCCATTGCGTATAATTGGGCAATCTGGCCAATTATAAACGCACTACATTATAGATAACTACCAGCGTCCTCCCCTTTCAAAACTGTCTGTTTTGTGATATAGTACAAAGAAGCAGGGAGCGCAGCTGGTTTCTGGCCGGAAATCTCTTTTTTATTTTAAGGAGTTCCCATGAAACAGTTGAAAAAAGTCCTGCTTTGGATTGTGTCCATCGTCGCTGCCCTGGCTGTGGTGCTGGGCATCGCAGTATTCGCCCTGTGGCACAATGAAATCGCCACTGTGGCAAGTTTCCAGCAGGTTCGTACCAGAAATGACGACCACCTGGACGGCTCCGTCTACACCATGGAGGTCAAGGGCGGATTCTATCTGGACGACTTCATTGCCCAGGGCGGCGCCAAAAGTGACGCAGAACTGATCGACTTCATCACCGGCAAGATCACCAAGGGTCTGCTGGAAATGGAAATCAGCGAAAGTGAAATTGCCTGCTCTGCCTTCACCGCCCAGACCCCGGAAGGCGACCGTCTCTTCGGCCGCAACTATGACTTTTCCAAAACCAACGCCTGCATCGTCTTCACCGAGGCTACGGAAGGCCGCCACGCCACCATTTCCACGGTAGACCTGCAGTTTCTGGGCATGGATGTGGACCAGGATGTGGAAGGGCTGATGAACAAAATCACCTGTCTGGCCGCTCCCTATGCTCCCCTGGACGGCGTGAACGACGCCGGCGTCAGCTGCGGCATCTTCATGAGCTACCAGGGCGGGGAAACCATTGTTCCCACCGACCTGAATACCGACAAGCCTGACATCACCTCCACCACCTTGCTGCGGCTGATTCTGGACTACGCCGACAACGTGGAAGAGGCCGTGGAAATCGCCTCTACATACGACCTGCACGACTCCGCCGC
>CALXFP010000219.1 GCA_944387615.1 uncultured Oscillospiraceae bacterium | reverse complement strand
CCATGAGAGTCAAAATCAGCAACAAGTAGAGTGGCAACAGTGAAACACTGATATGGTTTGCAATCAGACCAAAAACAGGCGGCATCAGACAGGTGCCGACATAGGCAGACGCCATTTGAACACCAATAATCGCCTGGGATTTATCCGCTCCAAAACGCTCTGGTGTGGAATGGATAATTGATGGATAAATGGGAGCACAGCCAAAGCCGACCAAAACCAGTCCAGCCAGGGAACCACCTTCTCCAAATGGAAGAAGCAAAAACAGCGCGCCCACGGCCACGATTGCCTGACCCAATCGGATCATCTGCGTATCATTTAGCTTCAGCGTCAAAAATCCGCTCAATGCCCGTCCTATGGTGATCCCCACAAAAAACAGGCTGGCAAAGCTGGCCGCTGTGTTCTCATCCAATCCACGGTACAGTACAAGATAGCTACTTGCCCACAGGCCCGTTGTTTGTTCTACGGCGCAGTAACAAAAAAATGTAACCATGACCTCTTTTGCGCCCGGAATGGAGATGATCTTTTTTAGAGAAAGAGGTTCTCCTTTCTCTGTATCAATTTTTACATCTGCCGATGTTCTGTTTTTCCACAGCGGCAAACTGAACATAAGAATAGCGGTTAAACCAATTTGCAGGATCGCAATATAACGATACCCCATGTTCCAGAAGCCGTTACCACTTAAAGCATATCCCATGACGTAAGGCCCCAGGGAAGCGCCGACACCCCACATACAATGAAGCCAACTCATGTGCCGGCTTGCGTAGTGAAGCGCAACATAATTATTTAATGAAGCGTCTACACTCCCGGCACCAAGCCCGTATGGAATGGCCCATAGACATAAGGCCACATAGGAATGGCTTACAGAAAAGCCAAATAAAGCGGCGGCAGTCATCAGCACGCTAAATGCTGTCACTTTTCCTGTTCCAAATTTTTTGCTAAGCCGATCACTTTGCAGACTTGAAATAATGGTACCTACCGCAATAATCATGGAAATTCCACCCGCATAAGAAACGGGGACGGAAAATTCTTGATACATTGACGGCCACGCTGATCCTAAGAGTGAATCGGGAAGCCCCAAACTGATAAAAGCAAGATAAATAATCACTAACAACAACTGAAACATTGCATTGTCCTCCTGTGTTTTCCTTTACTAAAAGAATATCGTCAATCTAAACTTGATACAACTCGTATATAGCCGTATAATATAATAAAACCGCCAATGTGGAAGGAGGATATTACAATGGCTTTACAGGAGTGCGGATTGAATTTGAATCGAGTATCAAAAGAATTGCAGCCGCATGGAACTATCGACTTTCCGTGTGCTGGATATACTTCTTATCATACAGAACGACAGGATGATATTATACCGTGGCATTGGCATGATGAAATTGAACTTGTCTATATGGCGGAGGGAAGAATGAAAGTCAAAACACCTTCCGAAACCTTTCTTTTGGAACAAGGCGATATGGTTGCTATCAATTCTAATGTCCTTCACTATGCCTCTGCTGTTGGGGAATGCCGTTTGCGTTCTCTTGTTTTTAGCCCTATGCTTATCACAGGGAATGACGATTCTGTTTTTGCGAAAAAATATATTCAGCCTCTTATATCCTGCAATTCCTTTTCCGGCTTGTTTGTTGATATTGGAATTGAAGATGTATCAGTTTGGTTTAACGTAGCGTTTGAAGCTCTCTCACAAGATACCCGCGGATTTGAATTTATTGTCCGGGAAAACCTTTCCCACATTTGCCTTTATTTGTATGAGCAGTTTGAGCAACAGTTTGTCAAAAAGGAGTCGACTTTCAATCAGGATAATCTGCGGATCAGGAAAATGCTTGAATTTATTCATAAAAATTTTGCAGACAATCTCTCGTTAGCAGATATTTCAAATTCTGCTGACATTAGTGATCGGGAATGTATGCGTTGTTTTCAAAAAACAATACAAATTTCCCCTATTCAATATTTGCTAAAATATCGCATTATGAAAGGAGCAGAAATGTTACTCGGTGACCAAGGGAAAAGTATTTCAGAAATAGCGATGAGTTGCGGATTTGACAGCCCCAGCAATTTTGCAAAATTTTTTCGCCGATTTTATAATTGTACGCCTCGGAAATACAGACAAAAGCATATAGAATGATGTTGGCGCTGATTTTGCTAAAATATTCCTCAAAGTGAGGTGTGTTTTGACAGAGTACGTCTCTACTTGAGACGTATTGACAGGCGGCAACTTTTGTGTTTTATAAAATTGTGAGTTGTACTTAACTTGGAAAAATATGCGTTATTTTGTCTGTCATGTTCCTTTTCGTTCTTATGCCATACCAGAACTCATACCAGAACAGGGCTGAAAAAAGGTGTGCCGGGATACCACTCGTTGAGAGCGATACCCCGGCCAAACCCTTGAAATCTCTACATTTTATCTCGTTGTATATCACTGTGTTTTTCGCCCTGGGTCTATGGCATTCAAGAGGTCAGCGGTTCGATCCCGCTTATCTCCACCAAAAGCACAAAAAGGCTTGTTTTCTAATGAAAACAAGCCTTTTTTCTATGATAAAACAGTATCTT
>CALXFP010000218.1 GCA_944387615.1 uncultured Oscillospiraceae bacterium | reverse complement strand
AGACAAATGTATATACAGAATATACTAGCACCCTTTGCACAACAATACAATATGAAAAACTGCCCGAAAATGTGTCCGTATTTTGGGAGTTTGGTGGGCACAATGGCAAAAGCATCCGCCCACAACAAAATTTCCCCGGTCAGTTTTGCAACCGACCGGGGAAATCAGAATTTTGGCATTACACCTTTTCAGCAGCCTCTACCACATGCTTCATCAGCACGGAAGTGGTGACGGAGCCCACACCACCGGGCACGGGGGTGATGGCTTCGACAATGGGTTCCACCTCGTCAAACTTGGCGTCACCGGCAATGCCACCCTTGCCGCCCTTGGCGTTGGGCTTGTTCTCGTCCCAGTTGATGGATACGTCGATGACCACCTGGCCGGGGCGGACATAATCCTTGGTCAGGCTGTTCAGCACACCGGCTGCGGACACCAGGATATCTGCGTTGCGGCAGATTTCAGCGGTGTTCACGGTCTTGGTGTGGCAGGTGGTGACGGTGGCGTTCTTGCCCATCAGCATCATGCCGGCAGGCTTGCCAACCACCAGGGAGCGGCCGATAACAACGGCGTTCTTGCCCTTGCAGTCGATGCCGTAGTAATCCAGGATTTCCATACAGGCAGCGGGGGTGCAGGGAGCGTAGCCCAGGTCGTTCAGGCCTTCAAACACACCGGCGTTGGACATGTGGGTCATGCAGTCCACGTCCTTGCGGGGGTCCAGACGGTTGCAGATTTCGTTCTGGTCTGCCTTCAGGTGCTTGGGCAGGGGCCGGAACATCAGCACGCCGTGGATGGAGTCGTCAGCGTTGACCTGATCGATCACTGCCAGAACCTGCTCCTTGGTGGCATCGGCAGGCAGTTCAAACTTCTTCACTTCCACGCCCACCAGCTCAGCGCGCTTGGTAGCGCCCTTTTCGTAGCTCAGGTCGGAAGGGTCAGCGCCTACCCGGACAATGCCCAGGGTGGGGACAACGCCCTTTTCCCGCAGGGCAGCGGTACGAGTTTGCAGATTGGCATTCAGGGCATCGGTAACTTCCTTGCCCAGCAGCAGTTTCGCCATTGGAATTTTCCTCCTAATATGTATGTTTCAGCGCAGGCGGCCAGGGATTCTTACTGGCCAAAGCCCGCCTTGACTTCGTTGAAGATATCGTCTGCCATCTGGCAATACTTATTGAGCATCACATTGACCTGACGGTTCATCTCCTCCGCCACGTCCCGGTTCTTCAGGCTCTTGGTGTTGATGAACACGTTCAGAGAGGCAGCCTGGAGCGCAGCCTTGCAGCACACGGCGCCGCAGCCAGCGTCGGAAACTGCCAGACGGCTGCCCTTGGCAGCAAACACAGCGATGCAGTCAATGGCCTGGCAGCACAGCTCCATGATGTGCATGGGAACGGCGCAGGCAGTGACGGTGGCCTCTTCCAGGATCTGGTCCCGGTTGGGGTCATCCTTGGGAATGCCGTAGGCCTTTGCCAGGGGAACGAAGCCCTTGTCGTCAGCCTCTACCTGATCCAGCAGCTGCTTCTGCAGAGCGTCGCACTTGGCCTTCAGCTCCAGGATTTCTGCCTCAACATCGGCATACTTCTTCTTGCCGACGGTGAGAGAGCCAACCATGTTGCCCAGAGCGGTGCCGATGGCGCCCACCAGGGCGGCTGCGCCGCCGCCGCCGGGAGCGGGTGCATTGGAGGCCAGAACCTCCACAAAGGTACGGCAGGATTCCATTGTCATATCCATGGGAAATGTCTCCTTTTCCTATCGAAAATGATGTTTTGGGAAGGGGATGCGCAAAAGCACAGGCGGGGGGCCGCCTGTGCTTTATTTTCAGAATGTACCGATTAGAACAGTCCGGAGATCTTGCCGGTCTCGTCCACGTCGATGCGCTCGGCGGCGGGCACCTTGGGCAGTCCGGGCATGGTCATGATCTCACCGGTCAGGGCTACCAGGAAGCCAGCGCCAGCGGAGACCTTCACGTTCCGAACGGTAACGGTGAAGCCGCGGGGAGCGCCCAGCTTGGTCTGGTCGTCGCTGAAGGAGTACTGGGTCTTGGCCATGCAGATGGGCATCTTGTCGTAGCCCAGCTCGGTCAGAGTCTTGATCTGCTTCTCAGCGTTGGCAGTGAAGTTCACGCCGTCGCCGTGGTAGATCTTCTTAACGATGGCCTCGATCTTCTCCTTGATGGGCAGATCCAGCTCGTAAGCGAAGGTGAAGTCGTTGGGCTCTTCGCACAGACGGACAACTTCCTCAGCCAGAGCGATACCGCCTTCGCCGCCCTTGCCCCAAACTTCGGACAGAGCCACGTTGACGCCCAGCTCCTTGCACTTGGACTCGATGAGCTTCAGTTCGGCCTCGGTGTCGGTGGGGAAGCGGTTGATAGCGACCACGCAGGGCAACTTGTAAACCTTGGTGATATTCTCAACGTGCTGCAGCAGGTTAGGCAGACCCTTCTCCAGAGCCTCCAGGTTCTCCTTGCCGGTTTCGGCCTTGGGAACGCCGCCGTTGTACTTCAGAGCGCGGGCGGTAGCAACCAGAACCACGCAGGAAGGAGTCAAACCAGCCATACGGCACTTGATATCCAGGAACTTCTCAGCGCCCAGGTCAGCACCGAAGCCAGCCTCGGTGATGGTGTAGTCGGACAGCTTCAGAGCGATCTTGGTAGCGGTAACGGAGTTACAGCCGTGAGCGATGTTGGCGAAGGGGCCGCCGTGTACGAAGGCAGGAGTGTGCTCCAGGGTCTGAACCAGGTTGGGCTTCAGAGCGTCCTTCAGCAGAGCAGCCATAGCGCCCTGAGCGTTCAGGTCGCCAGCGGTAACGGGCTTACCGGCGTAGGTGTAGCCAACCACCAGACGAGCCAGACGGTTCTTCAGGTCAGCGACGTCGGAAGCCAGGCACAGAACTGCCATGATTTCGGAAGCGACGGTGATGTCGTAGCCGTCTTCACGGGGAGTACCGTTGACCTTGCCGCCCAGGCCGTCAACGACGAAGCGCAGCTGACGGTCGTTCATATCGACACAGCGGCGCCAGGTGATCTGACGGGGGTCAATGCCCAGAGCGTTGCCCTGGTAAATATGGTTATCGAGCATTGCAGCCAGCAGGTTATTGGCAGCGCCAATGGCGTGGAAGTCGCCGGTGAAGTGCAGGTTGATGTCCTCCATGGGAACAACCTGTGCGTAGCCGCCGCCGGCAGCGCCGCCCTTGACACCAAAGACGGGGCCCAGAGAAGGCTCACGCAGAGCAACCAGCACATTCTTGCCCAGCTTGCGCATGCCGTCAGCCAGACCGACGGTAGTGGTGGTCTTGCCTTCGCCAGCGGGGGTGGGGTTAATTGCGGTGACCAGGATCAGCTTGCCGTTGGGCTTGTCTGCCTTATCCTTCAGGATATTGTAGTCAACCTTTGCCTTGTAGTTGCCGTACTGCTCCAGATACTTTTCATCAACACCAGCGGTCTTAGCAATCTCGCTGATGTGCAGCATGGGGGTTTCCTGTGCAATTTCGATGTCGGTTTTAAAAGCCATGTTCATACACTCCTTGTAATTGTTGGGTACCTACCGTTTTGTGAGGATCGGACCATACAGGATTTATGCAGCTGCCGTTG
>CALXFP010000217.1 GCA_944387615.1 uncultured Oscillospiraceae bacterium | reverse complement strand
AAAAGATAAATTAGTGTGCATTATGCATTATCCAACATTTAATAGCAAATTAGAAGAGTCGGAATTTACTAAAATTATTGAAGATAATGATATTAAAATTGTTATATACGGGCATTTGCATGGTAAAAGCAAATCAACACTTATTACTAAACGCAAAAAAACGACTTATTATCTTACAAGTTGTGATAAGGTTAATAATACATTAGTAAGGATTAAATAATTATGTCAAAAATAAAAATTGCATTGTTTATCGATACATATTATCCAATGATAGATGGAGTTATAAATGTAGTGGATAATTACGCTCGTCTTTTAAACAAAAAAGCTGATGTGGATGTTGCGGTATTTTGTCCTATAATGGACAAAAATTATAAAGACAACTTCGAATATAAAGTCGTAAGATGCAAATCAAAAAAGTTATTTTTCCTTGATTATAATCTACCAACGCCAAACATTGATAAAAAGTTTAAAAAAGCCATTTGTGATTTTAATCCAGATATTGTACATATTCACTCACCATTTGGGGTGGGTAAAATGGCATTGAAATATGCAAAAAAGCATAATAAAGTTGCAATTGCAACATTCCATTCGCAATTTAAAAAAGATATCTATAAAGTAACAAAAAGCAAACTTATAACTAATATTGTATTGAAAAAAATAATGAAGACTTTTAATATGGCAGATGAGGGTTGGGCGGTTAATCAAGAGGTAGAAAAGTTGTATAGGCAATATGGTTTTGCTGGAAAATCTATTGTTATGAATAATGGTACCAATCTAGTACCCATTGACGACGATTGCAAAGAATTAGACCAAAAGTACGACATCAAAAAAGGTGAAAAAGTTTTTTTGTTCTTAGGGCGAATTAATCTTGTTAAAAATTTATTATTTATTGTTGATGCGCTTGTCCAGTATAACCAACTTAATCCTAATTTTAAAATGTTGTTTGTAGGCGATGGTCAAGACAGAAGCATATTAGAAAAATATATAGAAAAAAGTGGAATAAAAGACAAAATCATTATGTGTGGCAAAGTAACTGACGATTATCTTAAAAGTCAATATTACAAAAGGGCAGATTTGTTTTTATTTCCATCATTATATGATTCAAGTTCAATAGTACAAATTGAGGCCGCATCTCAAAGGACTCCAACATTATTTATTGAAGGAGCAGTGACGGCGGGAACGGTAACCCCCGAAGTGAATGGTTTTGTTGCCGACAATGATGCAAAAAAATATGCTCAAAAAATGTTTGATATTACAAGTAATGATAAAAGATTATTGCAGGTAGGCCAAAAGGCATTTGAAGATTTGTATGTTCCTTGGGACAAAGCAGTTGATAAAGCGTATGAAAGGTATAAATCATTATTAAAAACTAAAAATAGTTTATAAATTAAAGTAATTTTTATTGTTTTTGATTATAAAGGTCGGCACTTTTTTGTCGATTTTTTTATTTTTTGTAAAAATTTAATGTGGAAAACTTATAAAAAATTTACAAAAAAAATAAAAAAGTGGTCAAAAGTGGTTGTAAGTGGTTAAAAAAATGTTGTACAATATAGATGTCGAGGAGGATACTTATGTTGCTTGGGGTCTATTATCATCAAATAGACGAAAAGAATAGACTAAGATTACCAAAAAAATTGAAGCCAGAATTTAGTAATGCGACAATAATTAAAGGTAGTCATAAATGTCTATATATTTTGCCAAGCAATACATTCAATAATTTATTAAACAAATCAAATGATTTACCAATGTTTAGTCCGGCACAAGATTCACTAAGATTATTGCTTTCGAGTGCTGCTGAAATTATTGAAGACAACCAAGGCAGATTTTTGCTACCACAACCATTAAAAGTGTGGGCAGGTATCCAAAAGGACATTGTTTTTGTAGGAGTTGGTAATCGTGTGGAACTATGGGATAAAAAATCATGGGACGATTACTATGAGCAAAAGCAAAAGGATTATGATAATTTATTAGAAAGTCTAGGTGAGTATGGAATTTAAACACATACCGATTATGCTTAATGAATGTATTGATATGTTAGCAATCAAGCCTGATGGTATATATGTTGATGCAACCATTGGTGGTGCTGGACATAGCCAAGAAATTATTAAAAGATTATCTAACAAAGGGACCTTAATCGGTATTGACAAAGATGGCGAAGCGATTGCAGTAAGCAAATCAAGACTTAAAGGCGGATGCAAAAAAATTTTTGTAAATGATGATTACAAAAATTATTCCAAAATACTAGCAGATAATAGAATTAATAAAGTTGATGGTATATTAATTGACCTTGGAGTATCGTCATATCAATTAGACAATCCATTAAGAGGATTTTCGTATGTTAATGACGGCGAACTTGATATGCGTATGGATAGCAGACAAGAATTTGATGCAAAATACGTCATTAACAATTATAGTCAAGAGCAACTAACAAAAATTTTCTACGAATATGGAGAAGAGCAATTTTCGAAGGTAATTGCTCAAAATATAGTAAAAAGTAGAGAAAATAGTCCTATCACAACTACCAGTCAATTGGTAAAAATCATTGAGGGTTGTGTTCCAGCCAAATTAGTTTTTACAAATAACCCAGTAAAAAGAATATTCCAGGCAATTAGGATAGAGGTCAATGGGGAACTTGATAAATTAGCCGAAGTTGTCGAAGAAATGATTGATAGTTTGAATAGCGGTGGCAGAATGTGTGTCTTAACATTTCATTCACTAGAAGACAGAATAATTAAGGATGTATTTAAAAAAGAGGCAACTGATTGCTTGTGTCCTAAGCATTTACCAATTTGCGTGTGCCATCACAAAGCAAAAATAAAATTAATTTCAAAAAAACCTATTGTTCCAAGTAATGAAGAAATAAAGATAAATAAAAGAAGTCACTCAGCAAAATTAAGAGTAGTCGAAAAGTTATAAATGTTCTAATCTTATTAAAAGGAGAGTATAATACAATGTCTAGCAAAACTTTATTAGATACCGATGTTGATGTAGAGTTGAAAGAATTTGACAATTCTTACAAGACCCAAGATTTTAGTCAATTACTTGACAATGCTCGTATTGATAGTCAAACCATTGAACTTAATCTTGCGGACAGACAAGAAGCAAAAGCAAAAACTCGTACTCATCTTAATATCAGTTTACGAATGAAACTTATCATTGCAGTATATGCAACGATTGTAGTATTGCTTGGGGCATTGCTAATATACAATGCCGTATCAATTGGAAATTATAGGGAATCTATTGCTCAAAAATCTGCCTTGCTTGAAGTAGAACAGGCAAAACTTGATAGTCTTGAAGAAATTTTAGCTAATGTCAATGGTGTCACCCCAGAAGACATTGGAATGAGCAAAATTGATAGCAATAACATAACTAAGTTAAATAAACTCGAAAAACTTTCAAAAGTTGACTATGTTACTGAAACAAATTGGTTCGATAAAGTATGCGAATTTATTTCTGCCATATTTGGAGGATAAAATGAGGTACTGGTGCAATTAAAATATTCTATATTTTCATTACAAAAGAGGTTACTAGCGTTAATAATGCTAGTAACCTTTGTTTTTTTAGTACTTGCAGGTAGATTGATATTTTTGCAAGTAATAAAGGCGGAGGAATTGCAAACTCTGGCGTCTAGTCAATGGACAAGAGCATTACCAATTGTTGCCAAAAGAGGAGATATATTAGATACAAAAGGTAGTGTACTTGCAACGTCTTACACAACTTATGATGTGTATGTAAGATCAAAAAACGTGGTTGATA
>CALXFP010000216.1 GCA_944387615.1 uncultured Oscillospiraceae bacterium | reverse complement strand
AATAAAAATTGTAATAATTTATGAATTTTTTAAGTTATTAGAACAAATCTAATATATAACTTGCCAAAACCAAAAAAAACGCAAATTTATTGCGTTTTTTTATAAATGTTTTTGAGTTTTTATTGTTTATCTTTATTATCTTCTTCCATTAATGCCAATTTGCTTTCAATATCAGCAATATCACCTTTTAATGTCTCAACATCTGATTTTAATATGTTGAAGTTTTTCTCTAAAATTGGATATCTATCCTTATTTGAGTTCATTACATCTTCACAGTGTTTAACGCTTAATCTTAATCCTTCAAGCAAGTCAAGATCTTCAGCTAATTTCTTTGCTTTTTCTTCGTCTATATCTACATAGTTATTAACACCATATAGTTGAACTTTTTGTTTAGCAACAACAGCTTCTTTTCTTCTTAACTTTTTAGTATCGCTTTCAAGCGTTTTTGCAACTCTGCGCAATGGAATAAATTCTTTTTTGGTTCTTGATAACTCTTTTTCTTTATCTTTAAGTCTTGCTCTTAATACTTCAAGTCTTGCTTCCATATCTTCTTTTGAGCCAATGACGATAGTTGCACCTTGCTTGTTTGCGTTGATTTCTTCCAAATCTTTTTCAAGATTAACAATTTTTTCTTCTTTGCTAGCAAGATTTTTATTAAGTTCTTCAACCTTTTTGGATAATTCTTCTCTTTCGGCATCAATAACAGCGATTTTAGAAATTTCTTCAAAAGATTTATCTATTTCTTCATCTATATTATTTTTTTCTTCAACAGGAGCAGGTGGAGTAATAACTTCTGGTTCCTCTACCATTTCTTGCTCTCTTTCAAATTCACGTCTTCTTTCTCTAATTAATCTCAAACGTTCTTCTTCATCAGCCTTAGGAGCATTTCTCTTTCTTAATTCCTCTTCTTCAAGCCTTGCCTTTTCATAATCAATATTAACATTTGGTTCTTCATGAGGCTCTTCTTTTTCTACAGGAAGGATAGGCTCTTCTTCGTGAGCAGGTGGCAAAAGTTTTGGTCTTAAACCATTATCTACTTTTGGCTTTTTATTGCTAGCACGTCTAAAAAATATACCATTAGAACTATCAACTATAGAAATTAAAAGATCAGATAAAAATACAATTACAAATGCACCTACTGCTATGATACCAATAACTGCTAAAACATTAAGAAAAACATCAAAAAACATAAATAATCCTCCAAAAATATGTAAGTGGTGGAAGCGATGGGAATTGAACCCACGTCCGCAAAGACAAACCAAAGCTTTTCTACGTGTGTATTTGACAAATTAATTCATTATATATCGTATGTCAAATTACTTTATATAATATAACCAATTAAATACTAACAAACGGCTTGGTAACGTTTGTAGTTTGCTTCAAACTTTGAGGTTGAGATAATATTGAAGCCATCTTAAATCAACCGGTTGCTATTATTATGCGGCAACTGCGCTAGTTTTGTAGTTTGCGTTTAAAAGTTTTTCCGTTATTACGCAGACGTGCCTGCGACACGCTTAACTAGGATTTAAACCTCCACGTCGAAACCAAATCGCCCCCATATATTAAGACAATTTAGTTTGTC
This sequence comes from uncultured Oscillospiraceae bacterium, assembly GCA_944387615.1. GTDB lineage: Bacteria > Bacillota > Clostridia > Oscillospirales > Oscillospiraceae > Faecousia. The sequence continues at coordinate 2,756 of CALXFP010000216.1, read as the reverse complement.
GTAGCATATCTCTATGAATATCTCTTTCCTTAATAGCATTACTTTTGTCATATAGTTGTTTACCTTTTGCAAGAGCAATCTCCACCTTGACATACCCTTTTTGAAAATAAACTTTAACTGGCACTATGGTATACCCTTTTTGACATACCTTTGAATTCAATTTTTCTATTTCTTCCTTATGAAGTAGTAATCTCCTATCACGCCTTTCGTCTATCTCATAATTACTAGTTTTTGAATACTTTTTGATAAAAGCATTTTTCAACACAGCTTCGCCATTTTTGATAATAACAAAGGAATCATTAACATTCATGCCCGATTCTCTAACAGATTTCACTTCGCTACCTTTAAGTTCGATGCCTGCTTCATAAGTAGAAACTATAAAATAATTGAATTGTTCCTTCTTATTGACGGCAACCATATTCATATTGACACCTCTATTATAGCATACATATTTTTTTTTGCAATACCCTATTTTTAATTTTTTTTCAATAAAAACATAGAAAAATTGATTTTTGAAGGTAAAAATTAAGTTTTTTTTAGATTTTTATCGTTATTTTTTACAAATTAAGGAAAAATTTATTTTTCGTTCTTTTATATTTACATTATCAACACGCACTTTTACTGCATCGCCAAGTTTGTAAAAATTATGTTTTCCTCTTAATTCATACAACCTATCATCAAAGTCGTAGTAGTCTTTTGGTAATAAATCAATCGAAACAAATCCCTCACAAGTATTTGGTAATTCAACAAAGAATCCTTTGCCTAATACTCCCGAAATGATTCCGTCGTATTCCTCTCCAATGTAATTTGACATATATTCCGCTTTTTTCAAATCATCAACCGCTCTTTCCGCTTCATCAGCTGTCTTTTCCTTTTCGCTTGATTGCAATGACGCTCTTATAACAAAATTCTCCATAAATGATTTGTTTTCTCTAAGTTTACCATCAAGTGCCATTTTTATAATTCTATGAATAACTAGGTCAGGATATCTTCTAATTGGAGAAGTAAAGTGGCAATAATAAGTTGAAGCTAGGCCAAAATGCCCCAAACATTGTGGAAGGTAACGCGCTTTTTTTAATGACCTTAACATTACCGTATTGACTACGCCTTTGCTTGGCAAATTTTCAACTTGTTTAATTACATCTTGCAAATCTTTTGGAATAACATTCCTAACATCCAAATCGGCATTAATACCCAAAGAATTGATAAACATCATAAAAGCTGTCATTTTATCAGAAGTTGGCTTTTCGTGTACACGATAAACAAATGGTGCTTTTTTTGTATACATATCTTGTGCAACTGTTTCATTGCACACAATCATAAAACTCTCAATTAATCTATGTGCTTTTTGTCGTTCTCTTGCTTTGATATTTTTTGTTTTACCATTTTCATCTAATTCAACATAGGTCTCTGGAATATCAAAATTAAGTGCCCCACGTTTAATTCTATCAGCTTCTAAAATATCACATAACTTATTCATATTGAGTAATGTTTTTGCAATATCGTTGTATTTTTTGGTAGTTGCTTTATCTTTATCCAATATTTTTTGGACATCAGTATAGGTCATTCTATGACAAGACTTAATAAAAGATTTTTGAATCTTGTGTTTTATAACTTTTGCATTTTTATCAATATCCATAAATACTGATAAAGTTAATCGTTCTTCATTTTCATTTAAAGAACAAATACCATTCGATAATTGTTTAGGTAACATAGGAAGAACTCTATCTGGAAAATAAACACTAGTAGCACGATTAAATGCCTCTTTGTCAAGAATTGAATCTTGTTTAACATATTCACTAACATCAGCAATGTGTACTCCTAAATGGTATGTACCATTATCGTTAATGGTTAACGATATTGCATCATCAATATCCCTTGTATCTTCACCATCTATTGTAAAAATTAATTCTTTTGTTAAGTCAAGTCTGCCTTTTTTTGACTTGTCAGTTATCTTTTGTGGTATTGACTCGGCATAATGCTCAACTTCTTCCGGAAATTTTTCATATAACTTATAATTTCTTATAATTGATAAAATATCGTTGCCTTTAGCGTTAATATCCCCAATAACTTCTATTACTTTACCAACAAGATTTCCTTTACCTTGAAAGTTTGTTACACTAACAACAACTTTATCGCCTTCTTTGGCATTTAAATTGTTCCCTTTATAAATATAAATATTTTTGTTTATCTTAATATCGTCAGGATAAACAATACCGTACGATCTATAAGTATGGTAAGTACCAACTAGTTGATCACTCTCTCTGCGTAGAATCTTTATTACTTTACCTTCAGGACTCTTTTTTGTTGATTTTAATATTTTTACAATTACTATATCACGGTTAAGAGCACCCATTGCATTTTTTTCAGCAATAAAAATATCTTTTTCTTCACTATCAATTATTTCGGCAAAACAATACCCCTTACTTGTACCAGATATTTGACATCTTTTATAACCCAACATTTTAAGTGTTTCAAATTTTCCTTTGGAACTTTCGATTATTTCACCATCTTTAATTAATTGCATCACTGTTGACTTAACTTCTTCAACTGGCACGATTAATTCTTGACTAAGTTGCAAACATAGGCCATCCAAGCCCTTAAATCTAATATACCTGTTTTCAATAGTGTACAAAATTCTATCACTTAATATCATAATTAACTCCTATTAAAAAAATAAGGCAACAAATTTTGTCACCTTAAAATTCTTTTATCCTTTGTAAATCAAGGTTAAGATAAAATACAAAATAGTAAGA
>CALXFP010000215.1 GCA_944387615.1 uncultured Oscillospiraceae bacterium | reverse complement strand
TTTAATTCCATTGTGGTTTAACCTCCCACATTTGTGATGTCCGGCTTTGTCCCCGCTGAATCCAGTAGGCAAGATATGTCGCAGATGCTACCAGCAGGCCAACCCAAACCGGGACGGATATGGTCTGATAGAGATTCTCCTGCAGCACAATTCGCTCCCATAGGGCAATCCACACCACGCATAGAACCATGGCCAGCACCTCACTGCCAATGTGTTTGCTGTACAGGGTGCGAAAACAGATGCAGGCGGTGATGTTGAAGGGAACCAGAAACTGTATCACCAGCTCCCCTGCTGTGATTCTTCCCAAGGAGGAGGCCGCAGCGAAAAACACGGTGAGCATCAGCAAGTCCGCAATGCCGAACAGCGTCATTCGGGCAGCGTAAATCTGCCGCAGGCTGAACCGGGCTGTACATTCCACTTCCATGGCGTCTGCGGTGCGGTTTTTCCAGATTTCCGGCAGAATCAGCAGGGCAAACAGCGGCGCAAACAGGCCGATGCTGCGCTGGACAGGGTAGGTGCTGTCTCCATATTTCAAAATTGCCCACAGTCCTGCCAGCACCAGTGCCTGGAGAATCCACCATCTTTTTTTGATAAACTTCGCCTGCTGGAGCATAAATTCTCCCCGGGACAGCGTGCTGTTTTCTTCCCAGGCATAGTAGGCAGCTTTTGCTCCGGAAACCGCTCGTTCCATCTTTGTGCTGTCCGGAGAAATTGCGGTGCGGTTCATACAAAGCCGCTGCAGTTTTTTTGCAGAAAAACTCATGTTACCCCCTCCTGTCCCAGCTGTTTAACCAGAATTTCCTTGGCCGTGCGAATCCGATACTTCACCAGCGGCAAGCTGATTCCCAGGATTTTCCCGATATCCGCCTGCTTCATTCCCTGAAAGAAGAACAAAATTGCCGTTTCTTTCAGTTCTTGCGGCAACGCATCGACAGACCGCCGAACATCCAGCCAGCGGTCAACATCCTCCATCCCTCTGTCTCCGGGATCCGGAAGTTCCTCCATGGGAATTTCCCTTTTCTTCCTGTAAAAATCTTTACAGCAGTTGGATGCAATCACATAGAGGTAATTGCGTGCCTTACCCACATGTCGGTAATTGCCAAAGCTGCGGAAGAAATGCGCAAAGGTCTCCTGCGCCATGTCCTCGGCATCATTCCGGTCATGGATGTGCAGGCAGCAATACCGGAGAATGTCGGCGTAGTGCTTCTGGACAAACCGTTCAATCGCACGCTCATCTCCATTTTTCATTCTTTGCATCAGCAGAATGTCCGAGTCCATGGGTTCCTCCCTTCTGTTTGTTTGAAAGATCTTTCTACTAAGTATAACGCATGACGATGAGAAAAAGATAGCCGTGGCCAAGAAAAACCAAATTAAAAGGCCGTCCAGATTTGGTGAGCGCCAATAAGAAAACATCAAGATCATACTCACTTAACGGATGACAAGCAAAGTTGCTAAATGAACCGGCGTGCTATTTCGCAATGAAATAGCACGCCGGTTTTCTGCACATTTCAAACCGCATTTTCAAGGGTAAAAATGGCAAGATAGCTCAGGCTATCCATGTGGGTTGTATGAATCCGCTGATGATTCAACTCACGAAAATAGTTTGTGCTTTCATGGCGAAGAACGGTTTTGCGGAAAGTATCGAATCGGTATCGTTTTCTATACTTATCAAAGATGTATGTCATCTTCTTACCTCCAATCTGCGTACAAATGAGAAAATGGATTCCATACTAATCTGATGTCAGGAGTCCAGTGTCAAAGCCCTATGAAACTTGGTGCTTTGCAAATATACGGCGAGATATAACTGCGCCAATTCCTAAAAAGATCAACGCTGTCGGGCCTGCCCATACAGCATAAAGCGTACCGTTCTGCATTTGCTCAACCGACATAATGGAGCTAAATTGCGAATGATAGAACGGCATTAGTACAATTACCCGATACAATGCATTCGTTTCAGAGATGGGGAGCATACCTGGCATCAGGTGGACAGCAGCTGAAAGAACAAATGCTATCATCTGACTTTTGCAGAGGGCAGATAGGAGCAAGGTAATACCCGTTACGCTGATTGCACTGGAAAACGCCAAGAGAATTTGATATTTAAGGAGCGTTCCGCAAGTGATATTAAAGGGGATATATCCCTCAACAAAGCCCAACGGTGCAAATAAAATGGAACAGTCTAAGCCTTCTTTCCCGTAAGCGGCAAAAGCAAAGATAAGATTAAAGGCAGAAACGAATAATGTTATAAAAATAGAAGCAAGCAAACTTGCTATCACCTTTGCCGTCGCACACTTTGTCTTGCCGTATCTGCTTGTCAAAATGATATTATCTACACCGCTATATTCGCCGGAGAAAACAGGTGCAATTAACAAAATGTTTATCAGCGAGAGGACAATGAAAACCTTCACCATATTTTGACTTGTATTGAGCCATCCATTGATATAGCCAATTTTGATTTCTTCATCACCGAATACATCGGAAACGCTCAGCCCATTCCAGTTCCCGTCCAGATCCGAAAAGCGTACAAAGGCGGCCGACTGCAAAGCGTTGAGATACAGGTATTTTGCATTCATGCCTTGTAAATCATAAGTTGGCTTAAATTCCGTCATTATTTTCTGTACTTTTTCGTCGGTCAAAATACCCTCATACTTTGCCGCAATGGCTTTGTCAATCTCGACAGCTGATTTACCGCCGCCTTCGTTGCTTTTTCCGTCAAATGCGTGCATACCTTGAAATGCAGAGAACGCCAAAATAAAGGAGAACAGCAAAACAACAGCGATCGAGATTAGCGAGAACCGTTTTGTCAGTATTTTTCGCAGTTCAAACTTGATCAGAGTTTTCATTACATATTCCCTCCTTTGAAATAGAACAGATACAAATCCTCTAAATTAGGCTGTACCTGCACAGCGTTTTTCGTTGGCTTATGCTCCGCAATTACCCGCAAGACCGTATCACCATTTTCAATGTTTCGCAGATTGCTCACATTCATAGCTGCGGTGTACTGCTCTGCACAGT
>CALXFP010000214.1 GCA_944387615.1 uncultured Oscillospiraceae bacterium | reverse complement strand
CGCTACTTCATTGATCCGGATGCAGAAGTCATTCGGCTCATGGAAGAAAAGAAGAGCACTGCAGATGAATACCAGCGTCAGTTGGAAACCTACCGCGGTAAGGAAAGCGTAACAAAGCAGGGCCGTAAGGTTAAGCTGTTTGCGAACATTGGCAATCCTTCCGATGTGGAGCATGCCCTCAAAGGCGATGCAGAAGGTATTGGCCTGATGCGAAGCGAGTTCCTCTACCTGGGCCGCAATGATTTCCCCTCTGAGGATGAGCTTTTTGATGCCTATCGCAAGGTCGTAGAAGGCCTTCAGGGGCGGCGGGTTGTTATCCGTACTCTGGATATTGGTGCGGATAAACAGGCAGATTACTTCCATTTGGATAAAGAAGAAAATCCCGCGCTCGGCTTGCGTGGCATCCGAATTTGTATTCGTCGCCCTCAGGTATTCCGTACGCAAATGCGTGCAATCTATCGTGCCAGCGCATTGGGCCCTGTAAGCGTCATGTTCCCGATGATTGCCTCCGTATGGGAAGTCCGTAAAGTTTGGGAGATGTGCCAGCAAATCCGCGAGGAAATGATGCAGGAAGGCATTGCCATTGGTGACGTAGAGCACGGCATCATGATCGAAACCCCTGCTGCTGCATTGATGGCAGAACAGCTGGCAAAAGAAGTTGACTTCTTCAGCGTAGGCACCAACGATTTGACCCAGTATACTTTGGCTGTGGATCGTCAGAATCCTTCTCTGGATGGTTTCTATGATCCCTACCACCCGGCGCTTCTGCGTCTGCTCCGTGAAGTAGCGGAAAGCGCACATAAGGCAGGCATCTGGTGCGGCATCTGCGGCGAACTGGCAGCGGACCTGACCATGACAGATACCTTCCTGGACATGGGGTACGACGAACTGTCTGTCTCCCCTACCCGTGTGCTGTCCCTTCGTAAAAAAGTTTGTGAAAGTGAGGTATACCCCAAATGAAAACCATTACCTATGTAATTCAGGACCCCATCGGCCTGCACGCCCGTCCCGCTGGCCAGCTGGCAAAGGCAGCCGGCGCCTGGAAAGAGTGTGACATCAAGATCACCGTCGGTGCCAAAACTGTAGATGCCAAGCGTATTATGGGCGTTATGCAGCTGGGTGCCAAGCAGGGCAACACTTTGACACTGGAAATTTCCGGTCCCCAGGAAGCGGAAGCCGCTGCTGCTTTGGAAGAGTTCCTGAAGGGCAATCTGTAAGCCCAATCATAATTTTAGGATTTTTGGGCTGTTGTGGGCAGCAGTCCATACATCCAGGCAGGCACTGCCTGTCTGATATTACACATACTATAGAGAGGGAGGATTTTTCTCTATGATGCGTTTCTTTCAGCGTTTAGGTAAATCCCTGATGCTCCCCGTGGCCTGTCTGCCTATCGGCGGTCTGCTCATGGGTATCGGTTACTGGATCGACCCCTCCGGCTGGGGTGCCAATAGCCTGCTGGCTCTGCTGCTGATTAAGGCTGGCGGCATTCTGATTGATAACATGGCTATCCTGTTCGCCCTGGGTATTGCTATCGGCATGTCCAAGGATCAGGAAGGCACTTCCGCTCTGGCTGCTATCGTTTCCTGGCTGACTGTTCAGACCATGCTGGGCGTTGGCGTTGTCGCTACCATTATGGGTGTTGACGCTGCCGAGGTTCCTGCTGCTTTCAGCAAGATTAACAACCAGTTCATCGGCATTCTCTGCGGTCTGATCGCCGCTTGGTCTTATAACAAGTTCTATAAGATCAATATGCCTGACTTCCTGGGCTTCTTTGCAGGTCGTCGTTTTGTGCCGGTTATGTCTGTGATCGTTTCTCTGATCGCTTGCATTCCCCTGTACTTCGTATGGCCTGTTGTCTACAGCTTCCTGGTAGGCGTTGGCGAAGCTATCCTGGGTCTGGGTGCTGTTGGTGCCGGTATCTACGGTTTCCTGAACCGTCTGCTGATCCCCATCGGTATGCACCACGCTCTGAACAGCGTGTTCTGGTTCGACGTTGCCAATATCTCCGATATCGGCAAGTTCTGGGGCACTGTTGAAGGCGGCGTCCTGGGTCAGACCGGTATGTATCAGGCTGGCTTCTTCCCCGTGATGATGTTCGGTCTGCCCGGTGCTGCTCTGGCTATGTACCACACCGCTAAGCCCGAAAAGAAGAAGCTGGCCGGTGGTATCCTGATGTCTGCCGCCCTCTGCTCCTTCTTCACCGGTGTTACCGAGCCTCTGGAGTTCGCTTTCATGTTCCTGGCTCCCGCACTGTATGTGGCTCACGCTCTGCTGACTGGCATCTCTGTGGCCATCGTAGCTGCTCTGCCCATCCGTGCAGGCTTCCAGTTCAGCGCTGGTTTTGTTGACTGGTTCCTGTCCTTCAAGGCTCCCTTCGCAATGTCTCCCATTATGCTGCTGCCCATCGGCGCTGTATTCTTCGTCCTGTACTATGCGATCTTCCGCTTCATGATCGTGAAGCTGAATCTGAAGACTCCTGGTCGTGAAGATGATGACACCGCCGCTGAGATGAACATTGAGCTGGCTGCTAACGACTATGCTGCTATGGCTGCTGCCATTCTGGAAGGTGTCGGCGGTGCTGCCAATGTCACCAGCATTGACAACTGCATCACCCGTCTGCGTCTGGAAGTGAAGGATCGTCTGCTGGTTGATGAGAAGAAGATCAAGGCTTCCGGTGCTGCAGGTGTTGTCCGTCCCGGCAAGACCAGTGTTCAGGTCATCATTGGACCTAAGGTTCAGTTTGTCGCTGACGAGTTCAAGAAGCTGGTCAAGTAAGCACTGCTCTTTT
>CALXFP010000213.1 GCA_944387615.1 uncultured Oscillospiraceae bacterium | reverse complement strand
GACCGGGCAATTGGCTCCATTACGCCGGAGGAAAATGCAGTGGCGGAATGGGTGGCAAAGAATAACAAACACGCCGGCGCCACCACCAATACCCTGTCCCATGCCCAGAACCTGTACTTGGCGGTGCGGGGGAATCAGGAGGGAATGGGCGTCGTGGGAATCCCCACCAAATACTATCCGGCATTGGAAGTTTTTGAACGAAATCTCATGCTGGCAATCTTGAATGTGTGCGGCGTGATGATGGAGCGCAAGGGACTCCAGGAAGAAAAGCAGGCCATCGAACTGCAAACCCAGAGGGAACGTCTGCGCTCGAATTTGCTGCGGGCCATTTCCCACGACCTGCGCACGCCCCTGACCAGCATCAGCGGAAATGCTGCGGTTTTGATGGAAAAAAGCATTTCGCTGGATGAAGAGAAAAAACAAACACTCTACACCACCATCTATGATGATGCCTTATGGCTGATGAATCTGACGGAAAATCTCCTGTCCATTACCCGAATTGAAAACGGCACCATGGATCTGAACCTGAATGCGGAACTGCTGGACGATGCGTTCCGGGAAGCCTTGAATCATATTGACCGCAAGCAGAGCGAACATCATATCCGGGTGGATCTGGCGGATGATCTGCTGATGGCAAAGATGGATGTCAGACTGATTGTGCAGGTAATCATCAACATCGTGAACAATGCCATTAAGTATACGCCGGTGGGGTCCCATATTGTGTTGTCCGCCCGGAAGCAGGAGGATATGGTGTGTGTGCAGATTGCAGACGATGGGCCGGGGCTGCCTGACGAGGCCAAGGAGCATCTGTTCGACATGTTCTATACCGCAGGCCAGGGAGGGGCGGACAGCCGCAGAGGCCTGGGCCTGGGGTTGAGTTTGTGCAAGTCTATCGTCAATGCCCACGGCGGGACCATTGCGGTAACGGACAATGTTCCCCAGGGATGTGTATTTTCCTTTACATTACCACTGGAAGAGGTGAAAGTCGACAATGTATAAACCCAAAATTCTGGTGGTGGAAGACGACCCTGCCATCACCAATCTGATTCGTACCACTTTGGAAACCCAGGATTATCAGTACCATACGGCCAAAAACGGCTCAGCTGCCCTGATGGATGCGGTTTCGTACAATGCGGATGTGATCATTCTGGATCTGGGCCTTCCGGATATGGACGGTGTGGACATTATCCGAAAGGTGCGTGGCTGGAGCAATGTGCCGATTATCGTGGTCAGTGCCAGAAGTGAAGACCGGGACAAGGTGGAGGCACTGGATGCCGGGGCGGATGACTACCTGACCAAACCCTTCAGCATCGATGAACTGCTGGCCCGGCTGCGGGTCGCCCTGCGCCGCAGCCGCACGGAAGAGACGGATATGCAGAGTTTCGGCAGTACGTATACCAATGGCGCACTCTCCATTGATTATGCTGCGGGATGCGCCTATCTGGACGGCGCAGAAGTACATCTGACGCCGATTGAGTACAAACTGCTGTGTGTTCTGGCCCGCAATACCGGGAAAGTACTGACCCACAACTACATTCTGAAAGAGGTGTGGGGCAGCGCCCTGGCTTCGGATACGCCGTCTTTGCGGGTGTTTATGGCCACGCTTCGTAAGAAGATTGAAAAGGACCCTTCCAACCCCCAGTACATCCAGACCCATATTGGTGTGGGATATCGGATGATTCGCAAATAAAGAAAACTGCTTGCGTTAGCCCAAGCAGTTCCGCGTATCAAAAAACCTCGCAGAGTTTGCTGCGGCAGCAGCAAATAAAGTTAAAACCGTTTTCTGCCGGGCCGTGTACCTGGCAGAAAACACATATCAGGCTGCAAGTGTGGAATTTGTCCCCTATCAGGGGACAAATTATGCGCGCAGCAGACTGCCAAAGTTTGTCGGAAAAGCCCGCAGGGGTTTTTCGACAGTCTCAAAACTGCTTGCGCTAACGCAAGCAGTTTTTTTATGGGCAAATGCCTTAACAGGATCTTAACGCCCACGGCGAAACGCTAAGCCCAATTTCACAACAAACCTGCTACAATGTGCCCATGAAGAAAAGGAGGTTGTAACGATGATGGATATCGTGATGATGGCCATTCTGGCCGCCTGTGTGGGACTGATTCTGCTGCTTGTCGGCTGGTGCAAAAAACAGCTGGATCGCTGCGAATAAAGTTGGAAACGCTGGATTCTGGAGGGAAATATATGACGGTTCTTGGAATTGTTGTACTGCTGCTGGGTGGCTATCTGGTCTATGCCCTGGTTCACCCGGAGAAGTTTTGAAGTCGTTAGGAGGAAGTTATCATGCTGCAAATTATCCTGACCCTGCTGATTTACTTGGTCATGGTGATTCCCGTTGGCGCATATGTTTACCGCATCGCCGCCGGGAAACCGACCTTTGCGGACCCGCTGTTTAACCGGGTGGATGCTTTGGTGTATAAAGTCTGCGGTATCCAGCCCCAGCGGGAGATGAATTGGAAAGAATATGCCCTGGCGCTGCTGGGCACCAACACCGTTATGATGGTGCTGGGCTACCTGGTCCTGAGGATGCAGGGCTGTGCCTTGTTCAATCCCAATGGGATCGAAGGAATGGAGGCGTCCTTGTCCTTCAATACCATCATCAGCTTTATGACCAACACCAACCTGCAGCACTATTCCGGAGAAACAGGCGTGTCTTATCTGACCCAGAT
>CALXFP010000212.1 GCA_944387615.1 uncultured Oscillospiraceae bacterium | reverse complement strand
GTGTCCAAGGTCACCATGGAGGACGTGGTGGCGGCGGCCCGGCAGCTGAAGCTGCACAGCACCTACTTCCTGAAAGGAGAGAGCCAATGATTTGTGAGCATTATCCGGAGCTGGACGAAACCCTGTACCGGGAAACCTTGGAAAACGGTCTGCCGGTGCTGGTGATTCCCCGGAAGGGATTTACCAAGAAAATTGCCTATTTTGTCACGGATTACGGCTCCATCCACCGGGAGTTTACCCTGGAAGGGCAGGAATATCATGCCCCGGCGGGAGTTGCCCATTTTTTGGAGCATAAACTCTTCGACCTGCCCGGGGAGCGGGATGTGAGCGCCGAGTTTGCCTCCATGGGCGCTTCGACCAACGCCTTTACCAGCTATGACATGACGGCCTACTATTTTTCCTGCACCGAGCACTTTGACGACTGCCTGAAGCTGCTGCTGGAATTTGTCAGCACGCCGTACTTTACCGAAGAAAGCGTGGCAAAGGAGCAGGGCATCATCGACCAGGAAATCGGCATGAACGAGGACGCCCCGGACAGCCGGGTGTTTGAAAATCTGATGCAGGCGCTGTACCATGCCCACCCCATCCGGGTGCCCATTCTGGGAACCTCCGCTACCATCCGGGAAATTACCCCCCAGGTGCTGGAGACCTGCCACCGGGCCTTCTATACCCCCGAGAATATGCTGCTGTGCGTCATCGGTGATGTAGAGCCGGAGCAGGTGACGAAGATTGCCCGGCAGGTGCTGGGCACCGACCGCCGCCCGGCAGGGGTAAAGCAGTACTCCTGGCAGGAGGACATGACCCGGCCCAAGGAAGAAGTCCGGCTATCCATGGAAGTTGCCATGCCCATGTTCAGCCTGGGCTTCAAGTGCGAAAGCCTGGGCAAGGGCGCGCAGGCCATCCGGGAGGAAATGGTGGCGGATCTGGCAGCGGAGGCCCTGTTTGGTGAATCCTCCGAACTGTACCTGAAGCTTTACGAGGAAGGCTTGATTGACTCGTCCTTCGGCGGCGGGTTTGAAACCATCGACGGCTGCGCCATGCTGCTGTGCTCCGGTGATTCCGACGATCCCCATGCCGTCCGGGATGCCATTATAGCCCAGGGAGAAAAGCTTGCTGCCCAGGGACTGGAAGAGGATGCCTTCCTGCGGATGAAGCGCAGCGCTCTGGGCCGCCGGATTCGGGGACTGGACAGCTTTGACGCCACCTGTTTCCGGGTCTGCGCCTACCACTTCTCGGACTTTGACTATTTCCGCTTCCCGGAAATCTACCGGGATATCCAGGCGAAGGAAATCTGTGATTTCCTGGGCCGGGTGGTGCGGGCCGACCGGTGCAGCCTGTCCATCATCAACCCGATTTCTGAGCATGCAGGAGGCTGAAGCAATGAATTTAAGTCAATACAGCACCATTTCCTTCCCGTCCTTGGGAATTGAAATCAACCCGCCCCAGGTGCTTTCCCTGGGGCCGGTGGACATTCATCTGTATGGCCTGGTCATTGCCCTGGGGCTGATGCTGGCGGCGGTATACGGCATGCGCCGGAGCAAAGAGTTCGGACTGACGGAGGACAATATTCTCGACGGCGTTCTGTGGATTACCCCCTTTGCCATTGTCTGCGCCCGGGCCTACTATGTGGCCTTTACCTGGGAGTACTATTCCCGCAACCCCATTTCCATTCTGTACATCTGGGAAGGCGGCCTTGCTATCTACGGCGGCGTTCTGGGAGCAATCCTGGGCATGTGGATTTTCTGCCGGGTGAAAAAGCTGAAATTTGCGGCGGTGCTGGATCTGGTGCTGCTGGGCTTTCTCATTGGTCAGTCCATGGGCCGGTGGGGCAACTTCTTCAACCGGGAGGCCTTCGGCGCGCCCACCGATTCCTTCTTCCGGATGGGACTGTACAACACCACTACTGCAAGCTGGGAGTATTACCATCCCACCTTCCTGTATGAATCGGTGTGGAACCTGATTGGTCTGGGAGTGCTTCATGTGCTGTCGAAGAAGCGGCGCTATGACGGTCAGATCGCCCTGGGCTATGCCGCCTGGTACGGTCTGGGCCGGGCCTTCATTGAAGGATTGCGGATGGACAGCCTGTACTGGGGCCCCTTCCGGGTCAGCCAGGTACTGGCAGCCCTGAGCTGCCTGGCAGCGGTGGGAATTTTGCTGTGGCAGAACTTCCGCCCCCACGACTTGAGCAAGCTTTATGTAAATCAGGTCGCCCAAAGGGCAGCCCAGGAGCCAAAAAGCGAATAACCGCAGAAAGCCGGAGAGGAAAACTCCGGCTTTCTTTTTTGTGATTGGATGATGGCGCTTTTTACCAATTTTCCGAATCGCTCCTTGTGGAATATGCAGAACTTTCAAAATCTGCCATTTTTCTGTTGCACTTTTATGCAGATTGCGCTATACTCAATGCATGGAACGATTGGAATCGTTTCCAAATTTCACGGTCCGACACGTTCGGACAAAATAGGAGGAAAAACAATGAAAAAGCTGATTGCGATGCTGTTGGCTCTGGTCATGGTTTTGGGTCTG
>CALXFP010000211.1 GCA_944387615.1 uncultured Oscillospiraceae bacterium | reverse complement strand
TGGTTGCGGAGGCAGGACTCGAACCTGCGGCCTCCGGGTTATGAGCCCGACGAGCTTCCAACTGCTCTACTCCGCGATATTTACTTCACTCTCCTGAGTGCTAGGTTATTATAGCATAGGCACTATGCTTTGTCAAGGGCTGATTTTCACCAATGCATTGACAAGCTTCGACTTCTCCTCTATAATCAGAAGATATGTTAGCAAAATGCAGGTGATGATTTGTGAAACAATCCGTCCTGAAGACCGCCTTTCTCGATACGATTCCCGTGATGACCGGGTATCTGTTTCTGGGGTTCGGTTTCGGTATTGCATTGCAGCAGGCAGGATTTGGCTGGGTTTGGGCCGCGGCCATGAGCCTGTTTATCTACGCCGGTTCCATGCAGTATGTGGCCATTGGGCTGCTCACCTCCGGAGCCGGGCTGCTCACCGCTGCTGCCACCACCTTTCTGGTCAATGCCCGGCATTTGTTCTACGGCATCTCCATGGTGGATGCTTACAAAGGCGCCGGGAAGAAAAAGCCCTACCTTATTTTTGCCCTCACCGATGAAACTTATTCCCTGGTTTCCCGGATTCCCCAGGGCGAAAACCGGATGCCCTACTGCTTCTGGGTGTCACTGCTGGATCAGATCTATTGGGTGGGCGGAAGCCTGCTGGGCAGCTGGGCAGGGGCGGTGCTTCCGCTGAACTTTACCGGCATCGATTTTGTGCTCACCGCCCTGTTTCTGACCATTTTCCTGGAACAGTGGCTCTCCACCACCGACCATCGGCCGGCCATTGTGGGAGTCGTTGTCACAACGGTGTGTCTGGTGCTGTTCGGCGCGGATCTGTTTCTGATTCCCTCCATGGCCATCATCACCGCCGCTTTGGTTCTGCTGCCCAGAACGTCCAAGGAGGCCAAGCCATGAATCATCCCGCTCTGACCATCGCCGTCATCGCCCTGGTGACCATCGGGCTTCGGTTTCTGCCCTTCTTGATTTTTGGAGAGAACCGGAAAACCCCTCCCGCCATTGCCCATCTGGGGCAGGTGCTGCCCTATGCCATTATGGGAATGCTGGTGGTGTACTGTCTGAAAGACGTTCGCCTGACTGCCGCCCCCTTTGGTATTCCCCAGGCCATTGGCTGCGCCGTGGTTGCGCTGCTGCACATCTGGAAGCGGAACACCCTGCTCAGCATCGGCGGCGGAACCTTGTGCTATATGCTATTGGTGCAGTTTGTATTTGCATAACAAAAAGGAGAAGCGATTGCTTCTCCTTTTATTTTTGATTTTAACAGCAGCAGAACATGCCCCGTCCGCCGCAGCAGAACAGATTGGCAAGATAGCACAGGCACAGATTGGTGCAGGGGTCGCCGCCCATGGTAAAGCCCCGGAAATTCCCCGCCTGCTGGCGATAGGCTGCGCCGCCGTTCTGAATCTGATTAAGCATCTGCATATACTCCATATTGTCCGGCTCCATGCTCACCGCTTTGCGGATATGCTCCAGGGCGGTGACCTGGTTGCCCAGACCGTCGTTGGCAATGGCGCTGAGGTAATACCACCGGGCGTTACGCTCCGGGCAGCTGCCCAGGGCATTCAGCGCCTCCCGGAACCGGCCGAAACGGATATACTGGAAGGCCGCCTGCTGGTACTGGTCTTCCTGGGTGGTATAGCTTTGCTGCTGCCGATAGCCGCCGAACCCACCGAAGGGATCGTAGCCATAGCCACCGTAACCGCCATAACCGCCGCCATAGCTGCCGGAATTTGCCTGCTGGGCCTTCTCCGGGTTCTTGATCTGCTCGTAGGCGGCGTTGACTTCCTGCATGCGCCGGGCGGCTTCCTGATCGCCGGGGTTCAAATCCGGGTGATACTTTTTCGCCAGCCGTCGGTAGGCCTGCTTGATTTCTTCATCGCTGGCGCTGGGGCTGACTCCCAGTACCTTATAAGGATCGTCAATCATGTTTTTGATCCTCCTTCTGCCCTTCTCTTCTATAATTCATCCAGACGCCGCTGTACAAGATGTTATCCAGCAGGCTCTTGTCCTGAACCAGGGGCAGCCGCTCATAGCAGTCCGTGCACCGACCCATGGCCAGAATCAGATATTCCTCCCACCTGGGCCAATCCTTGCCGGTTCCCATGGCCAGAAATGGGTTATATTTGCCTTTTCGTTTGTCCTTGTCATAATCCACCGCCGCATCCAGCAGGTAGATAAACCGCCCCAGGGCAAAGCCCATCTGGGCCAGCGTCGGCGCCCACATGTCCTGCTGATATGTAAGCAGCTGGGCCATCAGAGAGCCAAAGACCCCAGCCGGTTCGTCAGGATTGGCGCAGTTTTCTTTTTCCAGTTCTGTCAGCCGGGCAATGGAATCCCGGATGGCGGCTACCTGCCGGGGGTAACGCTCCTCAATGGGGGGCAAGTGCTTTTCCAGGGCCTTGGCCATGAGCTTTGCGGAGGTATTTCCCTCATCCTGCCAGTCGTCCAGGCAGTTATAGTAGGCCAGCACCGCATTCATGTCCGCAGCGTAGCGGACATAGCGATTATCCACCCAGGGCCG
>CALXFP010000210.1 GCA_944387615.1 uncultured Oscillospiraceae bacterium | reverse complement strand
ACCGTACACAGAGGAAGCTCGATCTGCTGATACAGCTGCTGCATGGTATTCTTTTCCAGTTCCGCTTCCAGAACCGGGCGCAGATTCCAAAGCGCCTCGGCACATCCGGCAGCATCCCCATCCTCCACGGTCTGGCCCAGGAAGTTGGTCGCCAGTTTGGATACCGGGTAATCCGACTGAGAAGGGTTCAGATCGTAAGCTGCCAAAGCTGTATCAAAGACGCAGCGATCCCAGGAAATTCCCAGGCTGTCCAGTCGGTGGTAAGCATCCTTGCTGTCGTGAAGAATCAAGTCTTTCCCTACCAGAGAAATCGGATGCATCTGCACTTCCATAGGCGTGAGCGCCCAGACACCACTTTCCCAGGCAAAGCCAACACTGCCGTCCGGTGCAAGGTAAACCGCACAGGATTTGACGCTTTCGGGCATCCCGTCAACCCGAGGAAGAACCTTTTGCTGCACTTCCGGCTTGGGTGCCTCCAGCTCTGCACCTCGTAAGCCGTATTTATCAATCAGCCGCACAAATTCCAGTTTCTGAAACAGGGCATACAGCTCCGCCCGGTTATATGGCTGGACAATGGCATCCAGGGGCGAGAAGGTAATCGGCGCTTCCGGACGGATGGTAGCCAAATCAAAGGACAGGTAGGCGTTTTCCTTTCCTGCCTCCAGTTTTTCCCGCAGCTTCGGGCGGATACCAGGATCGTCCAGGTGGGAATAGACCCCATCCAGGCTGCCGAACTTCAGCAGAAGATCCGTTGCCGTTTTCGGTCCGACGCCGGCAACACCCGGGATATTGTCGGAGGAATCTCCCATCAGCGCCTTCAAATCAATCAGCTTTTTCGGCTCAAAACCGTACTCCTCCCGGAATTTTTCCTCTGTATATAACGAAGCGGTGGTATTGCCCGGTTTGGAGATGACCAGCTTTACATGGACGTGCTCATCAATCAGCTGCAGCGAATCCCGGTCGCCGGTAACAATGACGCACTCCCATCCTTGCTGGGAGCAGATTTTTCCCACAGTTCCGATCACATCGTCGGCTTCCCAGCCCTGACATTCGTAGATGGGGATATTCATCGCCCGCAGTACGTCCTTCATGATGGGCATCTGCATAGCCAGCTCTTCCGGCATGCCGTGGCGGTTTGCTTTATAGCCGTCATACTTTTCATGCCGGAACGTGGGGCCGTGGAGATCAAAGGCCACGCAAATGGCCTCAGGCTGCTCCTCCTTGTCCATCCGTTCCAGAATATTGAGGAAGCCGTAAATAGCGTGGGTATAAAGGCCGTCCCGGGTAGTCAATGGCTTGACACCAAAGAACGCCCGGTTAATCACGCTGTTGCCGTCTAAAATCAGCAGCTTCATACTCTTCTCCACTTGCTGCCCTGGGGAGTATCGATGATTTCAATACCCCGGGCCTTCAATTCGTCCCGAATCCGGTCGGCTTCGGCAAAATTCTTTGCCTTTTTGGCTTCTGTGCGGGCAGCAACCAATGCATCAATCTCCGGGTCGGCGCTGTCCTGGGCCTGCTGGTTCTGCTTTTCCCGGTATTTTTCAGCGGCGCTCAGCAAATTCAGGGACAGCACCTGGTCAAAATCTGCCAGCAGAGCCAGTTTGGTGGCATCGCTGCACTTTGCCTTCAGCACATCATACAAAGATGTGACGGCTACGGAAGTATTCAGGTCACCATTGAGGGCATTCACAAACCGCTGCTTCAGCTGGTCAAAGGCCTCCTGCTCCACCGCGCCTTCGTTCTTCAGCGATGCAATCCGGGCAATCAGCTTCTCATAGGCAACCACAGCATTGTCCAGGTTCTCCCAGGAGAAGACCAGATTCCGGCGGTAGTGACTCTGCAGGCAGAACAGACGGTAGACCATGGGATCGTAGCCTTTCTGCTCCAACAAGGAAACTGTGAGGAATTCTCCCTTGGATTTGCTCATTTTACCGGTATCGGTATTCAGATGGTGGACATGGAACCAGTAGTTGCACCACTTATGGCCCAGGTAGCTTTCCGACTGGGCAATCTCGTTGGTATGGTGGGGGAATGCATTGTCAATGCCGCCGGCGTGAATGTCCAGGTCTTCTCCCAGGTGTTTCATGGAAATGCAGGAGCATTCAATGTGCCATCCGGGATAACCCACGCCCCAGGGAGAATCCCATTTCAGGGCCTGGTCTTCAAATTTGGATTTGGTAAACCAAAGGACAAAGTCATTTTTGTTCTTCTTATTGGTGTCCTCTTCCACGCCTTCCCGGACGCCGACTACCAGATCTTCTTCGTCGTGGTCGTTAAAGACATAGTATTTTTCCAACGTGGAGGTATCAAAATAGACATTTCCTCCGGCAATATACGCCTTCCCCTTCTCCAGCAGGGTCTGCACCATGTGGATGTAGTTATCGATGCAATTGGTGGCAGGCTCTACCACATCAGGGCGTTTGATGTTCAGCTTATCGCAATCAGCAAAGAAGGCATCGGTGTAATACTTTGCAATCTCCATAACGGATTTATTTTCCCGCTTGGCGCCCTTGACCATTTTGTCCTCACCGGTATCCGCATCAGATGCCAGATGGCCTACGTCCG
>CALXFP010000209.1 GCA_944387615.1 uncultured Oscillospiraceae bacterium | reverse complement strand
AGGAGGCAACCATATGAAAACACTGAAAGATGCCAAAGTCGGTCAGACCGTTACCGTGGTAAAGCTCCACGGAGAAGGTGCTGTGCGGCGGCGGATCATGGATATGGGAATCACAAAGCGGGTGGAAATCTTTGTGCGTAAAGTAGCGCCCCTGGGAGACCCCATTGAAATCAACGTACGCGGATATGAGCTGAGCCTGCGCAAGGCAGATGCGGAAATGATTGAAATCGCTTAATTATCGCCAGGAGTTAGCCTCGGCTAAGTACATAGGAAAGGGAAGGAAACTATGGGTATTAAAATTGCCCTTGCCGGCAATCCCAACTGCGGCAAGACAACCTTATTCAATATACTGACCGGTTCCAACCAGTATGTGGGAAACTGGCCCGGTGTCACTGTGGAGAAAAAAGAGGGAACCCTGAAAGGCCATGACGATGTGATTATCCAGGACCTGCCGGGAATTTACTCCCTGTCTCCCTATTCTCCGGAAGAGGTGGTTACCCGCCGGTATCTGGTGACCGAGCATCCCGACGCCATTTTGAACATCATCGACGGCACCAATATTGAGCGAAATCTCTATCTGACCACCCAGCTGATTGAACTGGGCCACCCGGTGGTGGTTGCCGTGAATATGATCGACCTGGTTCGCAAAAACGGAGATACCATCGATCTGCAAAAACTAAGCAAGGCCCTGGGCTGCACCTGCCTGGAAATCAGCGCACTGAAAAGTCTGGGCTGTCAGGAGGCTGCAGAAAAGGCAGTGGAACTGGCCAGAAACCATACCCACGGGGAAATGCCCCACGTTTTCAACGGCAGCGTAGAACACGCCCTGGCCCATATCGAAGAATCCATCGAAGGCAAGGTGTCCCAGAATTATCTGCGCTGGTACGCCATTAAGCTTTTTGAACGGGATCAGCGGGTTCGTAACGAACTGAAGCTGGACAATGATCTGATTTCCCATCTGGAAAAGCACATTGCCGACTGCGAAGCAGAAATGGACGACGACGCGGAATCCATCATCGCCGATCAGCGCTACACCTATATCGGCAACGTCATGGACCGGGCTGTTGTGAAGAAGGCTCCCAAGTATTCACTGACTTTGTCGGATAAAATTGACCGGATCGTCACCCACCGGATTCTAGCATTGCCGATTTTTGCCGGGGTGATGTTTCTGATGTACGCCATCGCCATGGGCAGCTTTCCCTTCTCCATCGGCACCATCTGCACCGACTGGGCCAATGATGTTCTGTTCGGAAAGTGGATTCCGGACCTGCTGGGCAGTCTGCTGACCAGTCTGCATGTCAGCCCCTGGCTGTATGGTCTGGTGATGGACGGCATTCTGGCGGGTGTTGGCTCGGTTCTGGGGTTTGTTCCTCAGATTCTGGTGCTGTCGTTCCTTCTGTCCATTCTGGAAGATGTGGGCTATATGTCCCGGGTGGCCTTTATTATGGATCGGATTCTGCGCAAATTCGGCCTGTCCGGCAAGTCCATCATCCCCATGCTGGTGGCTACCGGCTGCGGCGTTCCCGGTATTCTGGCTTCCCGAACCATTGAGCAGGACCGGGATCGGAAAATTACAGTAATGACCACCGGCTTCATTCCCTGCGGCGCCAAAATGCCCATTATCGGCCTGTTTGCCGGTGCGGTATTCGGCAATTCCCCCTTGGTTGCCACCTCCGCCTTCTTCATTGGCGTAGGCGCTGTGGTTACCTCCGGCGTGATTCTGAAGAAATTCAAGGCGCTGGCTGGCAAGCCTGCTCCCTTCGTTATGGAGCTGCCCACCTACCACCTGCCCTCTGCCCGGAATGTGCTGCGCTCCACCGGTGAGCGGGGCTGGGATTTCGTCAAGCGGGCATTGACCATTGTGCTGCTGAGCTCTATCGTGCTGTGGTTCCTGCAAAGCTACGGCTTTGAAAACGGCGTATTCCAGGCGGTTTCGGACAACAACACCTCCCTGCTGGCAGATCTGGGCAAGGCCATTGCCTGGCTGTTCTATCCCCTGGGCTGGATGGGGGATATGGCCTGGAAGGCAACCGTTGCCACCTTCACCGGTCTGATTGCCAAGGAGCAAGTAGTCATGACCTTCGGCACTCTGTACCACTATGCCGGGGAACTCAGTGAAGAGGGCAGCGAAATCTGGGCCATGATTGCCGCAGACTTCGGCCCCGTCCGGGCATACAGCTTTATGATCTTCAACCTGCTGTGCGCTCCCTGCTTTGCCGCCATCGGTGCCATCCGCCGGGAGATGAACAGCGGAAAATGGACACTGGCCACCATCGGCTATATGTGCGGCTTTGCCTATGCCATTTCCCTGATTGTCTACCAGATCGGCGGACTGTTCACCGGGGAAGCCAGCTTCGGCATTCTGACCGTTGTGGCAGTGGCTGTCCTGGCAGGGCTGGTATACCTGGTGGTCCGGAAAAACCGCCATGCGGATATCCCCGTGAAAATTGGCGTGTAAAAAGAAAGGAAATCCCTATGATACAATGGATCTGCGCCAACTGGGGCAACGCAGTTGTGCTGGCTGTACTGATTCTGGCTGTGATTGCCGCAGTGGCTGTCATGCGCCGGGATCGGAAAAAGGGCGGATGCTGCGGCTCCTG
>CALXFP010000208.1 GCA_944387615.1 uncultured Oscillospiraceae bacterium | reverse complement strand
ACGATGGCGTTCAATCTGCCAAGGCAAAGAATGCGGATGTCATCATCATCGACACTGCCGGACGATTGCACAATAAAACCAATCTGATGAACGAATTGAATAAAATCAGTCGTATTGTCAACCGGGAACTGCCGGAGGCGGCAAAGGAAGTGCTGCTGGTGCTGGATGGTACAACCGGTCAGAATGGGTTGATCCAGGCCAAGCAGTTCAAGGAGATTGCGGGTGTCACCGCAATTGCGCTGACAAAACTGGACGGGACAGCCAAGGGTGGAATTGTGATTGCAGTAGCTGACGCTTTGCAGATCCCGGTTAAGTTCGTTGGCGTGGGAGAACAGGCTGATGATTTGATGCCCTTTGTTCCCAAAGACTTTGTGGATGCGTTGATTTGATGGAGGACAAGCTGCAGTATGAAAGTTGTTTTGGCCAGTAAAAATCCTCATAAACTTGTGGAAATCAGTAAGATTACTGAGAAGTTTGATATTGAACTGGTAATGGAATCGGATCTTGGCGTGGATATCGATGTGGAAGAGACCGGAACAACCTTTGAAGAAAACTCTTTCTTAAAGGCAAATGCAGTGATGCAGGCTACAGGTCTGCCTGCACTGGCAGATGATTCCGGTATTGCGGTGGATGCGCTGAACGGAGAACCCGGGGTATACTCTGCTCGGTATGGATTTGATGATACACTGGATGATTGGGGGCGTCTTCAGCTATTGCTGAAAAATACCGAACATGTCCCCGATGGACAGCGTCAGGCTCAGTTCGTCTGCGTGATCACCTTGGTTACGCCCCAAGGACAGGTGATTCAGGCCAGGGGAGAGGTACACGGTGAACTTCTTCGGGCACCTGCTGGTGAAGGCGGATTCGGATATGATCCCATTTTTTACTATCCTCCCTATGGAAAATCCTTGGCAGAAGTTTCTGCGGAGGAAAAAAACCAAGTATCCCACCGCGCAAATGCCTTGAAGGCATTTTACGAAAAATTAAAGGAGGCCAATCTATGCTGACAAGCAAGCAGCGCGCCGAGTTTCGTGCTCAGGCAAACGCTCTGGAAACGACCCTCATGGTAGGCAAGGATGGCGTTACAGAAGCTGTGATAGAAGAGGCAGATCGGCTGCTGACAGCCCGGGAGCTGATCAAAGGGAAAGTGCTGGAAGCCGCGCTGATGAGCGCAAGAGAAGTTAGCGATGCGATTTGTGAGGCTACCGGCGCCGATGGAATTTCCTGTGTCGGCTCCAAATTTGTCTTGTATCGCTTCAGCGAAAAATGTCAGGAGCAGCGTAACCAGACCGGACGTGCCAAGCGAAAGGAAACGCCGAAAAGCAAAGCGGACCCCGTTGGAAAAGCTGCCCGTGCCAGACGTCAGGCAGCCAGACAGGCCAGGGAACAGAGGAATCAGTATTTCCGGGAACAGGCAATTGAAAAGGCCATCGAGAGAGACCGGGAAAGGCAGCTTCGCAAACAGGGTAAGTAATCTTTATTATTACGAATAGATGGGAGAGGTGCAACATGGATAGAATCGGCATTTATGGCGGAACCTTTAATCCCCCCCACGTTGGGCATATTCAGGCGGCAACCCAGGCGATGGAAGCACTGCGTTTGGATCGGCTGATGCTGATACCGGATCGGATTGCACCTCATAAAGAATTACCGGAAAATTCTCCGCTCCCGGAGCAGCGTTTTGAGATGCTCAAGCTTGCTGTTGCCGGCGATAAACGAATGATTGCCTCTGACATTGAGCTGAAACGGGACGGTCCCAGTTACACCTATGAAACCCTGAACCAGATACGGGCCTGCTATCCGGATGCGGAGTTAATTCTGCTGATGGGGACAGATATGTTTCTGTCGTTTGATGGTTGGCGTCAACCGGAGCAGATTTTGAAGAATGCATCTCTGGCGGTCGCCTATCGGGGTGATAAGGACGAGATTTCCGCAGTGCAGGCGCAAAAAATCAGACTGGAGAACATGGGCGCCAAAGTGATTCTGCTGGAAAATTCCATCTATGCAATCTCTTCCACCCAATTGCGTCGGATGCTGGCTTTCCGGTGCGCAGATAGTTTTCTGCCGGAAGGCGTCGGTGCCTATATACAGGAACATGGTCTGTATGATTCAGGGGCTGACTGGAAAGGGCTGCCTATGGACGAATTGGAGCGTGTGGTGGTTGGTCTGCTGAAACCCAATCGGGTAGCCCATGTGCTGGGGTGCCGTGATACAGCAGTGGAACTGGCCAAACGATGGGGGGCTGATGAAACAGACGCTGCCAGAGCAGGTTTGCTTCATGACATTACCAAAGCCCTGGATGGCCCCCTGCAATTGACATTGTGCCAAGCCTATGGTAAAATGCTCAGTGAATTTTCTCGGAAATATCCGAAAACCCTCCATGCGCTGACAGGTTCTCTGGTAGCAGAGCGGATTTTCTGTGAGAACAGTCGGGTTGTCTCCGCAATTGCCAACCATACCACAGGAAAAGCGGGGATGAATCTGCTTGAAACCATTATTTATGTGGCAGACTATATGGAGCCCAACCGGGACTTCCCGGGAGTGGATCGGCTGAGAGAATTGGCCTTTTCAGACATTCAGGCTGCGCTGAAGCTGGGGTTGGAAATGACCAT
>CALXFP010000207.1 GCA_944387615.1 uncultured Oscillospiraceae bacterium | reverse complement strand
GGGTATCGCTGGCTTTTGGTGCGAGAGATGGGACTCGAACCCACACGGCATAACCACACGCACCTCAAACGTGCTTGTCTACCATTCCAACACTCTCGCAAAGATTCCTGATTATTATAGCCACTGGGGCAGAATTTGTCAATACTTTTTTCCCAAACCCTTGCAAGTTCCCCCCGGTTCTGCTACACTATAAAAAATGATAATGAGGTGTTGGGAAATGGTTCGTTTCTTTGTAACTCCGGAGCAGCTTTGCTCCGATTCCCCGGTACTGACAGGCGAAAACGCCCAGCATGCCAAGGTGCTGCGGCTGCAAGCAGAGGAAACCCTGCTGCTGTGTGACGGACAGGGGCAGGAGTGTCTGTGCCGGATTTCCGGCGTACAGGGTCAGGAGTATCAGCTCCAGGTTCTGTCCCGGAAGGCATCGGACTCGGAAGCTGCCGTGCAGGTGAGCATCTACATGGCCTTCTCCAAGGGGGACAAACTGGAGCATGTGATTCAAAAAGCTACAGAACTGGGGGCTTACGAAATCATTGCATTCCCTTCTGCCCGGTGTGTGTCCCGGCCGGATGAAAAAAGCCTGAAAAAGAAACTGGAGCGCTGGCAGAAAATTGCCGCCTCCGCTGCTGAGCAATCCGGCCGCGGCAGGATTCCCCAGGTTTTGGTACTGGGAAGTTACAAGCAGGTGCTGGAGCGGGCTGCTCAGGCGGACAAGGCCCTGCTGTTTTACGAAAATGAGCAGGCGTTTACCCTCAAGCAGGCATTGCAGGGTTCCTACCATACAGTCAGCCTGTTGACCGGCCCGGAAGGCGGGCTGGAGGAATCCGAGGTAGAACTGGCCCGGAGCGCTGGGTTGCAGATCTGCACCCTGGGCAAGCGGATTCTGCGGTGTGAAACCGCTCCCTTGTGCGCTCTCTCTGCCGTGATGTACGACGCAGGCGAATTTTAAGAGAAAATGGTCAGGAATGGGATTTCCCTTTCCTGACCATCTTTTTTAGCCTTTGCGCAGAATCACTTCGCCGCTCATGGATTCTACAGAAATCTTACACTGTCCGTTGCCGCAGACATACCGATTACCCTGGGTGGTGGTGTCAAACTCCGAGGTAAAGGACGCTTTCATGGACTCCATGGACACGGTAAACCCGGCATCTTCCGGCAGGGTGATATCCATCAGGCCGGACATGGTTTCCAGATCCATTTCTTCCGGTACATTGCTCAGCTTGGCATAGACACTGGCGGAAGCCGCCTCGCAGTCAAAGTCCCGCAGTCTGCCGGTAAAGTACACATCTCCGGAAGCGGTATTCACATCCAGAGAATCCACGGTGCAGTCGGTGAAGTTACATTCCCCGCTGGCGCCATTGAATTCCAGATCCCAAACCGTCAGGTTCTGCACATCCACCTTGGCAGAAGCGACGTCGATTTCCAGATCCTGACACTCCCAGTTCTGGGGGACCGTGATGGTCAAATCCTTGCTCAGTTCTCCATGGAGCCCAAAGCCCAGGAACTTTTCTGTCCCTTTGGAGAAAGCAATGCTCAGCTTCTCCCCTTTGGTCTGAACCTGCATTTCACAGTCCGCATTGGCAGCGCCGGATTCGGTAATCTGGATTTCCGCAACATCGGCAGTCTGAATCAGAATATTGCCGGATACCCAATTGATTTCCATTTCCCGGATGCCAGCAGCAGGAACTGTCGTCACATCGTCCTGGGTATTGACCTGTGCCGGAGTGGATGCCTCGGTATTTTGCGGCACGAGGATGCTTTCCTTAGGTGCGTCTATAATGTAATCCGCTTCCTTCGTCTCTACGGTCGGAGTCGCAGCAACAGAGCTGGACTTATACATCTTGAATACAGCGGAGCCTAGCAGTACACTTCCCAGGATTCCCAGCAGCAGAACAATCACGACGCTCCACAGAATAATCCGCAAAATCGCATTATGCTTCATGGTTCTTTTCCTCCTTCAAGTCTAAAATGGCCCGAATCAGCCCCTGGACTGCGCCAATCAGCGGGAAGATCAGCCAGGTAATATACCAGGCGTGGGTTCGGAAGCTGATCAGCAGGTAGGCCGCAAAGCCCGCCACCCAGATTACGGTGTTGATGCTCTTTTGCAGCTCTTCCTTCGGTCCGGCAGGTCGGCTGTCCCAAGTATCATCTGTATCCTGATCTTCTTTTTTCGCACCAATCATCATCATTGCTGTAGCCACCGCTACCATGACCAGCAGGCCACACAGCCCAATCACTTCCATTCCCATTTCACTGAGCAGAAACAGCGGTATCGGACAGAGAATGTACAGCGCAATGGCAATGGCCCGCAGTGCCTTTTTCGCAGGCGTATCCCTGTCGTCTTTTGTTTTGACCGGAGATTCCGGGCAAGGCCGTCCCTGGGGAGTTCCGCTGAGAATGTCGTTGACATCTCCGATGCCCTTAATTGCCATCCGGTAAGCTGTCTCCGGAGAACGTCCCTCGGCAATCAGATCGTCATAGCGATCCAGGGTGTTCTGCAAAATTTCCTGTTTCATATCTTCGCTATCCGGCGCGCCTGCAAAAAGCAGCTGCACATATTGGATCAGTTTGTCTCTCATTTCCATTCCTCCACTTCCAGAAGTTTGTCCATAATTTCCTTG